>JAMXCX010000061.1 GCA_024542985.1 Candidatus Omnitrophota bacterium | reverse complement strand
GGGGGGGTTGCTACGTCCTCTTCGGTAATTGCTGATATTGTTAATATCGCTTTTCTTAATACAGCCTTTATAAGAAAAAACACAAATATCCCTATTAAAAATATAAGAGATATAGTGACTCGTTATTATATAAGATTTATAGCCGCGGATTTTCCTGGTGTGTTAGCAAAAATATCTAAAATTCTTGCCTCTTTAAATATCAGCATTGCTTCAGTAAATCAAAAAGAAAGAAAAGAAAAAGGAGTAGTCCCGGTTGTTATGCTTACTCATCAAGCAAAGGAAGATAACGTAAGGAAAGCCATTGCTAGCATTGACCGGCTTAAAGTAGTCAAGAGCCCTACCCAGATAATAAGAATAGAAGATTTATGAAAACCTACCAAGGAGTTATAGCCCGTTACAGGAAATATTTACCGGTGACAAAGGATACACCTCTTGTGTCTTTGCAAGAGGGAAATACCCCCTTGATATATGCTAGTAAGATATCCGCTCGCCTAGGGCCTAAGTTTAAAGTTTATTTGAAGTATGAAGGGCTTAATCCCACAGGTTCGTTTAAGGACAGAGGAATGACACTTGCAATTTCTAAGGCCAAAGAAGAAGGCGTAAAATCAGTTATCTGCGCTTCTACCGGGAATACTTCTGCTTCAGCTGCTGCCTATGCTGCTAAGGCAGGATTGAAGTGTATTGTAGTCATCCCGAAAGGAGCTATTGCTTTAGGAAAACTAGCTCAGGCCCTTGTTCATAAGGCAAAAGTCATTGCAGTGAAAGGAAATTTTGATGATGCTTTAAGATTAGTTAGAGAAATCTCGGCTAATTATCCGGTGAGATTGGTCAACTCCATAAATCCTCATCGTATCGAAGGACAAAAAACAGCTTCTTTTGAAATATGTGATTTTTTAGGAACTGCACCTGATTTTCATTTGTTGCCGGTAGGTAATGCCGGAAATATAACTGCTTGCTGGAAAGGTTATAAGGAGTATTTTTCCTGCAAAAAAATAACTCATCTTCCCTGCATGTTAGGTTTTCAAGCAAAAGGAGCAGCACCAATCGTTAAAGGATACCCTTTTAAAAATCCTAAGACTATTGCCACAGCAATTAGAATTGGAAATCCTGCAAGTTGGGAAGAAGCGCTTTCTGCAAAAGAAGAGTCTAAAGGTTTAATCGATGCGGTCAGTGATAGCCAGATACTTTCAGCTTATAAGCTTTTAGCCGAAGAAGAGGGGGTTTTTGTTGAACCGGCTTCGGCAGCTTCAGTAGCAGGATTATTAATGCTAAACAAAAGAGGTTTTTTTGGTAAAATTAGAAGTAAGAATGAGAAAAAGAATATCGTTTGCACTCTCACCGGTCACGGCCTTAAAGACCCGCAAGTTGCGATTAAGGCCGTTAGCTCCCCGCCAGTTATAGAGGCTAAAACAGAAGCAGTGGCAAAGGCGGCAGGAATTTAAAATATGAAAACTTTTTACAATAAGATTTCAAGCGCATTAGAGGAAGTAGTAAAGAAAAAATACGGCATTTCTTTAAACTATCCCTTATGGGAGTTACCGCCTAAACAAGAATTTGGGGATCTTTCTTCTATGGTGGCTTTGAAGCTAGGTTCAAAGCTCAAAGAGGATCCTCTAGATATTGCAGCACAGATAAAAAAGTCTTTAGAGAAAACACTTTCAGGATATATTGAAAGAATAGAAATCTTACGGCCGGGCTTTATAAATATATTCATTTCTAAAGAAGCTCTCATAGACTCTTTGAACAAGATACTTAAAATTAAAGGAGATTTTTTCCGCACCCGAATAAAGAAAAAAGTACTTTTAGAATTCCTTAGCGCTAATCCTACCGGACCACTTTCTGTAGCTCACGGCCGCCAGGCAGTAATCGGAGATGTAATTGCTAACATATTAGAATTTTTTAGTAATAACGTAACTAGAGAATATTACATTAATGATTCCGGAAAACAAATAGATTTGCTAGCAGCTTCTGTGTTAAGCGCTGTGAGCAGTTTGATGAAGCCCAAAAGAGAGATAGAGGCCCCTAAGAATGGCTATAAAGGAGAATACATAAAAGATATAGCTGAAGCAGTTTTAATGAATAGAGATTGGCAAAAAAATCCTGAGGATTTTAACTTAAAAGGTTTTAGCTTGGGATATATCCTCGCCTTGATTAGAAAAGATTTAAATTCTTTGGGTATAGAGTTTGATAATTGGGTAAGCCAGAGAGATCTTATAGAGGAAAAGAAAGTTGACGAAGCAATAGAAATTTTAAGAAAAAGAACTTTTGTATATGAAAAAGAAGATGCGCTATGGTTTGCTGCAACCAGATTCGGCGATGATAAAGATAGGGTTTTAAGGAAAGCTGACGGAGAGCTTACCTATTTTGCTTCGGATATCGCTTACCATAAAGATAAACTCGAGCGTAAGCATAATGAATTGATAAACTTATGGGGCCCAGACCATCATGGTTATATAAAAAGAGTAGAGTCAGCTATAGCAGGCCTAAAATATAAAAAGGATATTTTAAAGATAGTCATAATTCAGTTAGTGAGCCTAAAAACAAAAGAAAAGATGTCGAGAAGAGCCGGAACAGCTGTTTTACTCTGCGATTTAATCAATAGTGTCGGTAAAGATACTACAAGGTTTTATTATCTAACAAGAAGGAATTCTTCGCATCTAGAGTTTGATATTGACCTTGCCAAAGAGGTATCTTTTAATAACCCGTTGTATTATATTCAATATGCCTGTGCGAGAATCGAAAGTATTTTTAAAAAGGCAAAGGTATCTTCTTTTCATAGCGAATTCAGTAAGTTCTTAACTGACGATGAAGATATAGCTCTTTTGCGCACTCTATTGCAATTTTCACATTGTTTGGATAAGGCCTATTATTCGTTGGAGCCGATATTTATTATTGAATTTTTGAAAAACTTAGCGTCTAGTTTCCACAAATTTTACGAAAAAAAGAGAGTTTTGGAAGAAGACAAAAATATAAAAAAAGCCCGGTTAAATCTCTTGCTGGGAGTAAGAGAAGTATTGCATTGTGCTCTCAAACTCCTAGGAATAGCTCCTGTGGAAAAGATGTAGATAAAGCCCAACCGCCTTTAGTATTTCTTAAGAAAATATTTCTAAAATATGAAACGACGTCTATGGAAAATAAAAGAATTAAATCAGCGCGCTAAGATTTTAGCTAAAAGACATAATATACATTTTGTTTTAGCGCAAGTGCTTCTCAATCGTCAAATAGAGGAAGAATTTTTTTATTCCTTTTTAAATCCTACGCTTGATTTTTTGCATGATCCAAAGTTACTTCCTGATATAGAAAAAGCTAAAGAAAGAATAATGAAGGCTGTTGCTAAAAAAGAGAAGATTTTTGTATTCGGCGATTATGATGTCGATGGAATTACTTCTTTAGCCATCTTTAATGAATTTGCTAAAAATTTTCCGGGTTCTTTTTCTTTTTACGTTCCGCACCGCATAGAAGAAGGATATGGTTTAAGTAAGAAGGTAATAACTAGGGCTAAAGAAGAGGGTTTTGGCTTAATAATCGCTTTTGATTGCGGCACTAATTCTGTGCAGGAAATAGATTTGGCTCGTAAGCTCGATATTGATATTATAATAGTTGACCATCATATTCCCAAGGGTGAGCTAACTAAGCCTTTTGCTTTTATTAATCCGAAAAGAGAAGACTCTGCTTATCCCTTTTCCGATCTAAGCTCAGGGGCTCTTTCTTTCAAATTTTTACAAGTATTATCCGGCAATAACTGTCTAGAAGTTCTAGATTTAGTTGCTTTGTCTATTGTATGTGACGTTGTGCCTTTAAGAGGTGAAAACAGATGTTTACTCAAAGAAGGCCTAAGAACGATTAGAAAAAGTAGAAGAGTTTCTATAAGGGCCCTTTGTGAGGCCGCAGGCATAAGACAGGAAAATATTGATACTTTTCATATAGGTTATATTATAGGGCCCAGAATTAATGCCTCAGGAAGAGTAGCTCACCCGAAGTATTCACTAGATCTTTTTTTAACCCAGCAGGAGCAAAAGGCTAAGGAGCTGGCTTTGAAATTGAGTGAGTATAATAAATTGAGAAGAGGTATAGAAGCTCAGATTTTAAAAGAAGCTGAAACGACAATTACCACCGAAGATGCGCTATTAAACAATGCCATTATTGTTTCCGGCAACAAATGGCATGCGGGGGTTTTGGGTATCGTAGCTTCTCGTCTAGCAAATAAATACAACCGGCCTTCTTTTGTAATTTCTTTTGATGGAGGTGTGGGTAGAGGCTCTGCTCGCTCAATTGAAAATGTTCATCTTATAAATATGCTAGATGAGTGTGCAGATTCACTCATTACTTATGGAGGACATAGCAAAGCTGCCGGAGTAGAAGTCAATAAGAATGAACTGGAGAATTTTAAAGAAAAAATCAATATGTCGATAAAAGATAATTTATCTCCCCAAGATTTTATTCCTTCTTTTGATATTGATGCTGCTTTGTGTCTTGAAGATATAGATACAAGGCTGGTAGAAGATTTAGAAAAACTAAAGCCTTACGGTGAAGGCAATAACCAGCCTCTTTTTTCTGTTTGTAACATCTTTAAAAAAACGTCTCCTAAAAAAATAAGATCGGGTTTTTCTCTTTGGGTGAGCAATGAGAAAAGAACTTTTGAAGCAATTATTTATGATAAAGATGTATTAGAAATTATAGATTATGCGGATGCTTTTGATATAGTATTTTCTTTAGGTAAAAATAACTACCACGATATTCCTAAACTAATTATTAGAGATTGTAGGCTTGCTTCCGGGGAGAGGTAATTTGCCGCTTTTTATGCACTTTGCACAGACAAGAACTTTTTTAATCTTACCGTTTACAATAAGTCTTTTTGGCTGAAGATTTGGGAAAAACTTTCTCTTAGTTATTCCCGTAGTCTTTAAACCCACTCCACCTTTACTTTTAGGTAGACCTCTTCGGGCTATAGAAGAGCCGCTCAGGGCTTTTTTTCTGCAAAATCCACATCTTCTGCTCATAATTTAACCTACTATACCTACAAATAATCTATTGTCAAGGAAAAATATCCTGGATCTGACAGCTAGTATCTTTTAATATCACCTTTGTTGGTAAGCAAACATTGCGAAAAAGCTTGAAAACAAAGCAATAATGCGATTTTCTGAATTTTTTTTGCAAACCGTCTTGAAAATATTAGAAATATATGTTATACAAGTAATGTCTAAAATTGTTCTTTAAAATCAAGGTTATATCGATAAAGGCAAATTTCGAGAAATCGAGAGGCGCAAAGCTCAAAGAGCCTAAGGCTTGTCTAGCTATGGCAGTCAGTTACCGAAATATAACAGTATGTTATATAGGAAAAACATTACCCATAGCTCAAAAGGTTATGGGTTTTTTTGTTGTATAGACGAGGGAGTCAAAAAAACGGTTTTCCGAAAAAGGGAGGTGAATTATGGCTAAGAAGTTAGTGATTTTGGTGTTGTTAGTAGGGTTATCATTAGGCGCTGTTAATGCCTATGCTTATGAAAAGTATGAGAACAATGCTGCTACTAAATTCGGTAGGGGAATGGTTAATACGTTTGCTTGCTGGTTGGAAATACCCAAACAAGCATTTTTAACTATCAAGGAACGGGGTACTCTTACCGGCTTAGTTTTTGGTAGTGCCAAAGGTATGGGTTACATGGTAATGCGGTTGGTACAAGGCCTTTACGATATGGGATTTTGTTTCTTTCCTCCTTATGATGAGCTTTTAATAGAGCCGGAATATGTTTTCGAGGGTTGGGAAGAAAATCCTTGTGAGGATTACTAAAAGTAAGTATTTTTAATATAAAAAGGTGCGGAGCTAATTTGGCCCGCACCTTTTTTATTTATAAAAATTTTTCGATTTTGGCTAGAAGTTGAGAATCGTTATATTTAAGACTTAGGGCTTTTGCTTTTTTAAAGTATTTTATTGCCGCTTTTTTATTTCCACTGGCCAGACAGGTAGTAGCTATATTGTAATATATTCTAGGGTTACGCTTATCCATTTTAAGAGCCTTTTTTAATAGGGTTAAAGCTTGTTTATATTTTTTAAGCTTCCCATAGACAATACCTAAGTTGACATAGGCTTTTGTAAAGCGGGAGTCAATTTCTATAGTTTTTCTAAAACTTTCAATAGCTCTCGGGAATTTTCCCTCATGGGCATATATTGTGCCCAGTCTGTAATGAGCTTTGGCATTATTAGGGTCGCTTAGTATGCTTTCTTTAATAAGTTTTATAGCTTGGCCTGTATTTTTATCTTTGAATTTTTTCGATCCGGCCTCAAGGAGTTTGCCGGAAGGAGGCAGTCTATAGGTTGTAGAAGTAGAATATACTGTTTCTTTTTCTTGCA
>JAMXCX010000060.1 GCA_024542985.1 Candidatus Omnitrophota bacterium | reverse complement strand
CAAGTCCACTCGCCGCCACCATATTTAAGGAGAGACAATGAAAATAAAAGTATTCACTATCGTAGCCTTGATAGGAGGATTCGTGGTTTTGTGTCCCGGCTGCAAACCCGCTAAGAAAAAACAATCTAAGCAAAAGAATTTCCAAGTTAACATTAAAGAACCTAGACCCGAGAAAGCTATTTCTAAATACTATCAAAAAATTTTGCGGCTTGAGGCAAAATCCGCTGAAGATTATATGAATATTGCCTTTGCGCATTATTACTTTGGGAAAATTGACCAAGCAGAGAAAAGCTATAAAAAAGCTCAAGAATTATATCAATCTCGGGGAGACCAGGAAAGTGCCGAAGAAGTAGGTAAGTATTTAGAGTTGCTTCGCCGGCCAGCATTTTAGTTTTTAGAATACGAATATATCTAGCATCATGCGAAAATATATATTTTGTATAACGACGGCTCTTCTTATCCTGGCAGGCATTTATTCTTTTTTTGGTAAAGAAAAGTCATGGCGCCTGAAGCTATGGCTTTTGCTGGATAAAGATATCATCTATTTAAAGAACGGAGATATTGTGCAGGGATGGCTGTGGAAGCAGAAGAGTGATTTAATAGTAGGGCGTACAGAAAATGACGAAACGTTTGTTTTTAAGCCTTCCGAATGCGAAATTATCCAGGAAGATATGCTTTTACGTTATTTTGAGAAGTTAATCTAACCATGAAAGGGATAGTTACTGAGAGCAAAAATATCAAAAGAATTTGCGTACGCATTCCGATTAATTTAGCCGCAGAAGTTTCAACAGAGGAAAATTTCTATAGGAAAGTTTATATAAATGAATTGAGCACAACCGGCCTTTCATTTTTTATCAAAGAAACAGAGCCTTTTCCGAACTCCGTCCAGATAAGCTTTTCATTAAAACATTTTTCTGGAGAAATAAAAGCTCATATAATAGTTAGAAATAGGATTAAATGTCCTCAGGGTTTGCGATTGGGGTGTGTTTTTATAAATCTTTTAGGCTCAGACCAAGATAAAATAGCCGATTATCTTAGCAGACGTGCTGATCTTTCCCTATTGTCTAATATAGTTGGCATGGCTGCTCTTTTCTGTTCGTTTGACGCTTTATTGAGAATAGCAGGCTATTCGATAAAAAGTTATTATGACATATCAGTGATTGGAATAGGCCTTAAGGATTTAGTTTGGCAAGGTCCCTATTCGGCAGTCCTGGCTTTCTATATCGTGATTTCTTTCTGCGCTCTAGTGCTTACGGATAAGATTATTGATAGTAGGAACAAAGGAGGTTTTCGTTTGGGCGTGGTGTGTCTTCTGGCAGCTTTTGTTTTTAGTGCGGCAAAAAGTATGATATATTGGAAGCTAGGTCTTGAGAGTTCCAATTATTTTTTTGCTAAAGTATTTTTCTGGACGCATGCTTTATTTGTTTTTTATTTAGGAGTAGCCATATTAACTTATCTGTTTTACCTAAAGAAGATAAATCTGCTATTAGGAGTTGAAGATATGCATTGGGAACATTTTTCCAAGTCAGAAGAAAAAGTATCTGGCAGTTAGTGCCAGGGCAGGCAGGTAGGTTTGTTCTCGTACCGAATTAAAAGGAGCATAAAAATGGATATAGAAGTAAAAACCCCCACTGAAGAGGATTTAAAAAAACTAGGAGTTAGAAATTGGCCTGTCTGGCAGAAAGAAGAGAGTATTTTTGATTGGTATTATGAAGAAAAGGAAGTTTGTTATTTTTTAGAAGGAAACGTTGAAGTAGAGATACCCGGAGGAAGAACAGTAAAAATCGTAAAAGGCAACCTTGCAATTTTCCCCAAAGGCTTAAAATGCAAGTGGCACATAAAGAAGAAAGTCAAAAAACACTACAATTTCGGGTAAATTAAGAAGATTTATCTTTTTGTTTTTTTCTTTTTTTCAAGAAATGTTTAGCGCGTTGGCTCAATTTCTCGAAAGGAATTTCTCCCTTACAAAGTGATTGCACCATTTTCTTAGCTTTCTTTACTTTTCTTCTGTGTATTTTTTTTAGTTCACGTTTTGGTCTTCCCATAATGCCTCCTAGTTTTTTTATGAAAGATATATATAATTATAATACCTATTTTTAAAGATTATTTACTAAAAAAGATTTTTGTCAAGATATTTATTAATTCTTCTAAAATAATGGACATTATTAAAAAACTATTATTTAACAGAGAAAGTTTATCGCAGGGATGGGAAGATACCAAAAGAAAAACGCCTTATATCCCTGCCTGCCGGCCTATTACTAAAGCAAGGAGCTTTACGGCGTTATTTGGTAATTTAGATAGGAAATATAGTGTTATAACAGATTGGATTTGAGTATGTTATGAAACTATTCGCAGATATTTGCTTTTCATAGCATTAAAAGGTAAACTTAAATTGGAGAAGAGTGGGTGCTTAATAAGATAAAAAAAGGCTTAACTTTATTAGAGCTGATGGTATCGATAGTTCTTTTCTTAGTGGTTATAAGTGGCTTATTGTCAACATTCGTCGCCTGTATGTTGCTTACTCGGGCAAACAGCCGTTTAGTAATTGCCGCCGGTGATGCCCAGTATTTGCTGGAAGAGGTTAAAGCCTTGGCATATAGCGATATAAGTGCCGGTTATCTAAGCACAAATTACCCCCCCGCATATTTTAACAATCTTGATAGCGAAAGTATTAGTTTTGCTATAAATGCTGTTGGTGGATTAAAGGAGGTGATTGTCACTGTTGACTGGGATGAACAAGGTACAAATAGGGAGTTTCGGCTTCATACGCGCATTGCGCCTTAAAACAAAGAGCTTTACTCTTGTAGAAACGCTGATTACTTCTTTTCTTTTGATTATGCTTATTTCAAGCCTGGTCATGAGTTTAAGCTTAAACAGGCTTGCTTTTCCTTTAAATAGTGCTGATATAGATCTGAAAGCCAAGGTGCGCATAGTCATGAGTCGTATAGCAAGAGATGTGCGTCAATCTGTCAGCTGGGATATTGCTGCGGATAGCAATAACCCTTCACCTTATCATATTAAATTTAGGCAGGTTGAGGGCATTAATACAACTGATGGTTCATATTTGCTGAGCAGTTATCATATTGAGTATAGTTATGACAACACCAACAATACGATTACACGCAATATCATTGAGGGCGGTGGCCCAACACAAACAGTTACTTATGATGAAATTGTAGATGTTCCTTTTTATACAGAAGATTTTGGTGGCAATATCACCTTACTAAACGAAGATGATGTAGGTAGTGCGGGTGATTTGCAGACTAGCGGAAAATTAATTATTCAAATTAAGGGTCAAAAACAAATACCAGGAGCTTTTTCTATCTTTCATAATATGACTATGGGGGTGAAGGTAAGAAATGAATAAAAAAGCAGTTGCCTTAATATTTAGTATTTTAGCTATTATTATTTTATCAATGTCAATGACCGCGATATTTTTTAAAAGCGTTAATAATAATAATCTTATTAGCCGAAGGGTGCATTCCATAAGGGCTTTTTGGTTGGCTGAAACAGGTGTTGCCGAAGCCGCAGCTAATTTACCCAATTCTCCTTTAGGTGATTATATAGGTAATCCCCAGGGGTGTCCGACAAACACTAATTGCTATTACAATACAACTTCTGCTGATGTAACCGTTGGCAATATTACTTATTATCGGATTGATTCTACCGGCTCTGTTGACATACCTTCAGGCGGGACAATAACCAGAGATGTGGAAGTCTTTGTAAAAGTAACTCCGCCGGAGGCTTCCAATTTCGGCCACGCTATTGAATCAACAGGGGAAATAAACCAGCTAGGTGCAGGAGTTACAATCAACGGAACGATTGATGATTTTGCTACAATAAACTTTTCGGATTTATTCGGAAACAGTAAAACTGAGGTAAGGAATGCTGCGGACCAAATATATGATGAAACCAGTTTTGCCGAGCCTCTTATCGGAGTAACCTGGGTTGATGATGCTGATGGAGGAGCTGATTTAATTATGAATGGAAATTTAACCGGCAACGGGATTTTAATCATAGAAGGAAATGTGCTTATTGCCGGCACAGTAACTTTTGACGGCATAATCTATGTTATTGGAGAATTGACAACGTTAGGCAATGCTACTCTTAGCGGTACGGTTATTGCTGAGAGCGGCGTAGGCATAGATACCACTGTCGGCGGAAGCGTTACTATTACCCATGACCCTGTTGCTATCGCAGACGCCTTAAATTTTATACAGTTTCTCTCTTATGAGATTGTATCTTGGCAGGAAACTGGCTAAAAAGAAGTAAGTATTCTAAATTGGATTTCACCGGCCATTTTCTATTTTAAAAATAAAGTCATTATTTTGCGAAAAATGCCGTATATTTGCCGCGATAGATGGAGCCTTCCTTACCAAGAAATATTCATTGCTCAAATTACTTTTTTTTCTTATAATAGGACTCTAGGTTTAGGCAGCTAATTTAACTTAAAATAAAAATATAATATTTTATGGGGAATTTTTGGCAGGAAGTAGGCAGCAACAAGGTTCTTTGGATTGTTGTTTTAAGCGGAGTAATCGCTCAGGGGCTAAAAATTATCAGAGGGGTAGCCAGGAAAGAAAAATTCAGCTTTTCTTGGCTTATTGACACAGGAGGAATGCCTTCTTCACACAGCGCAGTGGTTATCTCTTTTGCTGTTTGCATGGGTAAGGAATTAGGCTATGCTTCCCCTTTTTTTGCGCTGGGTATTTTATTCGCTATGATTACTATGTTTGATGCCCAAACCTGGAGGCGTTCTATAGGAATGCAGGCAAAGATTCTTAATAAGATGATGGATGATTTGCATGAAAAAAAAAGGATTGAGGAAAACAGGTTAAAAGAATTAGTAGGCCATACCCCCGTAGAAGTTCTTATGGGGGCTCTTGTCGGCCTAATAGCCACCTTTATATTTTATTAGAAAAAAGGAGCTTTTATGAAAAGAATGCAGGTAATTATTATGCTGGGGGTGTTTATTCTGGGGATTGGGCTGGGTATGCTTTTGGTGCCTAAGAGCCAAGGAAGTAAAAAGGGTAAACCTAGGAGGGTTTCTTTCTTGAAAGATGCTGACGTTGCTCTCGACGGAGGAAATCTTGAGGAAGCAAAAGCCTTATACAAAAAGGCCATGGAAACCACCAAGGATGTTAACAAGTTAAAGAGAATTCAAGATAAGACAGCAGAGATAAATATGAAGATTCTTTTTTCCCCCATTATAGATGAATGCAGTACGAAATATATAGTTAAGCCTAATGATGCTTTAGCGAAAATAGCCAGAAAATTTAATACTACAGTAAATTTCATTAAACGCGCGAATAGCTTAACTTCGGATGTGATAAAACCCGGACAGGAGTTAAAAGTACATACTTGTAAATTTTCCCTGGTTGTTGACAAGTCTCAAAATTTACTTTTTTTAAAACGAAAAGGTGAAATCATCAGGACATATATAGTGGCTACGGGAAGAGACAATGGCACTCCTATCGGCATTTTTAAGATTGTTAGTAAATTACCAAACCCTACCTGGTATAGAACCGGCGCAGTAATTCCTCCGGATAGTCCGGCTAATATTTTGGGTTCTCGCTGGATGGGCTTTGATTTAAAGGGATACGGTATTCACGGCACAACAGAACCCGAGGCTTTAGGAAAGCAAATTACCCTTGGTTGTGTGAGAATGAAAAATGAAGACATAGAAGATTTATTCGATATCATACCTATGGGTACAGAGGTGACTATTATAGATTAAAGCTAAGGTTTAAGTTGAGGCTGAGGCTGAGGTTAAGGTTAAGGCTAAGAGTGAAGTTATGATACAAACATGGGATTTTGAAAAACCGATTGTCGAACTAGAGAAAAAGATTGAGGACTTGAGGAAATTTTCTCTGGATAAAAAGGTAGAGCTTTCGTCAGAGATTAATCACTTAGAAGAGAAGCTAAAGAAGATAAAAAAAGAAATTTACTCCCAGCTTAATCCCTGGCAAAAGATTCAAATTTCCCGTCATCCCCATCGGCCCACAACTCTTGATTATATAAATTTAATAATGAAAGATTTTATTCCTTTAAGCGGAGACCGCCTTTATGGTGAAGATAAAGCTCTTATCTGCGGGTTCGCTACTATGGGGGACAAAAAAATAACTGTTATCGGGCATCAAAAAGGTAAAGACACCAAGGAGAACATTGAACGAAATTTCGGTTGTGCTCATCCTGAAGGTTATCGCAAGGCTATGCGAGTTATGAAGTTGGCTGAGCGCTTCTCTATGCCTATACTATGTCTTATCGACACTCCCGGAGCTTACCCGGGCATCGGCGCAGAAGAAAGAGGCCAAGCTCAGGCCATAGCTGAAAATATCCGAGATATGTTTTCTTTAAAGACGCCGATTTTGTCAATAGTTATCGGAGAAGGCGGCAGCGGCGGGGCTTTAGGTATTGGCGTAGGTGATAAAGTCCTTATTATGGAATATGCTTATTATTCAGTAATATCTCCTGAAGGTTGTGCGGCTATTTTGTGGAAAGATGCTTCAAAAAGAGAAGAGGCTGC
>JAMXCX010000059.1 GCA_024542985.1 Candidatus Omnitrophota bacterium | reverse complement strand
AAATCAAACAAATTATGAATTATTACCCCGATAAGTCCGCACATGCCTCCTATTACTATATTTTTCACAAAAGGATCTCGCCTCTGTTTTATTTCGAATATAATATCTTTAAATATTGTACCAAAAAAAAGCAGACAAAAAAAAGCGGCAAGCATACCGGCTTCTATGCAAAACTGAAGATAGTCACTGTGCACCTTGTCTATGAAGTACGGTGAATAAAAACTTTGATAGGAGGGAAATATATGCTTAAAATTACCTAGTCCTATTCCAAATATAGGAAAATCTTTTAATATCCCCAGGGAATCTTTATATATCTGCCCTCGGGATAATATCCCCGCTTCGGTCTTAGAAAATCTAGCCACCAGCGGCTCTACTCCTGTCAGTAAAAACAACCCACCGATTATTACAACAATTAACATTATTATTATAGCATTCTTTCTCCTATTAGATTTCCTAGACACTAAAAAACAACCGCTCATAAGCAACAATGATATAATCAAGCTCACTGAACCTATTCGAGAAAGAGAAAGAAAAACGCTTACAGCCATTACTGCTGCCAGAAAGCTAAAGAATGCTTTTTTGTATAAATTATCACAAAAAAGTGCATAACCAATGCATAAAGGAACAACCATTTGCATGTAGTTAGCATAGATGTTTCTGTAACTAAAGGTGCTGAAAACAACAGTGTCTCCTTCCTGCCCCGATATTAAATACTTCTTCATAATTCCGTAGAATGCCAAAATAGCTGCCCAAAAAAATATTATTATAAATAATCTTTCAAATTGCGCCCTTTTGTTAACTACATTAATAACAACGAAAAATATGCAAAAAAAAGAAAAAATCTTAATAAGCTCTTGTTTCGTAGAAAACGGATAAAGGGTTAAAGAATATATACTTTTCTCTATCTGAGGAGAAAGATAATTTTGATATAAATAAGCAGTCTTAGGCGAAATAGCCTGGAGCAGATTTTTAGAAAGAGGGGCAAGCTGAAAGATAGCAATAAGAAAAAACCCAAAAAGATAAAAAATACCTAGAGGATAAAATATTTTATGCTCAGTACCAGTTGCTATTCTTAAAATAAGTGCAAAAAGAAGAAAAAAAGGAACGAGTTGAATGACGCTAGAGGGAACAGACAACAAGGACCCGGCGAAAAGTGGTGCTAAAAGAATAAGAAAAATCAACAAGGCCTCGAAAGAAAACACAATAAAATCATCTCTTTTTATCATCAGGATTTCTTTTCGGAGGCATGATAATAATCGTGGTAGTGGTAATAATAATAGCTTTCTTTTCTAACATCTACGCTATTTAGTATTGTTCCAATAATCTTTATCTTTTTTTCCATTATTTTTTTTGCCTCAAGAATGCATTTAAGCGGGGTGGCTGCGGCCTTAATTACGAAAACTATGCCATCACATTGACTTCCTAGAATAAGCGAATCGCTGACGCTTAATATTGGTGGAGAATCAATAACCACTCTTTGAAACCTGTCCCGTAGTTGCTTTAAAATTGTTTTAAGCTTTTCTGAATTAATAAGTTCCGTAGGATTAGGGGCAAGAGTGCCGGCGGGTAAAAAAAACAAATTGGAAATTTTTGTCTTAACTAACACTTCTTCCCAAGAACACATGCCAGCTAATACACTACTTAAACCCTCTTTGCCTTTCACATCAAAAACCTCAGCTAACCTTCCTCTCCTCAAATCAAGATCAACAATCACCGTAGATTCTTTGGCAACTGCAAAAGTTATACCTAGATTACTGGTGCAAAAACTTTTTCCCTCCTGAGGAATAGAACTGGTTATCACCAAAGTTTTTATAGGTTTATCCTCGGGCGAGGCGAATAAAAGAGACACTCTTGTATTTCGAAAGGCTTCGGCCACTTGAGAATAAGCTTTCTTGGTGCTCATCAATCCCTTTTCCTTTTCCTCTTTAATATCTTTGGCTGCTGCGGGTATATACCCTAGAAATGGCACTTTGACATAAAATTCTATATCATCTGCTGTCTTAAGAGTCGAATCTAAATATTCTAAAAGATAACACAGGCCCACCCCTAAAAATAATGCCAAGACTATAGCCTGGGGGATGTCCTTCTCCGGAACAGGTTTTATTGGTTTAGAGGGTGGTTGGGCTTCATTAACTATTTGGATGTTAGAAACAATGAGTTCTCGTGAAATATCAAGTTCTTGAATGTTGGTCCTAAAACCTTCATACAAAGATTTTTTATCTTCAGCAGCTCTTTTAAGAAGCTTAAACTTTAAGGCTTTTTCCTGCAAAGAGTAAAACTTATCTTTTTCTTCTTCAAGCTTTCTAGTTGTAGCCTCCAATTGGTTAGTAAGAGAAATCACCTTAGGATGTTTTTCCTTATATATTTTGCGAATTTCAATAAGTTGCTTTTCTAACTGGGCTTTCTGCTCCTTTAAACTTGATATTACTGTCCCTCCTGTTGTTCCTACCTCAGGAATAACATCTATTCTATTTTTTTTTACAAAAACATTGAGTTCTTTTTCAGATTCTTCTAACTCAACTAAAGTTATAGCTACTTGTTTTCTAAGCCAAGCTAGACCTTCTATAGTTGCTCCTATTCTCATGTCAATATCTTCTTCAACGAAACCTTTAACCCAAGCATTAGCTATTTTACTAATTTTTAAAGGATCTTTTCCGGTAACAATGACATTAACGATATTGCCTTCTTTTTTCTCATCTATCCTTACCATAGAAATGATTTTCCTTACAGGGTCCTTGGATTCGATAAATTCTGAATCATTTAAAAGATTTAATTTATCTATAACTCGTTTTGCCAATAAGCGCGATGAAAGAAGAAGCAATTGCGCTTCCTTACTAGGAATTCCGCCTTTATTGCGGTCCACTTTTCCACTAAATTGAAGCGCCTCCCGCTTAATAAAAATTGTTGCTTCAGTTTCATAAACCTTAACTGTAGAAAAAGTCTTATAGATACCAAACCCACCTATAATGCCTAGGCAAGCGATAAGTATCCATATGCGTTTTAGAACTATCTGGACGTAATCAATTAAGGTAAGTTCTTTGACATCTGCTGGCGGTATCATATCTTTAGTTTTTATTTCTTGACGATAAAATATTCTTATTTATTAATAAAATCTATGCCTAAACTTAAACTCTTGTAATGATGACTTTGCCTTATGATTTATAATGAACTACCTCGCAGCAAGCTGCGGGGAATTAAACCTTATGACCCTTCGACTCGTTTCACTCGCTCAGGGTCCCTGCCTGCCGGCAGGCAGGAATTCGCCTACGGCTTTTTTCTGCGGCTTTGCCTTGAAAAAACCAAGTCTCATTGATTAAAACCAACTTTCAGGAACAACTACTGTATCTCCATCCTCCAGCTCAACATCCCGAGAAGCATCCCCTGTTGATAAAATATATCCTACGGGAACTTTTATAGTCTTTTTTTCTCCGTCTTTTTTTCTGATAACTCTGACGCCATTACGCGCTGCAACAGTAGTAAACCCTCCTGCCAAAGCAAGAGCGTCTACGGCAGTAAGCCCTTTCGTATAAGGGTATCTTCCTGGGCTGGCTACCTGGCCAAATACAGAAATATTCCCGTATGCTTTCACAACCACTCTATCTTGCTCCTGCAACAAAAAGTTATTCCCTTGTTGCTCAAGATCCACGGTATAGGTTATATTTTTCCCTTCTTCGTTCTTCCTAATTATTTCGATACCAGAAAGTTTAGCATTATTTGCAGTTCCTCCAGCCAAAAAAGTAAGGGCATCGGCAAGACTAATTTTTTCCTCTTTGATATGATACATGCCGGGATTATTCACTGCTCCCAAAATATAAATCTTGCCCTTAGCGTAAACAACTATTCTGTCTGCCGGCTTTAAATAAAAAGCCTTACCTTCTTTCTCTAAATTTACGACATATTGCTTTTCTTTTCCTCTTTCTTCCCCTTGGGACCTAAAAATTTTTATTTTGTTTAAGTCAGCCCGTTCGAGAGGGCCTTCCGCTAAAACAAAAGCATCAACAAGGTTAATTTTCCCTTTCAACTCAAAAGTCCCAGAGCGTTTAACTTCCCCTAGAATAGAAAACTTTGCATATTCTACTATAAATACACCTACTTTGGGATTTACAAAATAATTGTCTTTTAACAAATCCTCTAGTTTTCTTGTCAACTCCTCCTCGGTCAAACCATCAACAGAAACCCGGCCTATAAGCGGGTATCTTATCAACCCGTCTTCAGAAACTCTTAATGTTTTAGTTAAGTCTGGCTCTCCAAACACAGAAATTTCTAATGTATCATGCGGGCTTATCCTGTAAACAGTTTCTAACTGTCCGTAGTGAAAATCCTTTTGTTCAGAAAAAGTAACAACTTTAACTCCGTTATATTTTTTGGCCTGGACATTTCCGCTGAGTTGATTATTATTGATTAAAACCGTAACTCTAGGGTTAGTTAGGAAGGGATAATACCTTCTAATAAGAATAGCGATTTTCACTGCTGCTGCTTCAGGAATGAGACCAGTTGCATATACTTCTCCTAAACGTCTGTAGGAAATATAACCTCTTTGCGAAACTACACCCGTAATGTTTAGGTGCGGCTCTCCTTCTACACGAATATCAAATGTATCGCCTGCTCTTATTTTAATTGCAGCCTGTCCCCAAGCATTAAAGGAGAAGACACTTCCAACAAATATTAACAAACTGCAGCATAAAGACATACATTGCTTTTTCAAAAACTCACCTTCGCATTTACAGAAAAGATATTTTGTGTGTAGCTTTCTGTTTGTATGTTGGATTCTCTTTCATTGTGGTTATAGCTAAAACCAAATACACCCCATCGCTTAAAACCGTATCTCACATCAAACCCGTAGGTCCAATTTTCGTCTTCCCTCCCCGACTCATAATCATTGTTGCTAAAGGAAGACTGCATACTGAATACGATATTTTTATTAAAAGGCGGCAGATATTTACAGTTTAGAGAAAGCTTAGTTTCTTGCGAAGAGGAGTCTGTCGTAAAAGGACTTACCACTAGGGACCTGTTTGCTGAAAAGTTAACTAAGAGACGTCGAGAAAAATTATAATCCAATTTCACCTTAACCTCTTCTGTGTCTTTCGTCCGGTCGGCATAATCGTATTCTCCAAAACCTACCTCCACTAAGCCTTTAATCTTAGAAGATAGCTTTCCTCTTACCCCAGCCCACAATTTAAAAAAATCATAATCGTCTGATACTCTGTTAGGATATTCAACCTTTCCAAGATCGTATCTCCAGAGAAAATTTGTTTTCGGCAAAAGCTTTATATGCCCACTTAAAAAAACAGTATCTGTGATAACCTCTGAACCTAAAAAATCTGAACCGTAGTCAGGCGTTCTTCTATTATAGCGTATCGCCCAGGGGAACCGCCCCCAATCTGCTTGAAACTTAACCCCCATATCATATAGCCAAAAATCTACAAACTCTTTCCGCGAACCTCCTGTGGAAACTTGTGAGGCAGTTGTTTGTTGCTTGCTTAGAGAATAATCAAAAAATAAACCATATTTTTTAGCAAGGATATAATTCAATCCTAGGCGCAGAGCTAAATTACCGGTGTTAGAACCGCTATTGCTATTATAACCTAAAGCGCCGCCTTTAAGGTCAAAAAACAAATCAAGCTTTCTCTTTTTTATTAGAGATACCTTTGGTACGTAGCTAAGTCCTAAAGAGACCTCGGTAACGGAATCGGCTTCCTCGTTTTGATCGGTCCTAAAAATATTATCATTATATTCTTGCTGGAAAATTAAACTATATTTTAAATCGTCAAAAAAAGTCCTTACTACTTTCTTGCGCCGATTCCAGATTACTTTAGCTGCTGCTGCTTTTTCAGCTAAGACTTTTTCTTTTTCTTCCAATTTCCATTCTTTTTCCAATCCTTGTTCTTCTCGTTCAGTATCAAGGGTTGATTTTAATTCATAATAATCTAGGTTGAAAGAAATTATCTCATCACGTATTCCTCCGGCATAACAGGGGAAAGCTAATCCGCTTATTATACAAACAGCTAGAATTATAGCTATTTTATATAGCATGCCTTTTTATGCCTATATCTACAAAAGGTGGTCTTGCAAATTATTCTTGCTCCGAAATTTTGTATAAATAATAAACCCCGTTAGATGTTTACCCTATTAGAGAAAAAAATTCTCTAACGGGGTGAAGGCAGGTTTTCTCTTCCAGCAAAATTGTAAACCCCCCCCCTTTTAAAAGCTATCCTCTTTCGAAAATATGCTCTATTCTTTAATACTCCTACTCTTCTGTACTGCCCTTAAAAAACTTTAAAATCCGTTCGTTTATAAAACTGCGTGAATTATCGTCAATATTAACAAACCGCACGCCGGCCTGGAAACCTTCTGTACTTTTTAACGTCTTTAGCCAAGTAACTTTCGCAAGCACTTTAACCGGTTCTGGGAGCCCGGGAAAGTTAATCAAAATTTCTACAACGCTGCCTATGGGAATATTTTCCTTGCAATGGAAACAAAGACCTGCCGAGCTTACATTCCGAGCAAAAGAAAAAATTCTTTCTTTTTCTAAAACCCTGTATTTTATAAGATGGTGTGCTGGTAAACGAACGTATTCTCTCCTATTTTTTCTAAACATAATTTTT
>JAMXCX010000005.1 GCA_024542985.1 Candidatus Omnitrophota bacterium | reverse complement strand
GTGGGGGTATTTATAATAAGATGTATGTCTTTGTTTTTTATTGCATCTGATATATTAGGCCTTCCCTCATGTACTTTTTTTATATCTTTAGCTGCTACGCCATTTTCTTTAAGAAAGCGGTTTGTGCCTTTTGTAGCGTAAATATTAAATCCCAATTCTTTAATTTTTTTTGCTATAGGAAGTAACTCTGTTTTCTCTTTATCTGTAACTGTTAACAAAACATTTCCCTTGGTCGGTAAATTTAGGCCTGCTGCCTCCTGGGCTTTATAAAAAGCAAGGCCAAAAGTATCGGCAATTCCCATAACTTCTCCGGTTGCAGACATCTCAGGCCCAAGCAGCGGGTCTATTTCGGGAAACATGCCAAAAGGAAAAATTGCCTCTCTGACCCCAAAATAGGGAAATTTATACTTTTTTAATTCCCCAAAATCACTCAGCTTCTTCCCCAGTATCAATTTTGCAGCTATAGCTGCCATAGGAATCGCTGTTATCCTAGAAACTAAAGGGACCGTACGCGAAGCTCTAGGGTTAACCTCTAAAAGATATACCTTATCGTCCCATATAGTGTATCGAATATTTATAAGGCCGATTACATTCAACTCCTTGGCAATTTTTGCCGTGTACTCCTCCGCGGTTTTTAAAAATTCCTCCTTGATTGTCTTAGAAGGAATAACGCAAGTCGAATCTCCCGGATGCACTCCGGCTAAACCTATATATTCAACTGCAGTAGCTATAAAAATTTTCTCACCATCACAAAGCGCATCTATTTCGAGCTCTGTGGCTTTCTCAAGAAATTTCTCCATAAGCAGAGATTTTACCGCGCTGACTTCAATTACCTTTCGAACGTACCTCTGCAGCATAACTTCATCATAAACGATTTCTGCTCCGTGGTTGTTTCCTTCAAAGGACGAACGCACTACTAGGGGATATCCGATTCTTCTCGCAACCTCCAAAACCTCACTTGCAGAACGGGCTGTGCCGCTTTTTACCTGGGGGATATTAAGCACGATTATCGTCTCCCGAAAATGCTCTCTATCTTTAACCAAGCTAACGCTTTCAGGAGATGTACCTAAGACATTTGCGCCATTTTCTCTTAACTCTTGGGCAATGTTTGCTGAGGTCTGACCCCCGAATTGGACAATAATACCTTCCGGCTTTTCCTTTTCGTAAATATCCAATACGTCTTCAACGGTTAAAGGTTCAAAATAAAGTTTGCTGGAAGAATCGTAATCTGTCGAGACAGTTTCGGGGTTACAGTTAACCATGATGGCTTCATAGCCTTCTGCACGTAAACCGAGAGCGGCCTGAACGCACATATAATCAAATTCTATTCCTTGCCCAATTCTGTTAGGCCCCCCAGCCAAAATCATTATTTTTTTATTCGAGGAGACTGCCACTTTATCTTCGCCGACATAAGTAGAATAATAATACTTAACTCCCTCTACGCCGCTTACGGCGACGGTATCGAATTGTTTCACCTTACCCCAACCAATCCTTTTTCTTCGCATGTTTTTCTCTTTAACGCCGAATAGCCCTGCTAAACACTTATCTGAAAATCCCCACTCTTTAGCTTTTGTTAATTCTTCTTCTGATAAATCGCTCCAGGTGCGCTGGAGTAACTCCTCCTCAAGCCCAAGGAGTTCTTTTATTTCATTAAGAAACCATCTGCCTATATGGGTTACTTTATAAATCTCCTCAGTAGACATCCCTTTACGTAAGGCTTCGTATATCAAAAATATTCGTTCGCTGGAAGGCTCTATTAACTTTTCTCTTAATTCATGCAGAGGAAGCTTCTTAAGCTCTTCGTCTCCTAAGCCGTATCTTTTTATTTCCAGTGAACGAATTGCCTTTTGGAATGCCTCTTTAAAGGTCTTTCCTATACTCATAACCTCACCAACGGATTTCATTTGCGGACCAAGAATATTTTTGGCTTTGGGAAATTTTTCAAAAGCCCACCGGGAAAATTTCACTACTACGTAATCCCCTCCCGGTTCATACTTTTGAAGAAACCCTTTTTTCCAGTAAGGTATTTCATCCAAGGTTATGCCTACGGCTAATTTTGTCGAAATGCGGGCGATAGGAAAGCCTGTCGCTTTAGAAGCCAGGGCTGAAGAACGGGAAGCTCGAGGATTGATTTCAATTACTACCAACCTGTCATCTTTAGGATTGTGGGCAAATTGAACATTTGCCGACCCTAAGATTCCAATAGCCTCTATAATTTTGTAAGAAAACTTTTGCATCCGCCGCTGTAAATCTTTAGACGCTGTCAACATCGGTACAACACAACAGCTGTCTCCGGTGTGGACACCCATAGGGTCTAGGTTTTCAATAAAACAGGCAGTTATTTTATGATTATTTTTATCCCGAAGCACTTCCAGCTCAAATTCCTCCCAGCCCAAAACTGCTTCCTCAACCAGCACCTGCTGGATAAGACTAGCGGGAAGGCTTTCATTCACAATACTTTTTAGTTCCTCGATGTTATAAGCAACCCCTCCGGCTACGCTTTCTAAAGCATAGGCCGGTCTTAAAACCACAGGATAGCCAAGCTTATCTACTATTTTTTCGGCCTCTTTGACAGAATGACAAGATTCAGAATTAAGTACAGGAATTCCCAGCTTAGTCATAGCTTTCTTAAAGGCAATTCGATCTTCCCCGCGTTCGATAGCCTCGGATTTAACCCCGATAACCTCGACCTTATACTTTCTCAATACACCGCCTCTTGATAAACTCTCAACTAAATTAAGGCTACTCTGGCCTCCTAAGTTCGGCAAGAGAGCATCAGGCCGCTCATTCCGGATTATTGCTTCTAGGCTTGTCAGGGTAAGAGGCTCGATGTATGTTCGGTCAGCAACTTCGGGATCAGTCATTATCGTGGCCGGGTTAGAATTAACTACTACTACCTCATAGCCTTCTTCTTTTAAAGCCTTGCAAGCTTGGGTCCCCGAATAATCAAACTCACAGGCTTGGCCGATAATTGTTGGGCCTGAACCTATAATTAATATTTTCTTTATGTCGGTTCTGCGCGATGCCGAAGTTTTCTGCGGCTGTGTTTCTAGGGCCGCGGTTTCTTTTATCTCTTCTTTGAGTTTCCTTTTTTTGAAAAAAAACATACTGCCTTTATTTGAAAAACCCCGCCGTATTTATTCTAAAAACTTTCCCCTATTTTTTCTATAGCTTGCTGCGGTGTTTTAACTTCCTGAATGCCTTTTATATCCCAGGTATTTATCCCGTAAACCTGTTTACCTTCACTAAAAGCAAAAGCAATCTCAGAAAGAGTTCCGTATTCGCCGTCAATGGCAATTATAACATCACAAGCTCTTACCACCAAAATATTTCGGGCGTATCCTAAACCTGTAGGAATTTTTACATCTAAGTAATTGTTTGCTTGGCGCCCGTCATAACCGGGCAATATACCTACTGTTAAACCGCCCTCTTCCTTTGCGCCTTTACAAGCTGCTTCCATTACGCCTGATAGGCCTCCGCATATTAATATCCACCCTTTTTTAGCAATAAGCTTTCCTGTCTCTTGAGCCAGACTATATATCTCTTCCGAACACTTATGCCCGCCAACTACTGCTACATTCATCTCAAGCTATAGGTTGTAAGCTTTAAGCCAAAAAAGTTTTTCTGAACTCCCGGATTACAGCTTAAAGCTATGATAGTGTCCCTGGGCAGAATCGAACTGCCACTACAGGCTCCGGAGGCCTGCGCTCTATCCAATTGAGCTACAGGGACAAAGTTTACAATTGAAGAATTCAGAAAAGAGTTAACTGCTGGTTTTTTTCTTCTTCCTTTTTTTTCTCGTCAAACACTTTGACCGTACCGTACTCACCGTCATAACCAGCTATCAAGGTCACTGTTTTATCCCTTACTCTCTTTATGCCTTCAGCGATTCTGTGAGGCAGACGGGAAAATAATTCTTCTATAGGCATTTTGGCCAAAATATTAAATTCTGAACCCGCATTCGAAATCACCTCTAGATACTCCCTTTCAACAGCTTTGCTTTTTTTGTTAACCCCTTTTGTCTCAGCGATTATTTCGTCCAAAGGAACCAAGCTCTTATAACCAATTGCATTTTCGGGCATAAATCCATAAGGCCTGTCGGCTAATTCTTCCACCCTGCACAAAACCCCTCTTGTCAAAGGCCGTCTGCAGACCGGACAGGCCCCTTTATGTTTTTTGGTTTCTTCGGGATGAAAACTCACCTTGCAATTTCTATGCCCGTCATAATGATACTTACCTTCTTCTGGGAAAAACTCCACAGTATAAAGAAACTTGCTTTTATCTTTTTCTTCTAAAACTTTCTTTATTTCCCAATAATTAAGCTCACAATTAAAAATATTGGCTTCTCGGCCAATTCGAGAAGGAGAATGAGAATCAGAATTAGAAATCAAAGAGAATTTATCCAGTTTGGAAAGCATCCAGTTCATGGCCGGATCCGATGATAAGCCTGTTTCCAAGGCTGTTATTTTTTCTGTATATTTACCATAAGCTTCCTCCAGAGAATCAAACCCCGACCTTGAACCGAAAACCGAAAACCAAGGCGTCCATATATGTGCCGGGACCAACATCAAATCTTGCGATATCTTAAACAATTCTTCAGCCAATTTATAACAGCTCATTCCCAGGATAGGCCTGCCGTCAGAAGCAATATTTCCGTGTGAGGCAAGCATCTTATTGACTTCTTCCACAACTCCAAAGCCAGGGGCTAAAACTATGTTGTGAACTCTATACACCTTGCTGCCTTGGGAAAAAATACTAGAAATTTCTGCGGAGAGGATAAAATTCAAATCTTCGTAAAAATAAAGCCCGGTGTTTTCTTTGGGTTGTAGATACTGCTTGAGCTCTTGGAGCCAAAGATGATGGGTAAAATCTCCTGTGCCCAGCAAATTAACTCCTTTTAGCTTTGCCCACTTAGCTAGATGAGGAACATCCATATCCCGGGAGGTAGCCCGTGAATACCGGGAATGAATATGAAAATCAGCTACAAACTCCATTTATCTACCCCTTAATTGAGAAACTCCCTTTTTGATGTCGTCCCAATGGCTGCCTTTCCAGTAAACTTTTTTGCAGCTCTCGCATTGCCTAAAACAATCCTGATGCTTATAAACATATTCGGGAAGGCTAGCTTTTATATTTTCTTTCTTTACTTCTTCTAACAACTCATTACAAACAGTGCAGCGGGTAAATATTTTATCTTCTTTTATGTCTAAATCCAGTTTCTTTTGCAGTTCTTTAAGCTGCCGCTGAACCTCCTCTGAAGATACCACCATTATCCGCTTTTGTAAATATCTTATCCCTTTTTTGCGGGTAATAATCCTCCTGTCTTCTCTTAAAGCCTGGATAATAATCGGCCCTAAATTATCCCCCTTATAGTATACAGTGTCAAACCCTAGAATTCGCAGCCACCTTGCTAATTTACCTAATTCTTTGGTAAGAATAAACTTCATCTTAAGCGCTAATTCTCGCTAATTTTATTTGTATTTATTCACATTGGCATAGATTATTTTTCCTCCGCAAACAGTAAATTCAACAAGGCCTGTTAGTTTTTTCCCCAAGAAACAGGAATTTTTCGACTTAGAATATATCTCTTTTTTCTGCACTACCCATTCTTGATGAGGCGAAACTACAATAATATCTGCCTGTTTACCAAGGCCCAAAGTACCCTTATCAATCTTTAAAATTTTTGCCGGGTTATAGGCCATTTTGTTTACCAGATCCGGCCAATCCAATATGGCAGTCCTAACTAAATTTGTAATAGCTACCGCCAGCTCTGTTTCAAGCCCAATGACGCCAAATTCTGCACGCTCAAACTCAATATCTTTTTCATTCTCTGTATGCGGTGCATGGTCGGAGGCAATAACATCTATTGTTCCGTCCTTTAAGCCTTTTTTTATAACTGAGATATCCTTTTTGTTTCTTAAAGGTGGGTTCATCTTCAGGTTCGTATCGAACCTAGCTAAATCTTCTTCGCTCAAAGAAAAATAATGCGGCGCGGTTTCAGCAGTGACTTTTATCCCTTTTCTTTTGGCCTCAGCAACTATCTCAACTGATTCTCTACAGCTTAGATGCGCGATATGAACGCTTGCTTTTTTTGCTTTTGCAAGCTCAATGTCTCTGGCAACCCTTTCGTATTCTGATTCTCTAGAAATTCCCCTCAAACCCAATCGCGTAGAAGTAAACCCTTTATTAACTACTCCTTCCCGGGAAAGGTTTTTGTCTTCACAATGACAGATAATTAAAACTTTTTCTTGTGCTGCTTTTTTAAAAGCCTCACTCATCAATTTTCTGGAATCTGGTGACGAGCCATCATCAGTGATTGCCACAATCCCGCTCTTCTTTAACCCCGCTATGTTCGTTAACTCCTTACCAAATCTACCTTTGGTAATAGCTGCTGAGATAAAGACATTAACGTGCGCTTTTTTAGTGATAATATCTTTGAATAATTTTACACTCTTCGGACAATCTATGGCCGGCTCTGTGTTCGGCATGGCCAAAACAGAAGTAACTCCTCCTTTAGCGGCTGCTTTCGTACCGCTTTCTACGGTCTCTTTATCTTCTCTGCCCGGTTCCCGCAAATGAACATGCATATCAACAAGCCCAGGCATAATCAGTTTGTCTTTAGCGTCTATTAATTTTGCAGCTTTAACCTGAATATTTTTGCCAATACGCGATATCTTGCTACCTACGACTAATAAATCTAAAATTTCGTTTAAATTGTTCGCAGGATCTATTATCCTGCCGCCTTTAATTAATAGTTTCATTTTTCTCTTCCCGAACCGCAGACACCAGAAAAAGCACTGCCATTCTCACGGCAATCCCGTTAGTAACTTGTTCTAATATCACTGAGTTGACACCATCGGCCACTTCGCTAGACATCTCAACCCCTCGATTGATCGGTCCTGGATGCATTACAATAATATCTTTATTTGCTTTGTCTAGTCTCGCTTGGGTTATTCCAAAAGTTTTAAAATATTGCAGTCTTCCCGGAAAAGCTGTATTTTCATCTCGCTCGAATTGCATCCTTAAGACATTGACTGCGTCCGCATCCTTTAGAGCTTCATCCAGGTTATGGGTTACGCTTGCGCCCATCTCTTCTATGCCTGGCGGTATCAACATTTTAGGAGCACAAACTGTGACCTTTGCTCCTAATTTCGTTAAGCCCCAGATGTTTGAACGGGCAACCCGTGAATGCGCAATGTCACCGATAATGCTTACCTTTAAATCCTTGATCTTTCCTAATTTTTCTTTTAAAGTAAAAATATCCAACAAAGCCTGGGTAGGATGTTCATGCCAACCATCTCCAGCATTAACTACGCTAACGCCTACATGCCTAGCCAGCATTTCAGCCGCGCCTGATGAGCCATGCCTAACTACAATGATATCTGCTTTTAAAGCTTCGATGTTTCTGCCTGTATCTATTAAGGTCTCGCCTTTTTTAACGCTAGAAGCCTCAATAGCAATATTAATAACATCAGCTGATAGTCTTTTGGAGGCCACCTCAAACGATACTCTTGTCCTCGTAGACGGCTCATAAAATAAATTCACTACAGTTTTACCGCGCAGAGCCGGGACTTTCTTGATTCCCCGGGTAGACACTTCTTTAAATGACTCTGCGATAGATAAGACTTGCCTTATTTCTTCTGGGCTTAGCTCCTCTAGACCTAACAAATCTTTTCTTTGCCACATCGTTTGTTCAAAATATTTATCCCGACACGGGAAAACCTCAGGGTTCACTCGAAGGATTCCCTTCCTGCATTACCTTGCTATAATCTCTACAGCCCTACCCCACAGGCCACCAGAGTGGCCTGTTGGCCTAACTTTCTATAAGCACTACCTTATCTTCACCGTCAGCTTCTTTCAATTTCACCTCTACGTGCTCTTCTTGAGAAGTAGGAATATTTTTGCCGACAAAATCAGCTCTTATAGGCAATTCTCTATGCCCTCTATCAATCAACACCAAATACTCTATCCTCTTAGGCCGGCCAAAATCCATAATTTCATCCAAAGCTGCCCGTACAGTCCTGCCGGTAAAAAGAACATCGTCCGTAAGTATCACTACTTTATCATTTAAGTCGAAATCGATTTTAGTTTCGCGCACTACTGGCTTAGGCCCAATGACAGTCAAATCGTCTCGATAAAAAGTAATATCCAGTACCCCCACGGGGATGTCTATATTTTCTATCTCTTTTATTATGGACTTAACCCTCCTGGCTATGTACACACCCCTGGTCTGAATACCAATTAAAGCTATCGCGCAAGATACCGGGTTTTTCTCTAGAATCTGGTGAGTTAGCCTGTATAAAGTTCTTCGTATATCTTCAGCGCAGAGTATGGTCCGTATTTTTTTAGGCTTGCTCATAAGCTCTATTTTTAGTTTTTTCGGCTTGAGGCAAAAATAAAAAACCCGTTCCAGTGCTTAGCTCCGGAACGGCTGCCAGTTTTATGCCTATATTATGTTGATCCATATAAATGAGCCTTGTCGGCCTCACCGGACCAACTTAAAGGGTATCTATCATATATCCCATAAACCCTATTGTGTCAAGAATAAATTTTTCTTCTCTTTAAATAGTTCTTAGGCCTCCGAGCCCTCTAAGACTATGGTAAATTCGCCTTTGGGCTTTTTCTGCGCAAAATGCCCTATCGCCTCCTCTAAGTTCATTTCCGAAACTTCCTCAAACTTCTTGGTCATTTCCCTGCCAACACACACCTTTCTATTTCCCAAAATATCTTTTGCGTCTTTCAGGGAACTCACGATTCTAAACGGCGATTCAAAAAAAATAAGCGCTCCTTCCCGTTTCTTTATTCTCTCCAACACTTTTCTGCGTGCGCTTCTTTTCCGCGGCAAGTACCCTAAAAAACTAAACTTATCGTGGGGTATCGATGTCAATGAAACAGCATTAATAATGCTTGACGGCCCGGGCAGAGAAGTTATTTCTATTTTTTGCTTTCTGCATTCTCGTATCAATCTGTAGCCGGGATCAGATATAGTGGGTGTCCCGGCGTTTGAAAGAAGAGCAATGGCCCTTCCATTTTTTAGCTCTTCGAGGACCCAGGATTTTTTTCTCTCCTCATTGTGTTCGTAAAAGCTGGTCATTTTTTTCTTTATCCCCAAGTACTTAAGCAGCAAGCCGGTCTTTCTGGTATCTTCACAAAGCACCAAGTCAACCTCCTTCAGGATGCGCACGGCCCTAAAGCTAATGTCTTCTAGGTTACCTATGGGAGTAGCGATTATGTACAACATAATAAAAACTTGAAGCGCAAAATAACCAACAATCAAACAAATCTGTTTGGTTATTATAGCCTGTGTCTTGTTATTTCTATTCAACAGTAACTGACTTAGCAAGATTTCGAGGCTGGTCTATTTCACACTTTCTTTTTTTCGCCACGAAATATGCAAATAACTGTAGACAGACTGCCACCAGCAATGGGCTTAAGTCTTGATTTAAAACTTGAGGAATATAGATTACGTTGTGGCTTAAAGAGCTTGCCTGATCGTCATTGTCGTTTATAAGCGCTAATATTTTACCTTTTCTAGCTTTTGCCTCTTGCATATTAGAAATCATCTTCTCGTGCAACTCATCCTTTAGGGCGATACAAACAATCGCTCTATATTCATCGATAAGCGCAATGGGCCCGTGTTTCATCTCGCCGGCAGGATATCCTTCGGCAGGTATATAAGAAATTTCTTTTAGCTTTAATGCTCCTTCCAGAGCCGAAGGGTAATTTATTCCTCGGCCTAAAAATAAAAATGAACCAAATCTAGAAAACCTATTAGCAATTTTTCGCACTTTCCAGCTTTCCTTCAAAATCTCTTCCTGGTAAAAAGGTATTTTTTCTAATTCTTTTAATATCCTCCCTATAGTTTCCTCGCTCAAGGATTTTTTGAGCTTGCCTAGAAAAAGGGAAAAAAGGTAAAGACAAAAAACTTGGGCAGTATAGGTTTTAGTGGAGGCAACGCTTATTTCCGGCCCAGCTAAAGTAAAAATAACGCTGTCGCTTTCTTTAACTAAACTAGACCCCATAACGTTACAAAGGCTCAAAATTTTTGCACCTTTAGTCTTGGCTTCCCGTACCGAAGCTAAGGTATCCGCCGTCTCTCCGGATTGTGAAATTGCTATAACCAGACTGTCTTTCTTTAGATTAAGTCTTCGGTAGCGAAACTCTGAAGAAACATCTATTTCTACGTCTAAGCCGCAATATTTTTCCAGAAAATACTTAGCCACATAACCGGCATGATAGGCGGTTCCACAGGCAGTGATATAGATTTTATCTAACTCTTTTAAATAGTCTTTAGAAAACCTTAACTCGGGGAAATTAAACCCTTCTGCAGGGTGATATGAAGAAAAAATCTTTCTTATCACTTTCGGCTGTTCAAAAATCTCTTTCAGCATAAAATGCTCCAACCCCCTCTTGTCAGCTTCTTCTAATTTTATTTTCACATCTTCTATTTCCGGCCGAATCTCTTCTCCTTTAAAGTTAATCACTTTTATTTTTTCTTTCACCAAAATAGCTATTTCTTCGTCTCCTAAATAAATGACTTTACTAACAAAGGCCAGGAGTGCGGGAATGTCTGAAGCCAGAAAGCTCCTATTTTTTCCTATACCGATAATCAGCGGGCTCCCTTTTCGAACAGCAATTAGTTTTTCAGGATCTTTTTTGCTTATCACTCCTAAGGAAAACGACCCCTTTAACTTTTTCACCGCTTTCAAAACCGCTTTCTCTAATGTTATTTCTGTTTTAGAGGAGTCGTTATAAAAATTTTCTATTAAGTGGGCTATCACCTCTGTATCGGTCTGGCTTATAAACTTATGTCCTTTTTTAATAAGTTCGTTTTTCAACTGAAGGTAATTTTCGATAATTCCATTATGCACTATTGCTATCTCTTTTTTGCAGTCCGTGTGGGGGTGGGCGTTAACTTTGTTTGGGCTTCCGTGTGTTGCCCAGCGTGTATGCAAAATGCAAATCGGTATTTTTATATTACGGTTTTTTCTTAAATCCTTTTTTAGCTGGTGTATCTTGCCTGATCTCTTTTTTAAAAAAACTTTCCCATTGAGTATTGCTGCTAGGCCGCAAGAATCATATCCCCGGTACTCTAATCTAGACAAGCCGCTTATGAATAAAGAAGGCGAAGTTTTTTCTCCGGTATAGCCGAAAATACCGCACATCTTATTCTTCTCCTTGGGTTGTATTTCCTCTAGTTAGGACAAAATATTTTTCAATTTTTTTGCTGGTAAAATAAAGAATCAATATCCCCGGGTAAATGATTTGTAAAATTGCTTGGCTAATTGTTGAGGGGTTAAACACTACTGAAAGCAACGCCAATATTACCATAAAAAAAGAGAAGTAAAGAGTTAGCCTTCTTGCTTTTTCTTTTCTCAAGAGAATCCCTAAGCCTGAGGCGAAAAATATCAAAGCTATCGCCATTTGCATAATAAGGGCTATTTTAAGTTGCTCTTCCTCTAACTCTTTTTCGGGAAAATACTTTTTGATGTCTTCGAAAAATGCCCCTGCAAACGAGGTGGCCTTTTCTTGGCTGGCGCCTTCAAAAAGATTGTTGGTACTGGGAGAAGAAAGACTTTGATGCAAAAAAAAGAAAAAAATAAAAGAGGCAATACCCAAAACAAAAAGATTAAGCCCTCCCAGGATTACCACGCCTAAAGGGGTTTTCCCTCCGGAAAATACCCTTGAACTTGCGGTCTTTATATCTGCCTTTTTTTCGTCCTTTTCCATAATTATCTTATAAGCTGGGTTTTCAATAAAAATAAAACGACCCCAGCCGGATTTGAACCGGCGCCGTCGCCGTGAAAGGGCGATGTCCTAAGCCAGGCTAGACGATGGGGTCATCTCTATGTAGAAGTCAGATGTCAAAAGATAGATTTAAGAAAATAAAACTAAATATTCAAGGAAGAAAGGCCAAGGTTGTTTTTTATTCTAAATCGTGGGTTTTTTTTGTCAATGAAATATATCTTTATTTCTATTCGCTGTTCCTTCTCTTCTGTTCTTGTTTGCTCTGCTAGAAGCCCTAGTTCTCTGCCGGGGTTTACTCCTCCGGAACAATACGGGCGATTGTTGAAAGGGTATCTCCCTTTTCTAAATTTATTATTCTAACTCCCTGGGTGGAACGGCCGGAAACCCGGATGCCTTTAACCCGCGTTCGGATAAGAATACCTTTATGGGTAATGCACATAACTTCGTCTCCGGACCTGACCAAAATCAACCCTTTTACTTCTCCTAATTTAGGGGAAAGCTTTATATTGATAACCCCTTTGCCCCCTCTGGCCTGTAGCCGGTACTCTTTGATGCCTGTTCTTTTAGCAACGCCTCTCTCGGTAGCAGTAAGTAAATAAAAGTCTTCTGTTTTTAAAGATGATCTGACTAAAACCATGCCTAAAGTTTTGTCGTTTTTTGAAAGTTTAATTCCTTTGACCCCTCGTGATTGCCGGCCTGTAGGCCTGGCGTCTTTTACCTTAAACCTAATTGAAAGGCCTTTTTGGGTTGCTAAAATCACCTCTTCTGTTGCGCCGCTTAAGCCGGCTCCGACAAGCTTATCTCCTTTTGCCAAGGTTATGGCATATATTCCGCTTCTGCGAAGATTAGAAAATAGCTTTAGCGACGTCCTCTTTATCATGCCTTTCTCCGTAGCTAGAAAAATAAATTTATCCGCATCAAATTCTTTTATGGAAAGAATAGCAGTAATTTTCTCCCCTACGGGAAGATGTAAAATATTGATAATAGCCCTCCCTTTAGATGTTCGCGAACCGGTAGGAACCTCATAGGTTTTTAAAGAGTGGGCTTTTCCTTGATCGGTAAAGAACAAAAGGGTATCTTTACTGGAAGCTACAAAAAGATGCTCAACAAAATCAGCCTCTGCAGTTGCCATGGCGGCAACTCCTCTGCCTCCTCTTTTTTGCTGCCTGTAAGCGGTCAGGGGCATTCTTTTTATATATCCTGTACCGGTTATGCTAATTACCATATCTTCTTCTACTATCAAATCTTCGATATCTATATTTTCTCTCTCAGAAACTATCTCTGTCCTTCTAGGGTCGGCAAACCGTTCTTTCATTTCTTTAAGCTCTTGTTTTATCATTCCTTCTTGCTTGCGCTCTGAGACAAGTATGGATTTTAAATACTCTATTCTTTTCAGCAACTCTAAATACTCTTGGTCTATTTTTTTTCTCTCTAAAGCACATAATCTCTGCAGCTGCATTTCTAAAATAGCCTGGGCTTGGGCCTCGGAAAGTTTAAATTGACTCATAAGGCTACTTTTTGCCTCTTGAGGATTTTTAGCTTTTCTGATTATAGTTATGACTTTATCTAGAAATTTCAGGGCTATTTTTATACCTTCTAAAATATGGGCTCTTTTTTCAGCTTTTTTGAGTTCAAACTTAGTTCGTCTGGTAATCACCTCTTTGCGAAAATGAATATGATGATAGAGCATCTCTTTAAGGTTGAGTGTTTGAGGTTTGCGGTTAACTAAACATAGAAAGATAGCTCCAAAGGTAGTTTGCAAGCTGGTATGTTTGTACAGACGATTTACAATAATTTCGGCGTGAATTTCCTTTTTTAGTTCAATCGCTATCCTTATACCATCTTTATCAGACTCGTCCCTTAAGTCAGCTATGCCTTCTACCCTTTTGCTATTGATAAGCCCGGCTATCTGTTCCATTAAGGTTGTTTTATTTAATTGATAAGGTATTTCTGTAATAATAATTTGCTCTTTATTTTTTTCATGTTCAATAGCTATCTTTGCTCTCACTTTTAACTTGCCCCGGCCTTCTTTATACATATTTAATAGGCCGGATTTACCGCAAATTACTCCCCCGGTAGGAAAATCCGGTCCTTTGACGTATTTATGGAGCTCTTTTATTGATGCTTGGGGATTGTCTATTAGGTAAGCCAAGGCTTCACAAACTTCTCCTAAATTATGCGGCGGTATATTGGTAGCCATGCCTACGGCTATACCGCTTGCTCCATTAAGCAGCATGTTCGGCAAAACTGAGGGAAGTATTTCCGGCTCTTCTAAGGAATTATCAAAATTGGGAAAAAAATTAACGGTTTTCTTTTCGATATCTTGCAGGAGATAATCTGTTATGCGGGATATCCTAGCCTCAGAGTAACGCATGGCAGCAGGAGGATCTCCGTCAATCGAACCAAAATTTCCCTGGCCGTTGATTAATGGGTAGCGGAGCGAAAACTCTTGAGCCATTCGCACCAAGGCCTCATAGACCGCAACGTCTCCGTGAGGATGATACTTTCCAAGGCACTCTCCGACGATTCTGGCGCATTTTTTATGAGCTTGGTTATACCGCAAATGCAATCCGTGCATTGCATAGAGAATTCTTCTCTGAACCGGCTTCAAACCGTCCCGGATATCCGGCAGAGCTCTCCCTACAATTACGCTCATAGCGTAAGAGAGGTAAGACTCCTTCATTTCTTCCTCAAGATATTTAGTTATGATTCTTTCATTAACCGCTTCCATCATTTTTAATTTATTAAATGTCTAAATTTTTTACTTCGTGAGCGTGGGCTTGGATAAATTCCCTTCTGGGTTCAGGCTGGCTCCCCATGAGAATAGTAAAAATTCTATCTGCCTCTACTGTATCTTCGAGGCTTACTTTTACTAAAGTCCGTTTTTTAGGGTCCATGGTGCTTTCCCATAATTGGCTGGGATTCATTTCCCCTAATCCTTTATAGCGCTGGATGCTCATTCCCTTGGTTGCCAGTTCCCGTATCTTCTTTAAAAGTAGCTTTAAATTATTGCATTTTATTTTTTCTCCGCTATCTTGGCTAGCCAAAAGAAATAGACTCTTCTCTTGCGGCAGGTAGTCTTTTAGAGAAACTCCTATTTTAATAAGGCTTTCATTTATTTTGCGTATCTCATGTGATTCATAAATTTCTACGTGGTTTAGCTCTTCCATGTCGCCATAAGAAGCCAACTTTTCTTCCTTCATAACAAAAATAGGCTTTTGCTGCAGGGAAATTTTATGCAGAGGATATTTCTTTTTTTTCTGGTCTATAGCCTCTATATAATTTTTAAAGGGTACTCCTTTTCTCTCCAGAGACAACTCTAGCTGTTCAATAGCTATAAGGCTTTGAATGATTTTTTCTAATTCTTTCTGGCTAAAAACTTTGGGCTTTTTCCCGTCTCTGCTAAACTTTGCCGCTTTACTCCCTAAAGATAAAACCATATCATTCATTTCTTTTTCAGTGTGTATGTATTCATGCCAGTCTTTTTTCTTGATTTGATATAGCGGCGGCTGGGCAATATAAATTTTCCCTTCTTCTATCAGCGGAAGCATGTGGCGATAAAACAAGGTTAAAATAAGAGTCCTGATATGCGAGCCGTCAACATCGGCATCAGCCATAATAATAACTTTGTCATATCTCAATTTAGAAATATCACAAGCGTCCCCCACACCGGTTCCTAAAGCAGTTATGATAGTCCTTATTTCCTGGCTCCCCAATACTCTGTCCAGCCGGGCTTTTTCCACGTTAAGTATTTTCCCCTTTATGGGAAGTATTGCTTGAAAAACTCTGTCCCGAGCTTGCTTTGCCGAACCCCCGGCTGATTCGCCTTCAACTATGTAAATCTCACAAAACTTAGGGTTTTTTTCCGAACAATCAGCAAGTTTACCCGGTAGACTAGCTGCATCCAAGGCCCCTTTTCTCCGGGTTAGCTCTCGGGCTTTTCTTGCCGCTTCCCTGGCCCTGGCTGCTAAAACTGCTTTTTGTATTATTTTGTTTATAGCCGCGGGGTTTTCTTCAAAAAATGAGGTTAGGGCCTCGAAAGTAATAGAGCTAACTAATCCTTCGACTTCGGAGTTGCCTAGCTTGGTTTTAGTTTGTCCTTCAAATTGCGGTTCCGGTATTTTAACATTTATAACCGCACAAATTCCCTCTCGGGCGTCATCGCCGGAAATGCTGCTTAAGTCTTTTAAAGCATTTTTGCTCCGAGCGTGCTGGTTAATCGCTCGGGTTAAAGCTGTTTTAAAACCACTTAAGTGCGTCCCCCCTTCTGTGGTGTTAATATTATTAGCAAAAGAATATATAGTTTCTTTATATCCGTCGTTATACTGCAGGGCTCCTTCAGCTAAAATACCTTCTTTTTCTTTCTGAAAATAAATTATTTTTCTGTTTATAGGCTCCTTATTCCTATTAAGATATTCGACAAAGGAGATGATACCTCCTTTAAATTGAAATATTGCCTCTTTTTCTTTATTTTCATCAAAGAGAATTATTTCTATATTTTTATTTAAAAAAGCGAGTTCTCTTAACCTTTGAGATAAAATATCAAAAGAAAAGGCTTGCACAGAAAAAATAGTAGTGTCGGGTTTAAAAGTTATCTTTGTCCCCGTACTTTTTACCTTACCGATTGTTTTTAGCTTTGTTTTAGTCTTACCTCTTTCAAAGCTTTGATGAAAAACCTTTCCGTCTCTTTTTACCTCAACCTCAAGCCATTCGCTTAAGGCATTAACACAGCTAACCCCGACTCCATGCAGCCCCCCGCTGACTTTATAAGCTTTGTGGTCGAATTTTCCTCCGGCGTGTAAAGTGGTGAGCACAACTTCTACAGCTGGTTTTTTTAATTTTTGATGAATACCTACCGGTATACCTCTGCCGTTATCTTCCACAGACACACTATCATCGGCATGGACCACGACTTTTATTTTATTGCAATAACCGGCTGAAGCTTCATCGATAGAATTATCTACAACCTCATACACTAAGTGGTGCAAGCCCCGGGAAGTGGTATCTCCGATATACATAGCCGGTCTTTTCCGGACTGCTTCAATTCCCCCCAAAACCTGGATAGTTGTCGCATCGTATTTTTGAGTTTCCTTCATCCTAGCCTACTTTTGTTTTTATTTCTTTTATTTCAGGAAATTTTTTCTGTATTTTTTTTAGTAGCTCATCTTTTTTTAAATTGAAATCGTAAGCGAAACTAGAAGCCTCGAAATAGACCATTATCTGGTCTCTTTTTATTTCTTTTCTTTTTATGTATCCTGCGCTTTCCTCATCTAAAAAATTAATTAATTCCTTTTCAATTTTATTTTGATAGTCGTTTCTTTGCTTTGCTTCTTTAATGAATTTAGCGACTATATCTCCTATATGCGTACTCATAAAACCTATATTTTTAACGGTAGAACTAAATAAACATATCCTTCTTTTTTCAATACAGCCGGCTTGTCCGCTCCGGAAAATTCGATACATACTTCCTCGTCATCTAAATTCTTTAGAACATCGATTAAATAGCCGGGATTAAATCCCACCTCGAGATTTCCTCCGCTGTATTGGCTCTCCACAACTTCTTTTACTTCCCCCAGCTGAGGGGTGCTTTTATATATCGTGAGAGTGTTTCTTCTCAGTTCTATCTTAACCCCTTGATAATCGGGTGTAGCCAGCAGGCTGGCTCGTTTTAAAGCAAAAAGAATTTTTTCTCTGTTGATAACTAATTTATTTTTACTTTCTTGGGGAATATATTGAGAATAATTCGGAAATTCCCCTTCCATGGGGCTAGCCATAAATTGGGTGTTTTTTAAATCAATCCCTATTTTGTTTCCTTCTATAAATAAGTACACATCCTCTTCTCTGCCCTTTACCAATCTATACAACTCCAAAACAGCTTTCAAGGGTAAGATAAACGATATTTTTGTTGTTATCTCCGGTTGGGTAGACGGTAATTTTCTCTGAATAAATGCCAGCCTTTTCCCGTCAGTTGCAACTAGGGTGATTTTGTTTCCTTCTATTTCGAAAAGAAGCCCGCCTAAAACATAATTGGTATCTTCCCGTCCTACACAAAATGATGTTAGCTGAATCATTTCTTCTAAATCTTTAGGGTCATTTCTTATGAGAGACACTCCTTTGCTTTTTTTGATTTTAGGAAATTCTTCGGGATTAAGGGAGTTTATTTTAAATTCTATTTTCCCACAGCTTATTAAAAGGTTGTTTTTATTTTTTTCAATTTTAACCTCTCCGGAAGGAAGTTCCCGGGCAATAGAAAGAAATCGTTTCATAGGAATAGCTGCTTGGCCGGTTTCTTCAATGGAAGTTTCCTGAGAAACTGTTATGCTCATATCTAAATCCGTAGTAGTAAATTCTACAGTATTTTCCAAAGTAGTTATTAAAACACTGTTTAGAATGGGCGAACTTTGCCTAGTTGCCGAAGGACCGATGATTTTTTGTAAATTTTCAACTAAGTGCTCTTTTCTAATAATAAATATCATAATAAATAGTAATCGTAGTAGTTATGCTTGTGGATACTGTTCAAAAGAAAATATTGCATTAAGAATAAAGCAAAAACACAGATTTTATCCACAAAAAACGTTCATAAGTTTTTAATTTCCTGTGTAAGAGAGTTAACGGTTAAACGCATCTTTTTATCTGTGCGTACGATCTCTTTGATCTTCTTATAAGCATAAAGAATGGTAGTATGGTGTTTCGCACCAAAAAAACCCCCAATTTCAGGAAGGGAAAGCTCAGTTAATTCTCTTATCAAATACATAGCGACTTGTCTGGGTAAAACAAGAGTTTTGTTACGCTTGCCTTTTACCAAGTCCTGCTTTTCAGTATTGAAATACTCAGCTACACTTTCCAAAATTGTATTGGGAGTTATGCGTTTGTAGATTTCCTTTACCATATCTCTTAAAATATCTTTGGCTAACTCTAAACTTATGGGCTTATTTTCTATTACGGAATAAGCGATAATTCTTACCAGAGCCCCCTCAAGTTCCCGGATATTGGTAGTGATGTTCTCGGCGATAAAATAAATAACTTCCGGGCTTATTTTTATAGGATCCTTTTCTAATTTTTTCTGTAAAATCGCAACTCTGGTTTCAAAATCCGGAGGCTGAACATCCACCACTAAACCCCAATTAAACCGTGAAACAAGCCTCTCTTCCAGCTTGGCAATTTCTTTCGGCGGTTTATCCGAAGAGACGACTATTTGTTTGTGATAGTCATACAAAACATTAAAGGTATGGAAAAATTCTTCCTGAGAAGCCTCTTTGCCGGCAAGAAATTGGATGTCATCAATCAAAAGAATATCTATTTCACGATATTTCTGGCGGAATTTATCTGTGGACCGGTTGCGGATAGAAAAAATCAATTCATTCGTGAATTTTTCAGAAGAGGTATATTTAACTTTAGTTTTCTGGGTTTTCGAAAGGATATGAAGGGCTATTGCTTGCATGATATGAGTTTTCCCTAACCCCACCCCTCCGTAAATAAAAAGAGGGTTATAGGATTTACCCGGAGCATTAGCCACAGCTAACGAAGCTGCGTGAACCATTCTATTTGAGGAGCCGACAATGAAACTATCAAAAGTAAAGCGAGAATTCAGCCGCAAAGAATCCTGGGGTTCTTCACGAAAGGTTTTTTGAATTGTTCTTAAAATTTTATTTGTTTTTCGTTTCAAAAGAGAAGTATTCACATCAAGAGAAATATCAAAATCTTTTTGCCCCACCTCTTTCAGGGTTTCTTGAATCTTTGCAAAATAATTTGTTTCAATCCAAGTCTTGAAGAAAGAGTCCGGCGCCTCCAGCACAAAAGATAGCGGACCGGTTTTTTTAAGGTTTAAAGGAGCTATCCAAGTATCAAAAGATGTTTCACCCAAAGCACTTTTAAGCTTTTCTTTACAGATTTGCCAGATTTGTTCCATTATTTTTAAAGGGAATTCACAAAATTCACAGCTTATTCACAGTGAACCAAGAGAGCGAAAACAATTATAGCGCAATAATTTTTCTTTGCAAGATTTTTGTGGTTGACACAAAGACAATCTATGCTAAAATTTCTTCCTAGCAAAGCACAGCCGCTTACCCAAACGGATCCCGAAGGCTGTTAATTGGGAAAAGGCTTTAGAGGAGGGCATAGGGTGAAGAAAAACTTAAAGACACCAACAAAATTAAAAGGTAAAAGAAAGCATGGATTTCGGGCCCGGACCAAAACACGGGGCGGGAAAAAAATTTTGAGAAGACGAAGAAAAAAGGGGCGGAAAAGACTAACAGTATGAGAAAATTAGCCCTTTTTTTACTTAATATTTATCGACGAATACCAGCAGCATTACCGGCTTCCGGCCACTGTATTTATACCCCCACTTGTTCGAAATATGCCCAGGAAGCATTTTTAAAATACTCATTTTGGAAAGCTTTGATTAGGATTTTCTGCCGATTGCTCCGGTGCAATCCTTTTTCCCCAGGAGGGCCGGACCCCTTAAAATAAATCTAAATTTATGGAAAAGAGATTTTTCTTAGCTTTTTTTATAACCCTGGTGTTTTTTCTAGTCTACTCTCATTTTATGTCAAAATATTTTCCTCAACAGCCTGCACCCCAAAAGGTTGCGCAAAATATCAGTGGAAAACAGGAGCAAATTCTCTCTCCAAAGAGCGAAATTCTCGAGGATTCGCTTGAAAACGACGCGGCTGGGGAAAATTTACCTCAGGAAAAAATAGGCAATTTTATTGTAACCTTTTCTCCCCTAGGTGGTTATATAAAGGAAATTTCTATTCAAACTAAGGAGAACCGACTCCCCTTTAGAAATATTGGTTTCCTGCTCCAGGATAAAAATAAGAATTTTACTCCTTTAATAAGGGGAAATCGGCTTATTTTTCAAGGGCCAAACAGTGAAAAGAAAGAATTTATTTTTGAAGGGTATAATCTGCAAATAAAATTCGCCTCTCCTCCAACTTCACCGCTGATTGTGTTTTCGAATGAGTTAACCTCGAAGGGGTGGAATATGGATCAGAGATATCAAGAAATTTTTTATTTTTACGAAGGCGGTTTAAAGCGAAGTGCGCCGCGAAAGACAAAAGAAAAAGCCTATGAAGACGTAAAGTTTGCCGGGGGGCGGGGCAGATATTATTGTGTTTCTTTGGCCGAGGGATCTTATGATGTAGAGTGGGTTAAGGAGAAAGATAAGGGCTACCTCTATTTAATGAAGGTACCTTCTGTTGTTTCTCTCTATATTGGCCCTCAAACAGAAAAAAGTATGAAACCATTTGGGCTGCAAGGAGTTATATACTATGGTTTTTTTCACATAATCGGGACAGGAATGGTTAAGCTCCTTTATTTCCTCCACTCTCTAACTAAAAATTGGGGTTTGAGTATTATTCTGTTTTCCAGCCTCATTTATTTAGTGCTTTTCCCCTTTACCGCCAAAAGCACTAAGGCTATGAAGCGGATGCAGGAATTTCAGCCGGAAATCGAGGCTTTGAAAGAAAAGTACAAGGATAATCCCCAAAAAATGCAGAAGGAAACCCTGGCTCTGTATCGAGAACATAAAATTAATCCTTTGGGAGGTTGTCTGCCTTTACTTTTTCAATTCCCGGTTTTTATTGCTTTGTATCAAGTGTTATTTAGGTTAGTTGATTTAAAAAATGCGACTTTCTTGTGGATAAAGGATCTTGCCTCTCCGGATAGATTTCTCCAGTTACCTTTTACCGTGCCACTCTTGGGGACTAACTATCTGAATATATTACCCCTTTGTATCGCGATTTTAGGAATAGTACAGCAAAAGGTTATTGCCGTTCCTTCCTCTTCGGCCCAGGCTTCACAGCAGAAAACAATGGGGCTGTTTATGTCCGTATTTATTGGGTTTATTTTCTATAAGTTTCCCTCGGCTTTAGTCCTCTATTGGTTTACCCAGAATATCTTAACCATTGCTTACCAAATGCGCATTCGAAAAGTTCCTTCTCCAAGCCCGGCAAGCTAAATTCTCGCGTTTTCACGTGAAAACGCTGAATATCGTAAAAAATGCACAGAATTTATTTGCTTAAATATCGATTTACGAAAAACCTGCTTGTTGCCTTGAGAATTTGAATTTTTCCACCTGGTTTTCACGTGAAAACCTCACTCTTGTTGAAATTAGAGGTTTTTTTAGAGTTTTCACGTGAAAACGGAGCTAGGCATGAATGCATTGGGTTGTTCTTACATACGTCTTGGCAAATTTTCATTTTCACGTGAAAACGCGACAGCAAGGGAAAAAATTGCAGAAAGCAAAATTAAAAATAGTTGCATGCGCCGCGAGTATTAGCAAAAAATTTGCAAAAACATTATAAAAAGCTTGACAATCTCCTGCTGAGCGTATTAGAATGTTGGTAAGTTTTATATACTACCACGACTAAACCAATGTATCGCTTAGTGCTAATTGTATTGCACCCAATGTTTTCACGTGAAAACCAAAGAGTATTTGGTGGTCCACACGTTTTTGAAAAAGTATTTTTAGGTTTTAGTTTTCACGTGAAAACGGGATAAAAGGCATTTCTTATATGGGCAAAATTATTGGAATTTGCAATCAAAAAGGCGGAACTGGCAAAACCACCACGGCGGTTAATATAAGTTCATATTTAGGCCTATACGATAAAAAAACTTTGCTTATAGATATGGATCCTCAAGGAAATGCTACCTCAGGAGTAGGCTTTAACAGCGAAGGTAAGAACTCGATTTATGATGTGATTGCCGACAAAGTAAATATATACGAAAGTATTTATCCAACTCAGTGGCCGCAATTATCTATTATACCATCAGACATTTCTTTGACTGGCGGGGAAGTTGAACTGGCCAGTGTCGATAATCGCGAATCGCGATTGAAAACAGCAATAAGTCGACTAAAAGCTGACTTTTCCTATATTATCATTGATGCCCCGCCATCTTTAGGCCTACTTACCTTGAATGTTTTGGTTGCTTCTGACAGCTTGCTTATTCCAGTTCAATGTGAATATTATGCTTTGGAAGGAATTTCTAAATTAGTGCAGACCATTGACCTAGTTACAGAAAATTTGAATTCTGCTTTAACAATTAAAGCCATCATCCTTACAATGGCCGATTTCCGTACTCGGCTTACTTTGCAAGTTATTGAAGAAGTACGGAATTTTTTCCCCGAAAAAACACTCAATACAATTATACCTCGCAATGTAAAACTTGCCGAAGCCCCTAGTTTTGGCAAGCCCATATATTTTTATGACCCCAGTTGTGTAGGCGCTAAAGCCTATTTAAATGTAACCGAAGATTTATTAAAAAAAAGAATAGCTGAGGAAGAATTAATTAGAACGAGGAGTTGGTGATGGAAAGAAAAGTTTTAGGAAGAGGCTTAGAAGCGCTTATTCCAAAAAAGCCCGGAGTGACTCTAGATAAAGATTTTTGCCATTTACCTTTGGAAAAAATACGGCCAGCTAAACGTCAACCGCGGCAAGGGATAAACGAAAAAGAGATACAGGCACTGGCCAAGTCAATCCAGGAAAAGGGATTTATTCAGCCTATTCTGGTACGAAAAATCAAAGATGGCAGCTATGAAGTTGTGGCTGGCGAACGAAGGTATCAAGCTGCTAAATCGTTGGGGCTCAAAGAGATACCAACAATTATTCGAGAGCTGGAAGACAAAGACGCATTTATTCTTGCTATCATTGAGAATCTTCAGCGTAAAGATTTAGACCCCATAGAAGAGGCTCAAGCATTCCAGCGCTTGCTTGAAGAATTTGGGTTTTTTCTGGGTGATGTTGCGCGTCTTGTGGGCAAAGATAAAACAACAGTTGCTAATAGCCTGCGTTTACTTAAGCTGCCGGATAAAATACAGAGAGCTTTAAGACAGGGATTGATTAGCCGGACTCAAGCCCGGACAATCCTCGCAGCCGAGAAACTCCAGGATCAAGAAAAGCTATTCCAGCAAATTTTAAAAGAAGGGCTTTCAGTTCGAGAAATAGAAAAAAAAGTCAGATTAGTGGCCCGCAAAAAAAAGTCGATAGACCCTTTTGTCATGGGCGTTGAAGAAGACTTGGAAAGGTCTTTAGGTACAAGAGTAAAAATTTTTAATAAAAAAAATAATTGTGGTAAAATTGTTGTTGAATATTATAGCTTAAAGGATTTAGAAAGAATTATCAAAAAGCTAACTTAATCTTTAAAGTTTTACTAAAGCAGTGAGCCGGCGAATGGAAAGGCTTAGCGCCTGTGCTTTGTGATTATCAAACTACCCTAGAGAGGTGAAAAATGAAGGAAGAAGCGACTTTAGTTATAATTAAGCCGGATGGATTAAAAAAATCTCTTACCGGAAATATCTTGAGCCGGTTGTCGGAATCAAAACTGAAAATCATTGGCGCAAGAATATTAAAAGTTGACATAGCCTTGGCCAACGAACATTATAGGCATCTTCAAAAGGAGCCTTTTTATCCGGAATTGACCAAGTATATTACCGGCCAGCTTCATGGAGAAAATCGAGTGATGGCCCTTGTTTATTTTGGAGAGGGGGCTATTACTAAGGTAAGAGAGCTCGCAGGAGCAACTAATCCTGAAGAAGCCGACCCGGTTAGTATAAGAGGGGCCTTCGGAAGAATTTTAACCACGGGTTTGTTTGAAAATGTCATTCATGCTTCCAGCAGCAATGAAGAGTCAGAACGCGAGATAAAACTTTGGTTTGGACCAGACGAAATTGTCCAGGAACTTTATCCGGTTAAGGAAATAAACCCGGAAAGCCTCAAAAGGAGAGTTTGGAAATGAGATCAATGACTGCTTATGCTTCTGTGGCCAGAGGGAAGAACATACAGAGCGTTTCTGTGGTGCTCCGGTCAATGAATTTTAAATACTTAGACGTTGCCATACGCAATCTGCCTTCGGAAGAAATCTTATTAGAGGAAGTAATCAAAAAAGAAGTAAAAAAGCGGATATATCGCGGGAAAATAGAGGTTTTTATTTTTTTGAAAAGTGAACAGCCGCAAAAAATCTATGTTGATAGAAAGGTAATTGCGCGGTACGTTTCTGAAGGGCGCAAGCTGGCTAGAGAATTCAATATTGACTGTAAGCTCGAGGTAAGCGATCTTTTAGCTTTGCCAAAGGCAATATCTTGCGAGCAAAAAAGAAAAAGTAAAAAATCCTTTATTTTAACTGCTGTAAAAGAAGCCGTGGCGAAACTTCTGGAGTTTAAAGAAAAAGGAGGCGCGATTATTAAAAGAGAGATAGCAGGTAATTTAGATAAAATAAAAACTAATCTTAAAACAATTGAAAAGCAAAAACCCAAAGTTAACAAAATGGAAAACGGGAAAGAGGATATCGATGAAGAACTTTCTTTATTGTCTTTTTATATAAAAAAATTGGAAAGTGTAATAAAAAAGAAAACCAGCGAACTAAAAGGAAAATCTATAGATTTTTTAACCCAAGAAATTTTGCGAGAGCTTAACGCGGCCTCTAGCAAAACTAAGAAAAAGATACCGGCATTGCTGATAGTGGAGGCAAAAAATTATTTGGAACGCATAAGAGAGCAAGCGCAAAATATTGAATAGTATTTTATGTTTATTGATGAGTGTTTCAATTTTAAATAGAGCGTGAAAAGCCAAAACGTATTAATCTACAAGCGGATATGAGCAAGGGAACCGTTTCAAAAAATAAAACATCTCGTAAGCTTAAGGAAGTAAAAATTTTTGTTATTTCCGGTCCGGGAGGGGTAGGCAAAACTACTCTTGTAAAACATCTTTTTAAAAATAAGGATGTGAGAGACGCTTTTATTAGAGGAATAAGTGTAACTACCCGGAGGAAACGGCCTTACGAAAAGGAAGCCGAGGATTATTTTTTTGTTACCAGTGAAGAATTTTCCAGACTGAAGAAGCAAGATTTTTTTTTGGAGAGCCAAAAAGTTTTAAATCAGGAGTATGGTACCCCCAATCTTTTTTATCTGTTAGCCAGAAAGAAAAATAAAGGGCTAATTTTATGCATAGATGTTAAGGGAGGAATGTATTTGAAAAAGAAAGTCAAAGCTGGTAGAATAGTTACCGTTTTCGTGGGGGCACCTACAAAAGAAGAACTTTATCGGCGGATGAAGGATAGGGCAGAAACGAAATCTATAATGAAGGAAAAAGTAAAACTTGCAAAGGAGGAGTTAAAAGTTTCCAGCAATTACGACTTTCTGATAATAAACAAAGATTTAAAAATGGCCGTAAAAGAATTGCAGAAAATTGTTTCAGTTAATAGCAATTAAAAAGCGCCACAAAGAAAATTCCGGAGGCAAAAATGGACAGAATAAATATTCCTTTAGAGAGTCTTTTAATAGCAAGTAACGGGTCAATTTATAAATTGGCTATTTTGGCTGCAAAGAGAGCAATCAGTTTGAGTGACGGCGAAAAACCTTTGGTAGAGAAACCGAGCGAAAGAATGTTAGACAATGCTTTAAGAGAAATTAGAGAAGGTAAGATAAAAGCAAAAGATAAAAAATAAAACAGCTGTAAAGACTCGAGCCATTTCATTTATATCCTATTCGAAGCTATTATACCTAAAAATTTTTAGAATTTTTTCTTGCGGCAATGGCGGCGTGCCCAAGCGGCCTAAGGGGGAAGTCTGCAAAACTTCTATTCAGCGGTTCAAATCCGCTCGCCGCCTCCAAATTTAAAAAGAGTGCCGGGGTGTTGGAATTGGCAGACAGCACAGACTTAAAATCTGTTGTTCCGTAAGGGACGTGCGGGTTCGAGTCCCGCCCCCGGCATGTTAATAAGTATTTCGTCGCTCGTATCTAGTAATTTAAAAATTAAAAGCAAGAATATATCTTTTTTGTTTCTTATTTTTATTGGTTTTATTCCTTTTACCAGACGCGATTCACGAAATGCTAAATTTGGGCGATTAGCTCAGTTGGCTAGAGTATCTCCTTGACATGGAGGGGGTCACAGGTTCAAGTCCTGTATCGCCCATTGTTTATGATAAGTTGGTAGGGGTGAAAGAGAGGGGCCAATGCTGAGGCTCAGCATAAGCTCCATTGAAAGTCCTGTATCACCCACCTTTTAGAAAACAGAATATGGACGGCAGACAGAAGGCAAAGTTTATAAAATCGTTGACAAGTATAATATGCAATATACAATTTATTGTCTGAGATCTGGCGTTTCTATTTCGGGGTCGTCGATTAGCCTGGCTTAAGTCCCCTGCCTGTCACGCAGGTGATCGTGGGTTCGAATCCCATCGACCCCGCCATTTTTGAATTGGAGCAATTTTGACAATTATCGAGAAGGCCTTCAGGCCAATAAAATGAAAGCTTTTTATCTCTCAAGATATAGTTCGGCCGGTTGTTTTCAAAAAATCCCTTTTTTGTGAGAGGTTTCCTTATTCATATTTACCGAGACTTGAGCTAAAGGCAAGACCTTCTCTTATGGAATCAGCAATGCCTTGAAACTTCCATCCGCCATATCGGCCAAGCTGATGAATATTATGCTTTTTTAGTATCTCTAAGGCATGCTCTTTCCATTTTGAATTTGGCCACGACCATGTATAAGCTACGTCAATCCAGGTTGAATCAATAATTTCTATGTTTTCTACAAAAGCCCAGTGTTTTAACTCTTTTATAACAGAACGTGAATAAGCTTTTAGTTCTTGCCCTGACGGTTTGTGTCCATCGCGATACGCCCGTTCGACATAAATAGCTACACGATTATTAGTTTTTCTAAAAGCTTTTGGGATAAATGAATTATCTACATTACTGTAAAAGCCTACCCGATAAAAACCCGATTTGCTATCAGGAATATAGAGCCAGTGCTCATCAGGGCAGCGCTTGCCTCTAACCGCCCCGATATTTAACACTAATACTGATGTATAGGGATCTGGTCTTTCATCTATAGCTAAATCTGCCATTTGCATCATCTTATTAAGTGATAAAGTAGAAATTAGTCTTTCGTACGATTTGGTGCTCCCATCGGAAAAATAAATATTTTTACTTTTTACATCTATCTTTACTAGTCGTTTATTATACAGTATATTGCAATGATTTGATATACGGTCAACTAGTGTGTTTAACCCTTCTACCGGATAAACAAAGTCGGTATTATAGCCTCCTGAGATAATCTCGTGCGATGCGCCTTGGATTACTAACGAAATATCTATTGGAGATTTGAAAGTATCTTGTGGGGCAATCCTTTTATAAAGATTGGCTGTATATAAACTGTGGAAGGGAAAGAAAAAAAGCTTACAAAGGATAGTGCCAAAATTGTCAAGTAGCCATTTTTCCTTCGTAGTTGATAAACCCAAGGATTTACTGGAAAGTTCTTTTAGAATTTTATTAATAATCTCTTTTTTGAAAAATCTAAGGTTATTCTGCAGAGGATAAGGAACATAAAATTTTTTTTTATTGAAATACACTGCAGAACGGCGTTTATAACTTTTTAAAGATGTAAATTTTCTGATAAATTGAAGAATCTTCTTGTCAGCCCCAAAAATCCAATGACCTCCGCCGTTTTCAAAGCGGTAGGCTTTCCCATCGCTTGAAGGTTTCCTTAAGCGCTTCTTATCTTTGGTTCGTAGATAATAAGATGAGCAAATGCCGCCTGGGTAGTCTTTTGCTTCAATGATCGGAAAACAGGAATGGTATCCAACCGTAAGCCCCGTTATCCCTGCTCCGAGAATGAAAGTGTGATTTTTATCCATAATTTAACTATAAATCTATTTCTAGTATTCCTGCCAGACAGCCAAGAGAATAATTATTCTGACCTTCTGAACAAACACAGATTGTTGCAATAAAATTAAATTTAATCTTGCTGATACCCCATTGCTTTTCTTATATAATCCGGATTCTCTGACCACATGTGTAGATGTACATGTTTATCCGGACAACTTACGATACGCTGCAGAGACTTATTAAGGTTTAACTTATCATCATAATGTTCAATCACCTTATTTCGAAGATTAGTTATTCTTTGTCCACCCATCTCTAGAGCCTGTTTTATCGTTTCCTTGAGCCCTACTAATGAATTAAATGTTAGGCAGTTAACATTATGTTTGAAGGGAGGTAAAAACCATTGGGAATAATTAATAATGGGAATTGTGCCTACCGCCATCGCTTCTATCGCATTGGCAGATAGAGGCATAGTAACTCCTGGAGGCGAAAGCAAAAACTCGGCATAAGAAATAACTTCTAACCATCTTTGCTGATTGATTCGCATACTGGAGGTATCAATTAAAACAAAAAGATTAGAGTATTCTCCGGACAATAATAAATCAAACTCTTCTTCCGAATGTACAATCTTTGCTAAATTCTCAGAAATAATATACTTGATAATTTCATAGCGAGACAGCATTGAGCATATATTACATATAGTAGCGTTATGATAAACTTTACTCCAATTTCCGGCAAACAGTATCTTTATTATTTTAGTCAATTTGCGATAAAAAGATAGCTTTTTATCGTCATGATACTGTGTATAGATTTGTGTATGCATAAGAAAAGGCAATGCAAAATTTGTAGAATCTAATTTTAATTTTGGACTATAGTCGAAAGTCAGATGAATATTTTTTTGAATATTTACCCTGTTATGCCAAGATTTTAGGTTTTTGTTTGTACATAGAATAGAATATTTATGCCGCGTAGGCTCACGCCAGGTTAAGCTGACGTTTCTATAGGAGGCAAGTATCCCCGCCACTGATATTGTCAATCGATTAAATCGGGCGCGGAAAAAAACAGCATAGCCTGAAAGCTCAAAAATAATAAAAAGTTCTTTTATCCGTCGTACTAGTATCTTTGCATCTATGTCTATAAAAACATTCTTTTTGTCTTGTTGGATATCCCTATTAGAATATCTTACTAAATCCACAATCCGCCTGAATACTTTATTTAAAACTGTACGCATCTATTTTCTCAATTAATGCCTAGAAAAATATTTTTGACGGGCTGTTTTTAAAGCCATCTTTTATTATAGAGCTTACAGTCATGCAGTGTCTAGTAAAATTTTGGAAAGACAGTGATGGTGTTAACTCTATGCTTGTTTACTCGTCCCTATTTTTGCTTCAGAAAGAGAAAAATAAGAGGAGACAATACTTAATTATCTGATAGCACTTTCCCCAATATAAACCTCAAAAATACCCTTTTTTAACCTTACCTTATACACCCGCGATTTAGGGACCCAGATTTTCTTATTGTTACAGTAAACTAGAATAGCCTTATCGGTTTCGTGGAGAAAACGGACTTTTACCCATATTTTCCTTTCTTTGGGGTATCTGGGGTAATAATTATAAAATAACCAGAACATAACTTATCTCCTTTCATAATTACACGCTTTTCGAGCGGTTGCCTTGTCAATATTTAGGCTTTTAGCTATTTGTTGGTAAGATAGGCCTAGAAGGCGTAATTGTTTAGCTTTTTGGGCTAGGGTTTGATATAATGGTATGCGTTTAGCGGGCTCAATGACAATAGAAGCCTTGATTTCGGATAAGGTTCGAATTGGTTGCAGTCGCGCCCGCCATACTTCGCCATCGTGAAAGAATTTCATAGAACTAGGCTTCGTATGGTTTCGCCAAATAAGATTTTACCCTATCCAGCAGGGTGGTCTGTTGACCTGCGAAGTCCGACTACGCTCTTGGAATTAGTTCAAAAAAACGTGGCGAGCTTCGTCAGGTAAACCCGTCAAAGCCTTTTACTCATATTCAACGGGCGTAGTGGGGCCCATCAACCCCGTGTTTTTATTTCAAAAACCTTAGTATAATAACGCTTTCCATAGTCACATCATTACACAACCGGGTCAACTAACCTTAAAGTTAGCCGCAACTAGTTGCGTTATTTTTATCATTTATATTATTGGCATTACGTTCATTAATTTTATAACACACGGTGTTCGTGTTATAATTAAAAAAAAGTGAATTTGTTATGCACCACAAAATAAAGACAATAGCTTTTAAATGCTTATCATTGTTGCCAAAAAAAATAGGCAACAACATTTATCATTTTTTGCAAAAGAGGATGGATAAAACTTCCATAAAGAGAAAAATTGAATTAACAAAAGAATCTTACCAGAAACTGCTAGAGGTTTTTAATGCAATAGAGATTGGTTTGGATGGAAAAAAAATAGTTGAAATTGGCTCTGGTTGGCTTCCGATTATGCCATATTTTTTGAAATATTTCAGCAAATGTCAGGAGGTATTAACATATGATATACGCGAGCATTATAGCTCTGTGAAAATATCCCAATTTAACAAGATATTTTTTTCAGAATTTATGAATCAACTTATTCCAGAAATAGCGGATAAAAGATATAATTTACCTGCGGGAATAAAGTATTATCCATCGACAGACTTTATAAATGTTCCTCTGCCGGAAAATTCAGTTGATTTAATCGTATCTAGGTTTGTCTTGGAGCACATAAGTTTTGAAGATTTGCTGAATATTCATATTGCGGCGAAAAAATGTTTAAAGAAAAACGGTGCGATAGCCCATTTAATTGGGGCTAGCGACCATAGGGCGCACGCCGCCCATACAGATAAGTCATTATCATTATATGATTTTTTGAAATATAGCCAGAAGGAATGGGAGAGAATACAAACTCGTTTTGATTATCATAACCGACTTAGGATGCCGCAGTATGAGGAAATTTTCAAAAAAGCAGGGTTTTCTATTGCATACAAATTTTATTCTTGTGCTCAAAACAACGACTTGTTTCTAAAAGAATTTAAAAAAGTTAATATTCATTCAGACTATAAACAATTTAATGTAGACGAGATATCTGCGTGTTTATTGGTTTTTGGGCTAAAAAGGGAAAAGAGATAGATTATTTTATTTTTTTCAATCAAAAGAAGCTTGAAAGACTAGACAATGCACTACACACTTTCACAAATGAGGCAGGAAAAAGCCAATACAGATAAAGTATTTTTAAAGCAGAAGTGCAGTATCCCATCGACCCCGCAGAGAAGTGCTCAATAGAAATTATTCAAATGATGACATTATTACGACAGTAAAAGTAGCGAAGAAAATTGGCTTGAAGGTACGATTATACAACATAATAGGTATACCTGGAGAAACACTGGATGATTTTAAAGAAACCGTGCGAGTTAACCGCAAGTGTCAGCCTGACGGACACCACACTAGTATATTTTTCCCCTATAAAGGAACAAAATATATTCACTTTGTATAGAGAAAGGACTTATAGATAAAAAGCTTGACATGAGGGCGGAGCGCCTGCGCGCCGTTCTAAATTTACCCGGGTTTAGTAAAAAACAGATACAGCGTAGCTACACATGGTTTAATTATTACGTATATAAAGGCCAGCGATCATTTTATTGGATAATATTGACTGTGATCGTCAAAAATATTTCATTAAATCCCCATATAACATATCTGCGGAGAGAGATTCTGCGGTTACCTATTTTAAAAAAGATAAGAGATATAATAAGCAGGCAGCTTTGATCCCAGCCAGGGTTCGAATTGGTTGCAGTCGCGCCCGTAGTTTTAATTCCTAACATCTTTTCTTTGTTCCTTCCAGCATAAAATTTGAAAACGCATCATTCTTGGGCTATAATAAAAAAATGAAACTAGTTTCCTATTCTGCAATAGGCATTATTTTTTTCTGTTCCTTAGGGTGTTCAAGTAGCCAAGAGCCAAAAGTCTGTTTTAAAGATAAGTGCTTTACGATAGAAATAGCCGATACCCCCGAAGAGCGCGCCAAAGGTTTGATGTTTAGAAAATCGCTAGCCCAGGATAGAGGCCTGCTGTTTATTTTCGAAATCGAAGATAAACACGGCTTTTGGATGAAAAACACCTATCTTCCATTGGACATCATCTGGCTCAACCGCGGCAAAGAAATTGTTTTCATCAAAAATAATTTTCAGCCTTGTAAAAAAGACGATTGCCGCGTTATCTACCCTGATAGAAACGCAAAATATGTGCTGGAATTAAATGCAGGAATGGCTAGTAACATTGGACTAGCAGTGGGAAATAAAATAGATTTCTAGATGTTTAGGCATAAAGATCAAAAGTTATTTCCAGAAAATTAGCAAACCAGCCTCAATATCAAGGATAGAACGCCATATTAATGCCCCGTAGATACAGATTCGTATTTAGCCACACCCTCTATTTTCCTTATTAAAAATTAATAATTTTTAGCAACTACTAGCAATTTAAAGCAATTAATGAATTTTATTGTCTTCTATTGACTTTTTTATCCAAAAATGGTAAAATTATCGTTGTCGGAGGATTGCAATGAAGCGGGAATATGGAGAAAAAAAATCGCCTTTTCGTACCCAGATTATGACCCCCAAGGAAGCCGCCAAATACCTAGGTCTGCATTTGATTACAATTTACCGGCTGATAAAAAAGGGAAAGCTTCCCGGCTTTAAAGTGGGCGGCCAGTGGCGGTTTAAGAAGGATATTCTGGATGCCTGGATTGTAAGAAAAATTAAAAAAAATAGCAGGACGGGTGACTAATTTTTGCCTAATTTAAGGAGAAGAATTTGAATTCATCGCATTTTTCGCGAAATCTTAGAGTTAAGTATTTCTTGGATAAACTATTTGTTTACCCAGCATTGTTTGTTGCCAGTCCTTTTATTTTATTGGTAGCAGTGGTTATTAAATTAGATGGCTGGATAAACCCAGAGAATGCCGGAAGCGTTTTTTATACGGAACCCAGGATATCTGCAGATAAGCTGTTTAAGGTAATTAAATTCCGCACAGTTACTAGAAAAGGTTTGCAATGGGTGTATGAAAAACCAGAGACAAGAAGCATAAGCCGTTGCTATCCACGAACGCAGGCAGGGAAATTTGTTCTCAAATGGTATTTTGATGAAATTCCTCAATTATTTAATATTTTAAGAGGAGAAATGTCTTTTGTAGGGCCACGGCCGCATATTATTAAAGTATATAAGGACGATATTCAAGAAGGATGTTTTTATCGGAAAATAATAAAAGCCGGCCTTTTCGGCATACCACAGGCATGTAAAAGAAACCTGAAACATGAACGCATATTTAGTCAAGTTGGCCAAAGGCGTAAAACAGCTATCCAGGCCTTAAGGACAATAGACGGTATATATGCAAATGAATGCATGAATAGGTCAATTTTTGGAATTTTAATTTTTGATTGGGTAATCATAGCAAGATTTTTCACTATATTTATGCGAGGCAACACGTTAGATGAGGTAAGGGAAGAATATTAGTTTGGGCTCGAGGCAAGCCTGTTTTAATTGCGCAAGAAAGAACATAAATATAAGTACATATACCATGAAAGCTAATAGTAGTAATCAGTCTCCTTACGAAATCGTCATCGAACCTAACCGGAAATGGTTCTATATTGACTGGCGGGGAATTTTGCAGTATCGAGACTTATTATTTCTTTTAGTGCGACGTGACTTCATAGCTAAATATAAGCAAACTATTCTTGGACCAACTTGGTTTATTTTGCAGCCTTTGCTAACAACTATTGTTTTTACAATCTTTTTTCACAGAGTGGCTAAAGTGTCGACCGATGGGCTGCCGCCACATTTGTTTTATCTATGTAGTTTGATGGTGTGGAATTATTTTGCCAATTGCCTCAAATCTACTGCTAACTCTTTGGTTGCAAATACTAATATTTTTAGCAAAGTTTATTTTCCTCGCCTGATTGTTCCGCTTTCAAGCGTTATATCTAATTTATTTACTTTTGGTATACAGCTAGGGACATTTTTAGTATTTTATCTCTATTTTAAATTTTTCCTTCAAGGAAGTGAAAACATTCAACCTAATTTGCTTATGATTATAGTAGTATTGCCGCTTTTACTTGTTCAGGCAGCAGCATTTTCTTTAGGAGTGGGGCTCTGGATTTCCGCATTGACTACTAAATACCGGGATTTAGTATTCCTTATGGGATTTTTAACGCAACTCTGGCTATATGCAACGCCAGTAATATATCCGGTATCAGCTATTCCGGCTCATTGGAGATTCATTATGGCTATTAATCCCATGGCAGCAATTGTGGATTTTTACCGCTATGCTTTTTTTGGAACACTTGCTTTGAGCTCGAAATACCTCTTTCTTTCAGTGGTTACCACCATGGTGGTGCTGGTTAGCGGGTTACTTGCATTTAACAAAGTAGAACGCACATTTGTTGACACAATATAGCTTATGGCAAAACCAATCATAGAGGTAGAGAATCTTTCAAAGCTTTACCGTTTAGGACTCATAGGTGCTACCACCTTTCGTGACTCAGTGGAACGCTGGTGGTGTAGAATGTGGGGTAAGGAAGAAAAGTGTTCTAGGGTTGGGAAAAAGAAGCTTGTGATTTCAGATGGTGATTTCCAGGCTGGTCCTGAACCCAATACCATCTGGGCTCTTAAAGATGTTTCCTTTTCTGTGCAGCAAGGCGAAATCATAGGAATTATTGGCAAGAACGGTGCCGGTAAATCCACCCTTCTTAAAATACTTTCTCGAATAACAGAACCCACATCGGGCAGAGCTATCCTACGTGGTAGAACTTCTTCTCTTTTAGAAGTAGGAACTGGCTTTCATCCTGAGCTTACCGGAGGAGAAAATATCTATCTCAATGGAGCAATTCTGGGTATGCGCAAGTCAGAAATAGATAGAAAATTTGACGAGATAGTCGCATTTGCCGAAATTGAGAAATTCATTGAGACCCCGGTTAAGCGCTATTCTTCAGGTATGTATGTGAGGCTTGCTTTTGCGGTGGCCGCGCACCTTGAGCCGGAAATTCTTCTGGTTGATGAAGTATTAGCTGTGGGAGACGTGACATTTCAAAAGAAATGTTTGGGTAAAATGGGTGAGGTGGCCAAGCAAGGACGAACAGTGTTGTTTGTGAGCCATAACATGATAGCTGTTAACCATCTGTGCCAACATGGGATTTGGTTAGATAAGGGTAAGGTTCAAATAAGGGGAGAAATAAATGATGTAGTTGCAGCTTACCTCTCTAAAGGCGCTATGAAGGGGGGGCAGCGAAGGTGGAGAAATTTGGAGGAGGCTCCTGGTAATGAGAATATACGTTTATGCACAGTTGAGATTTTAAACTCGGAAAACAAGATTAGTTCTTCTTTAGACAGGAGGTACGATTTTTTTGTGAAAATTGAATATGATATTTTTTATTCTCTCGTAGGTTTAAGAATGGGCTTCGCGCTTTTGAATGCCGAGGGTGTGGTTATTTTTTCACCAAATGACGCCGAAGATATTGCCTGGCACGGTAGAAAGCGTGAGCCAGGAAAGTATATGAGCATCTGTACAGTACCAGGAGGGATGTTGAACAGTGGAGCGTATACTATTACAATTGGGGCTGACATAGTGCCTGGTGGAGCTATGCTTTGGGAAGACAATGTGTTGAGATTTGAAATTGAACAAACAGGGGGCCTACAGAGCCGCGCTCCCGACCGTCTTGCTGGCGTGATCTGCCCTTCTTTGGAATGGCATATTGATAAACTCAAATGAATAAAATCATTAAGCTAATTTGCTGGGTAGACAAATCACAGAGTGGATGATGAGTAAATCGCGTAAGATTATTAAGTGCGCGAAAGTGTTCTTAAAATATTTGGGTTTATATCCACTGATAGCGCCCCGCAAGACTCGGCGTTTTTTTCGAACCATTGGGGATGCCATCCTTAAGTATGATACATCGCATGTATCTTCGCAGATTCTGCAATGTAAGAAAATTATTCCCTATGCGGAGCTTGATGAACTGTTTCCTAAAATCAAAACTATCCCCATGCTTATAATGCCCGGTAAATATCCTGATGAAGGAGGATTAACGCTTTATGAACTTATAACAGTGTGTGCCATATGTAAATATATCAAGCCGTCAAAAATATTCGAGTTTGGCACTTTTAAGGGGAATACCACGCTGCACTTAACTCTGAATAGCCCTGATAGATGCGAGATAAACACGTTAGATCTTCCACCAGAAATAAGAGGAGACACCTTGTTTCCTGTGGAAGATGGGCCGATTACTGGAATGTCGTTTAGCGTTGGCGAAAAGTACCAGGGAAGTAGCCTAGAGAATAAAATAAATCAACTCTACGGTGATTCTGCGCCCTTCGATTATACCCGATTTTATGGCAGTATGGATTTAATAATTATAGACGGAAACCACCAATACGATAACGTTAAATCAGATAGCGAAAATGCCTTTCGCATGCTTAATCCCGAAGGGATAATACTATGGCATGATTATACTCTGCTTCCAGACCATCGAGGTGTTATTCAATATCTTAATGAGTTATCAAGCACCCTGAAGCTTATAAGAATTGCAGATACTTGTTTTGTTATGAGTCGAAAAGGAGATAAGATACATCATGATTGCTGAGTTTCAAAGAGAGCCCATAGATATTTTCGTCATATGCTATGAGCCTACGCCGCTGCTAGAGAAATGTTTGGAAAGTATTCAGGAACACACCGCCAACATACCGCATAGAGTGATTGTGATAGAAGGCAAAAGAAGCGCTGCAGAAAATAGAAACATTGCATTATCTCAGGTGGTTTCTTCTTGGTTTGTTACTGTGGACGACGACATTGAAGTGACTTCTGGATGGCTAGATAAGATGCTTAGTTGTGCCAAGGATGATATAGGTCAGATACAAGCCAAGCTTATTACGCCGCAAAAAAAAATATTTGCGGCAGAAATGGTGTTTACCGCGCCTTGGGGAGACGATAAAGTAGTAGCTCAGGGGCAGGAAGACAAAGGTCAATGTAATTACGTAAGGACTGTTGAGCTGTTGTCGGGAACCTGCTGCCTTTATAATAAAAAAATACTTCAATACTGTTCATTTGATTCGAACTACAAAGGTTCGCAGTGTGAAGATTCTGATTTTTCGTTACAAATAAGAAGGAATGGTTTTCGTCTTCTCTATTGTGGCGAATCGGAGGTGTATCATCACCATTTGTTTCGCAAGCCAGTCTATAGCAATTTCAATTATTTCAAGAATAAATGGTTTGGTGAAAGAAAGCTAACAAGACGCGGCGTTCTTTATGTAGGTTTTGCATGTGATATTAATTGCGTTTTTTGTTATTATAGATTTGCTCACACAAAGAAATTTAAAGCAATTAAAGAACTTAGAGAAGAGTGTGATAGATTCAAAAAATTCTATAGCAATTCGCATGTCGATATTACAGGAGGAGAACCAACAATATACCCACAAATTGTTAAACTTGTCGAACACTGCAATAAAATTGCACTTAAGCCTACGATTATAACTCATGGCCAAAGACTTACTAAAGAATTAGTCAAAAGTTTAAAGCAAGCTGGGATAGAAGATTTTTTGGTTTCATATCATGGACTTCAACCGGAGCATGATTATCTTGTCGATAAAACAGGCGGTTACAAAGCCATGAGGGTAGGTATTCAGAATATTATTGAATCTGGTCTGTCATTTCGAACCAATACGGTTGTCACAGAAGTTAATTATAAAAATCTTCCTGTTTTGGCAAATGAGTTTTTAGGAATCAAACCAAAAGTTGTTAATCTTATCATGTTTAATCCTTTCGAGGGGTGGGTTGATATCGATCGTAAAAATTTTCAAGCAAAATATAGGAAAGCAGCATCTTATCTTACTGAAGCAATTTCGATGCTGACTTCAAAAAAGATAGAAACACACTTACGCTATGCACCGTTTTGCCTATTTCCGGGACTTGAAGCATATATCATGAATTTTCCACAGTTGCCTTTCGATAAGTGGGAATGGGATTCTAAGGCAGGGCACACATTACAAGGTGAGTATGACTATCTTCACTATGCATTAGGGGCAAGCCGTGAAAGATATGATTATCCGCCGCCATGTCAGCGATGCTCTTTACAATTAATATGCAGTGGTATACCCAAGCAATACAATCGAGAATTCGGTTACGGCGAACTAAAGCCACGCGGCGGAATGCTCATTCGAGACCCACTGTATTTCAATACCTTAAAGCATAATCCCACCATAGAAAATCGCTACTACAAAGAAAATAATTTAGTGTATACACCAAATTATTTTATTACCACTTATCCATATTTAAAAAACTCCGACCCACTTCTTTTACATAAGGTAGAACCATTGTCATCAATTAAACCTTTACGCAAGAGACGCAAACTAGGTTCTCGTAATGTAACACAACGTTTTATTAGGGAAGCACGTATTAAACAATTGCATCTTCTTATCCCTCCCCATATGGTTAAATGGCGATATCATCAAAGAATGCTTTGGCTATTATGGAAGCACGATCGAGTAGAAATACCAATTTATATATTACAACAGCTTTATAAAAAATTAAAGAAGATGTTAAAAAAGCTCTTTTCGTAATAATAGATCAAAACCAAAATACTATATATTTATGAAAATTTTAGTAGTTGGGGCGGTTCTTGATTCGCGTTGGTTTGGCGGAGAACCACTTGTTGCCCATACTATTGTTAATGGCCTCAGAGAACGGGGTTTTGTAGTCGCATCTTACGGCGCGATGAGAAGCAATAAAGTGGGCCTAAAAGACGTTTTACGTTACGATTATAGTAACGATAAAGCCTATAATTTTTATATCGCTCTCCTCAAGCGCGAAAAACCCGACATAGTGCTGGGTTTTTATGATTACGATTGCTCTATTTATTTAGCATCTTTGAAATTAAAAATTCCCTTTGTGGTTTCAGTAAACATCTATTGGCCTATTTGTTATTTATGGTATTTTTACATAAAAAATCAAGGTGTTTGCGAAGGGTCTTCTTTTTTGAAGTGCGTACGGCACATGTGCGGTTTTAGGTATTCAACTAAAACAATTATTGTCAATGCCTTAAACTATTTTAAGTTTTTAAGCGTCTTTGCTGTATTGAGCAAGGCCAAGGCCATACTGGTACCTAGCATATTTGTAAAAAAAAGGCTTTCTTTAGCCGAATATAAAAATGTCTATAAGGTTCGACACGGAATAAATTTAAATGACGTAAATCACGCTCCCTGGAATAATCAAGAAAAGATAGTTTTTTATCCGTGCGGCTATGACGAAGAGCAGAAGGGCTTAGCTCATTTTTTAGATATGGCCAGAAAATTAAGGAAACATTTCGGAACCGAAATTAAATTCACCGCCTTGGGGTATAGCGGTGACGAATTTGTTAAAGGGTTTCCGAAAATTCCCAGGAGTGCGGCTTTAGGGTTAATGGAAGAAGCTTATGTAGTCGTTGTGCCGCCCTTATGGGATGAGCCTTTTGGGTTAACTGTTGTTGAGGCAATGGCAGCGGGTAAAGCAGTAGTTGCTTATAATTCAGGCGCCATCCCTGAAATAATTGAGGATGGAATTACCGGGTTTTTGGTTACCAAAGGCGATGTAGTAAGTTTAGCACAGAAAGTAAAACATTTGATTGAGCATGAAGAGTTAACGAAAAAAATGGGGCAGGAAGGAAGAAAACGGGCTGAAAGCTTGTATAGTTCCGAGGGGATGATAGAAGATTACGTCGCGTTGCTGGAGAGTTCAAGCTGAGACAAAAAGGACGGGGCTCGGGTTGTTGCCCAAAGGGGTGTCTAGGCTTAGACAACAGGTGTTGTGGCTTATTTTGGTGTTAGGTTAAATTAGGAGATGGAGAATGGAGACATGCATTTTTACATTGTGCTCAATTAATTATTTAGCTTATGCAAAAATTCTTGGCGACTCTCTTCTTAAATTCAACCCTAATCTGAGGTTCATTATCGGGCTTGTCGATGTCATTGAATGTAATATTGATTTATCTGAGTTTAGTTCTTTTGAAATCATAGAGATAAACAAAACAAACATTCCGTATTTTGAGGAGAAAACCAGGAATTACGACATCGTAGAACTAAATACAGCCATAAAACCGAGTTTTTTTAAATATTTATTCAGAACTAATAAAAATCTCATGAAAGTAATTTATCTCGATCCTGACATCGCTGTTTTTGATAAATTAACTCCGGCATTTGAGGCTTTAGACAAATTTGACGTTGTGCTTACACCCCATATAATTAAACCGATGAAAGATAAACAAATTATTGACGAAGAGTTATTCTTAAAATATGGACTATGCAATCTTGGATTTATAGGGGTGAAGCGATCAGATTCAGCTTTTGACTTACTCGATTGGTGGGAGAGAAAAATGCTACATCAATGTAGAAGGCAACCAGAGAATGGCTTATGGGTTGATCAAAAATGGATGGATCTAGCACCGATATTGTTTGAGCATATTGGTATCTTAAAACATCCCGGTTTAAATGTTGCTTGGTGGAACACGCATGAGAGGCATATTATAAAAAAAGATGACAAACTTTTTGTCAATAACAAGTACCCACTCATATTTTTCCATTTTGGGGCGATGAGCTTAGGCAGTAAAAATAAGCGCGGATTGGAAGAAAGTGCAGCGTTATTATTTGAGAACCATGGAAAATTGCTTATTGTCCATAAGCATAGTTATTGGAAACAATTTGAATGCCGTTATGCCAAATTGCACGAAGCTTTCAAGAAAAATATTCAGGAAAAAGAAGTAATAATTAATTCTAACAAACTTTGGTTAAGTCCGGATTTAACTCTTTGGGGTAAAATAGGGGTGCTATTCTTGGCATTCTTAAAGTTGTTGATTCCCAGGGCAATCAAGAAAAAAATAAAGAAAAGCGTAAAACGTAAAAAAAATCAAAAATGATAAAAAGTCTTTTTCGATGCGTTGCCCAACCCTAAAAGAACTACCGCCTCCGCCTGAAGGCAAAACCGGCTGGCCCTGGACCGAGGAAAGCAGCCAGCTTCCTGATGTAACGCCTAAGGGAAAGCCTTGGCCCAAGATAACCGTGGTTACGCCAAACTATAACTATGCGCAGTTTATTGAGGAGACCATGCGTTCGGTGTTGTTGCAAGGATATCCTAACTTAGAATATATTATTCTTGACGGAGGCTCTACCGACGCCTCAATAGAAATTATTAAAAAATATGAACCTTGGTTGGCGCATTGGAGAACGGAGCCCGACGAGGGGCAAACCGACGCTATCAACAAAGGTTTTGTTATGGCAAAAGGAACTATTTTAGCGTGGATTAATTCTGATGACATATATTATCCAGATGCATTTAAAAAGGCTTCAGTTGTATTAGAGGACAACCCTGAGTTAGCGCTTGTGCACGGTGATATCATGCTTATAGATGAAAATAGTGCATTGATCTGTAGATGGAAGAGCCACAAAATCAGCCTGCAAGATATGTTAATGGGCAGCTTTATCCAGCAGACGAGTTCGTTTTTTCGCAAAGCCGCGATAGAGTCTATTGGCTATTTGGACAAACGGCTGCAGTATGTCATGGATTATGATTTATGGCTCAAAATCATTACACGATACCCGAACACATATATCCCCGAAGTTTTAGGATGCGCCAGGCAGCATGAAGCAGCAAAAACCGGCCTTTCACAGTACAAGTACTGGGAGGAGCTAATTGAGTTACTTACTGATTTTTCAGATCAGTCTATATCAAAAGCATACTTGGATAAAGCCTTAGGGTTTATGCATATGATGGCAGGGTTTACGTATTTACGGGTCAATGAAACCAGTAAGGTTGTTGAACATTTTCGGGCAGCAATAGCTAAGAGATTTTTTACAAAAAAAACAGCCAGGGTTGTTACGAGTTGGACAATGGGATTTCTTTCAAGCAGCAGAGATCTGGGTAATTTTTTAACTGAGATTGAGCAGCTGGAAATGAGATTAAAATCTTTGGTGTGTTTGCCGTCACATTTTTGGAAGGCCTTGTATGCCGCCAGAGAGCTTAAGAGAGCCGATGAAGGCTTCAAACAAAAAAATAGAAAGGCCGTTTGCCGCCATATTTTTGGAGCTTTCCGGCTGACACCTTCGTTGGTACTGAAAAAGTACTTTTGGCGGTTAGTGATTTTTGGCTTATTAGGTCCCAAAGTCCTTGTAAATAGCGCCAGACTAAAAAAGTCATTTTTTATCTTTAAACTTTTTCCTCGTTGTTAATAGAGTAAAAACATGAAGAGTAGACGATTTTGGAGATTTTTAACGAAAAAGTATGAGCCATGGATGCGGTTTTGGATTTTGCGCAAGACTCTCAACTACACAAAAAAGGAAAAATTTTTTAGGATAATATATATAGCAACAAGAATAAGTTTATTATGGTATTTTTCAGTAAAAATACGCAACAAATTCACTCGAAAAATAAAGATAGGTTTTGGTCCTATTGTGAGAGACAGATACGATTTGAGTGTCCAAAAGTGGCGCGTGGACCCCATTGTTGATCAGATCAACAAAACGAGTAGTAAATATTCGGCAGATATATTTTTTGAGCCGCAAGAGCTTGCTAAGTTTGACATAAGCATTATTGTTAAGGAGTTCAACTCAGAATATTACCCGATAATCGAGCAGCAGAAAAAACAAGGAAAGATGTTTATATTCGATATAGTCGATAATCCTGCCTGTACGGAAGAAAGCAGCCTTAAGTATCACGAAAATCCCGATTTCATTCGATTAATGGATGGAATCATCGCATCGAGCCCTTTGCATGTAAAAGATATGGAGCCGTTTGATAAAAGCGTTGTTTTAATCGAACACCCGATTATCAATAAAGCGCACTGCCGTTATAAAAGGAGAAAACACCTTACGGTTATTTGGCAAGGGTATATTGGCAACAGCGGCTGCATGAAAAAGCTGCGTCCTATTTTGAAGAGAATACAGGAAGAGACACAGCGCGATATCAAGTTCGTGTATAGCACGAATTGTGAGTCCAGAACAGAAGGAATTATACGGTATGTAAAGTGGAAATTTCATCATTGGCAGAAAATGCTTGCTCAGGCGGATATCGGCGTGGTTATTAAGCCACAGCAGGATAAATGGCAGCAGCGTAAGTGTTCGAACAAGGTGGTAACCTATATGGTAGCTGGTCTGCCTGTAGTCTGCACCCCTACGGAGTCAGACAAACTGGTAATTCAGCACGGTAAAACCGGTTACTTCGCTTACACAGACCAGGAGTGGTATCGTTACCTTAAAGAGTTAATAGAAAACCCGGAGCTAAGGTCTGTCGTTGGTAAAGCAGCTAGGACTTATGTTATGGATAATTTTAATGTCAAGAAGATCACCGATAAGTATATCACCTTCATTGAACAACTCCGGGCACAATAAATATTTCAACATTCCTGCGGATCGAATAGAATTTCCAAAATAACAGTGGGCAAGAAACAATCATTATGAATATTTGTTTTGTTGAAACCGGTTATCCGGCAAAAAATTCCGGCGGAGGAGCCGGAACATATGTACAGCTAATAGCTAAAGCATTGGTAAAGCAGGGGCATAAAGCTTTTGTAATTTCTAAATACTTTACTGATGAGCCAAGTGAATTTATTGATGAAGGTGTTTTAGTAAGAAGAACTAAGGCCGCAAGGTGGTCTTGGTATATTTCGAAAATTCCTTTTTTAGGAAAGTCAATAGCACATATAGCATATCTTCTTGAGTTTTTTTTTCTGGTTAATGAGGAAATAAGAAGAATCCACAGGGAGTATAAACTGGATTTGGTAGAATTTTCTGAGACAGCAAATTTTCTCTTTTCCTGGCAATTGAAGCTGCCATACCTCATCCATTTGCACGGCAGCAATTTTACATTTAAGAAATATTGCGCAGAAACAATTACCGCTCTAGATAAATGGCAACGGTGTTTAGAAGGCCGGTTCATGAAGAACGCTTCTTGCATTACTTCACCTTCTCATTTTTTAAAAGAAGAAATCGTCTGTGAATTTGCTATCCCCAATAGAAAGATAACAGTTATTCCTTACCCAATTGATGAGTGTCTATTGACTGTTAATAATGTAAACACAAAACGAGAAAAAATTATTTATTACGCTGGTAGGCTCGAAAAGCGAAAAGGACTTGATATTCTTAGAGCAGCCATTCCTTTAGTTTTAAAAGAACATGATGCTGTTCGGTTTTTACTTTTTGGTGCTGACTCAAAAGAAATCACCAAAGAAAGTCTTGGGGAATACTTTCAAAAACAGGGTATAGCTACTAAAGTTGCAATACATTTATTTACCCCCCAAGAGACCTTATTTCGTTATCTCGTCCAAGCAGATATTGTGGTAGTTCCCTCAGTATGGGATAATTCGCCCTATACAATTTATGAGGCAATGGCTGCGGGAAAACCAGTAATTGCTGCTAATACCGGTGGGATCCCGGAATTAGTTGTTAATGGCGTTACCGGGATACTGGTTCAGCCCAACGACACCCACGGATTAGCAAAAGCAATAAGCAATTTAATTACAGATGGAGCCAAAAGAGAACAAATGGGCAAGAAAGCCCGAGAGTTAGCTAGAGAAAAATTTACGATAGCCTCAATAGTTAAGAAACGCTTGATGATATACCAATTTGTTACAAAACAACACAGAAAATAATGTTACGGCCATCGAGAAAAATACCATATGTCTAAACTGGATGACATTATATCAGGTTTGCCCGTAACCGCATCTGCTAAAATTCTTGATGTTGGTTGCGGCAACGGTTTTTTAATCGCCGAGTTACAAAAAAAATTTAAGTATGTAGTAGGCATAGATATATCTAGGGGTTTATTAAAAAAAGCAAAGGCTAATTTATTACATAGACAAGAAGTTGGTGAAAATAAAGTTGATTTTTGTGTAGCCTCGGCAGCACAAATACCTTTTAAACAAAGAAGTTTTAATATAGTAATTTTTTCTGAACTAATTGAACACATAGATAATGTAGAAGCGGTTTTTGATGAAGCCCAGTATATTTTAAAAAAAGAGGGTATGCTAATACTTACCATTCCGGTGTGGTGGGTAGTGGCAGTAATTACGTTTTTTAATAAAGATTTTATGAAATTCAGCGGCCACGTTCAAAGATTCAAGCTAAAGGAAACCAAGGAGTTGTTAGGCAAATACGGCTTTGAGATCGTAAAAATAATGAATTACTATTCTGAATGGGCAGTAATTTATACTATAGAAGCAATATTTTCTCAAAGATTTAGCGATTGCGACCGAAGATATGATAAATATGAAACTATTCCAAAGGAATCATGCTGGGATAAAATTGAACAGTTGATGAAAAGAGTTGTAAGACGGATGGAGAAGGCAGCATTTACCGATATGATGATTAACTTTTTAAATCTTATTTACCCAAAATCATATATCTTTTTATGCAAGAAAGCGGGCGATTAATAGACACTGAAAACGAAACATGAATATAGCTCTTATTAGCCAGTGGTATCCTCCCCAGGATGTCGGCGGCATAGCAAAGTATAATTATTATCTGGCAAATGCGTATATCAAGTTAGGCCATAAAGTATGTGTGGTTTCTTCTTTGCCGAAAGATTCAAAAACATATAAGGCTAATGCAGGAGTAAATGTATATCGTGTTAAACAAATAAATTTTCCTTGGTTTTTCCGAAAAATATATTTTGTGGGGAGTATGCTGAGATTTATAAGGGATATAATTTACAGTTTCGCTGTACGCAAAAAACTTATAGAATTAAATAGAGAATTTAAAATAGATGTTGTTGAATATGCTGAGATAAATTCCGAAGGATTTGCGCATAGTATTCTGGGACCTCAGAACATCCCTTTCGTTGTCAGAAGCCATACTCCAGCTACTATTCTTAAAGATTATTATTCAAAAAAGGAGAATATTACTGACAATCCCTTTATACATTGGATGGAAAGAATGTTTATTAGAAGGGCACTTTGTGTGACTGCACCAAGCAAACATTTAAAAGAAATCATCTGTAAAATATTTAATATCGATAGAAGTCAGGTTAGGATGATTCCTAATGCTATTGATACGGTTACATTTTTTTCGAAACCTTCAAGAAATATAAATGAAAAAAAGATAACCTTGCTTTATGTTGGAAGAATCGAGAGAGGGAAAGGGGTTTTTATTTTAGCAAAGGCGCTCAGAGGACTTATAAAAATTTATGGGGATGCCTTGAAGTGTATTTTTGTTGGGCCTGACCGCACTTCTCATGCAGGAATATCTACACGTCAGGAGGTGAGAGATTTTTTTTCACGCAGGGGCGGGCTCAAAAATATAGATTTTAAAGGAGAAGTCAGCGAGGAAGAATTAATTATTTTCTATAATAGGTGCGACATTTTTATAAACCCTTCAGTTATTTACGAAAGTTTTTCCTACACTTGTTTAGAAGCAATGTCCTGTGGTAAGCCGGTTGTTGCAAGTAAAATCGGAGGGATTCCTGAACTGGTAATAGACGGTGAAACTGGTTTTCTTTTTGAACCCGGAGATGTTGAAGAGTTAATTTTTAAGCTCGAGATACTAATTAAGGATTCTAATAAAAGAGAAGAAATGGGGAAAAAAGCAAGAGAAAAAGTAGAGATGCAATTTGATGCGTTGAAAGTGGCAGAGAAAAACTTAGAAGTTTATAGAAGAGTGTGCAAAAGCTTATGAATATATTATTTATTTCTCCGGGTTATCTTCCCAGAATAGGAGGTGTTGAGATCTTCATTGCTAACCTTGCAGAGTATTTTCTAAAAAACGGCCATTCAGTAAAAATAATTACGCAGAAATACCCGCGCTCATTAAAGAGCCGTGAATATATTGAATCAATAGAAGTGAAGAGATATTTATTTTTTGACCCGAAAACACCACCTTTAAAATTAAGATCCATAGCCGCCTACGTATATGCTTTACTATTGGCACCAATTAATTTATTAAGAGTTATTCTTTCCATACGAAAAGTTCGTCCCGAGGTGATTAATTATCAGTTTATTGGTGCACCAACCTTGTATCTCTTGGTGTATACGCTGCTTTTTGATACTAAATTAATTGTTACTACGCAAGGCGCGGATGTAAAGAGTATACCTTTTGAGTCAAAAGTATCTATGTGGCTTTTTAGAAAAATATTAAGAAAAGCACATTTTGTTACGGCTAATTCTCGTTTTTTACTAAGCGAAACAGTAAAGATGGCACCCTATATAAAAAATAAATCAAAAATAATTTATAATGGAATTAATTTTGAGAAATTTAAAAATTCGGAACTCTACCGAAATAAAGACAAATATATCCTTACGGTAGGGAGATTTGTGTATAAAAAAGGATTCGATATTTTAATTAAAGCTTTTAATTTGGCGGTACGGGAAATACAAGAAGTAAATCTGATTATTGCCGGTGATGGACCGCAAAGAGGTGCTTTAGAAGAATTAACACAGAGGTACAATTTAACAAATAAAATTAAATTTTACGGTTGGGCGAACAGAGAGGAGCTTGTACAGTTATTAAAAGGATGTGAGTTTTTTGTTTCGCCTTCAAGAGATGAGCCCTTTGGAATAGTTATTATAGAAGCCTTGGCAATGGGCAAGCCAGTGGTAGCTACACGCTCAGGGGGGCCGGAAGAAATAATTAAATCGGGGATAAATGGATTGCTTGTTCCTAAAGAGAATTCTAAAGCTTTGGGGGAAGCGATAGTGAAGTTATTAAAAGACGTTAGTTTTCGCAACGGGCTTACAAACTATCGCCAAAGTATTATTGAGAAGTTCGGCATTGAGAGAATTGGAAAACAGTATCTAGATATTTTTAAAGCCTGTGGCCTACAGCAGTAGCCCATTTATACAAAGAGCTGAGCGCTTGATCGAAAGACATGCTTATTACAGACAACCTTTCTAAGATTGTATTAATAGCAGTATATTTTGGAAAATTTCCTAGATGGATAAATCTTTATATTAAAACCTGTAAGTATAACCCGACTATAGACTGGATTATTTTTTGTAATGACAGAATTCCTCAGGGTATAGCAGAAAACGTTAAATTTATTAACATAAGTCTAAATGATTTTATTACTCGCGCAGAGAGAAAAACAGAGACAAAAATACCTTTAAAAGAATATAGAAAAATTTCTGATCTCAAACCCGCTTATGGTGCGATTTTTGAGGATTATATAAAAAATTATGATTTTTGGGGGCATGTCGATTTAGATATAATGTGGGGCGATATTAGGAAGTTTATTACTGAGGAAGCCTTGCGGGAATATCAGATAATATCGGCAACCAAGTATCATATTTGCGGACATTTCACCTTGTACAGGAATTGTGAGCAAATAAACAACATGTTTAAAATAAATGAGATATATAAAAATATTTTTAAAGATAAGAAATATAAAAATTTTGATGAGATAGGGGATCGAAATAAAGGCCTTGGGATGGATCAGATTATACGACAGGCAGAGAAGAAAAACTTGTTGAAAGTGCTGAGACAAAATCTCCATATAAATGATTTTCACAATGAAGAATGGGATAAGCTGGCTAGGCAGCTGACGGGAGAGCAATCCGCAGAGCCTGACGACTCAGCTATTAAATCCGGGACCTGCTACTGGAATGACGGTAAAGTTTTTCATAAAGAAACAGGCCAAGAAACTATGTATTTTCATTTTCAGTTCTCTAAAGATACAACAGATTTACCGGGTTGCTACCGATGGTACAAACAAATCAATCGCTGGGAAATTGACCAAAACAGATGCAGGCTAAACTTTTCATCGTTTTATTATTCAATTCTATTTTTTTTAGAAACGTCGCTCTACTTACTTGTACGCGCCAGCTATAGAAGAGCGAAAAACACATATAAACGGTGCCGCGAATTTTTCGCAAAAAAAGCATGTATCTAAAGAGAAGCTCGTTTAACAAAAATTTGAAGAGTAATTTCTGCTGAGTTTCTGTAAGCGATTATGAGCAAGAAAAGGTCTCTCTTTAAAGCATAAGTTATGAAAGTTAGCGTTCTCATCTGTACGTATAAACGAAAAAAGTTATTAGATAGGTGTTTACAATCTTTAATCGCAGATTCAATAGATAAACCTGATGAAATTGTAATTGTAGACGGAGAAGAAGGCAGTGCGAAAGATATTGTTTCAAAATGGCAAAAACAATTTGCTGATATAAAGTTTATTTCTACCAAGAATGTTAACTTGGCGGTTTCGCGAAATATTGGACTGCCTCATTGTATGACAGAAATAGTTGCTTTAACCGACGATGACGTTCAGGTAGCGCCTGATTGGGTAAGGCGTATTCGAGCGCTACACAAAGAGCATCCGGAGGCAGGGGGCATAGGCGGGAAAATAAGTGGTGTTACTGATAGATTTATCGATAGAGTAGCCAATATTGTCATTTTTTTTTCTAGAGGAAATTCTGCTTATGTGAGAACCGTTCCCGGGGTAAATGCAAGTTATAAGAGAGAAATTATCGAAAAAGTGGGAAGCTATGATGAATCATTGTTTCGGGGAGAGGATGTTGATTATAATTGGAGAATTTTAAAATTAGGCTCAAAAATTTATTATGATCCTCGGTTGTGTGTCTGTCATTATCATCGTTCTACCTGGAAGGGATTATTTTCCCAACTTTTTATGTACGGGAGAGCATATTATTTAGTGCGAAGCAAATGGAAGGATATGTATTGCGTGTACCCGCATACAATAAGGCATTTTAAGGATATTTTAAAATTGGGATATTTCTTTTTTGGGTGCCTATTCGAAGCGGTGTTTTGCACAAGAGGAATCAGCGGGTTTTCTAAAAAGGCAATGCTTTTCCCATTTTTAATAATCTGCCAGTTTGTTTGGAAACTTGGTATGATAACGGAGGTGGTTAAGCAGAAGTTTTTTCAAGGAAAATTATTGAGGAAATAAAAAAACCAGTATGAGTTGGATTTTTTTAGTTATTGTTTTAGTGATGGTTGTTATTTTTTCCTTTAGTTTTTCTAAAGGCAAAGCTCCCTTAAGGTATTTGTTCTATTTTTGGCTTATTTGTTTTCATATTGGCCCCAGAGCCATACGCTATCAAGGAATTCCAATATTCTTTGTAGAAGGAATTACGTGGTTGTTGTTCTTTCTGTACCTTTTCCGAGAGAACTTTTATTTTGGCTATAAAAAACTTTTTCCAAGGCATACAGGTGTGCTATTTTTGATTTGTGCGCTAGGGATTTTTATGGCCATTGGAAGCAGGATAGAAACAACAGTTATTGTGACGCAGGTTAAAGTATTCCTATGTTTATTCCCATGCTTTTATATTACTTATATTGGCTTTAAGTTTTTAGATATAAAAATTAATACTATTATTCTTATTTTTACAATAGGTGCTTTTATCTTAGCAGTTGTAGGTGTGGGTAGCTATTTCTTTCCATCAATAATAAATTTGTTTCCAACAGGATTAACTTCAGGCGAATCAGTATTGATCGGTACGCGCCAGATATCTGTACGGGTGGGGGAAAAGATATTTTTAAGAGGCGGAGGATCCATGTGGGCTTCCCTTATTATTGCTGGATATTTTGGGTTACTACTTTTCCCCATTTATATAAAAGGTTTGCTTAGCCGGGGGAAGATAAAAAAAATTTGTTATTTTGGCATATGCATTTTAATGCTTATTAACATAATGATTAATGGTCATAGAAGTGTTTATATGGGGCTATTACTAGGGATTGCTGGATACTCAAAGCTAAAAGGATTTAAAGGTATATTCAGAGGGGCAATTTTTCTATTAATTATTTCTATGGTGATTCCCGAAGAGGTATATCTGCGATTTCTGTCTAGCAGCGATCCCGAGGCTTGGGCTGGGCGAGTTGGACGGTTCAATTTTGCCTGGAGGTCAATAAGCGCTAATCCCATGTTTGGAGGAGGGTGGGGATATAGCGGGTGGGTTCACAACTTCATTCTTCAACTAGGAGCAGATTTAGGAATAATTGGCCTTTTTGTTATTTTGTTGTGGTTAACTAAGCTGTTTACATCTTCGCTATATATTTATAAAAAAAACGTTTGTGGGGAACCGCTACGTTCTTATCTGCTTTCATTTCTCATAGGCTGGCTTATATTTATGGGGCCAATGCTTGCAGAAAGCGCTATAACTTGGCCTTTTATGATGATACCATTTTGGTTTTTTTGTGCAGTATTGCACAATTTTCATAATGGCAATATTGGGGAGGATTTGTTGTGAAGTTAGCCCTAAGCTGTTTAATATTAACATTTATTTAGAGCCTTGAAGAAGCCCTGAGGGCGTTAAATATTTGAGAAGAATTACTATTTGGGGGTGATGTGTGAATAAGCTTACAGTTATTATTCCTTGCTTTAACAATGAAGATATTATAAGAGATTGTCTAGAAAGCGTTAAGTGGGCAGATGAAATCTTAGTTTGTGATTCTTTTAGTACAGATAAAACTTTGGAGATTGTAAAAGAATTTACAGATAGAATTATCCAACAGCGATATATTAATTCTGCTCTTCAGAAAAACTGGGCTCTTCCTCAAGCACGTAATGAATGGGTGTTGTTAGTTGATACTGATGAGAGAGTTACCGTAAGTCTCCAGAAAGAAATCCTTGAAGTTTTAGGAAACCCTCAAAACGTAGACGGTTTTTATATTCCCTATGCCAATTTCAGTTTTGGCCGGCGATTAAAATATGGAGGGCATTGGCCGGCTTACCAATTGAGGCTTTTTAAGAAAAGCAAAGGGATATTTAGCCCAAAAGAAGTTCATGCGCGGGTGCAATTATGCGGAAAATGTAAAAAACTTAAAAATTATTTTGTTCACATTCAGGATCGAGATGTAGACCAGATTGTGGAAAAGTTTTTTTTGCGATATGTTAAGTGGGAAGCAAAAGAGAGGCTCAAAACGCGAAAATTTACATACGCGAAACTTATTTTGCTTCCACCGGCTGTGTTTATCGATAAATATGTTTTTAAGCTTGGATTTTTAGACGGCATAGGTGGATTTATAAATGCTAATTTATGGGCGATTTATTTTTTTCTTACTTATTTACATATGATGCAATGGACAAAAGAAAGATAATTTTTTTAGACCATGGGCAAGGAGCGGGAGGAAGCGCAACCAACCTTATTTCTCTTATTAAGAATTTAAATAAAAATAAATTTGAGCCCTCAGTGGTTTTTTCTAGCAGGAGCATGTTTTCCCAAAGGATAATTGATTTGGGAGTGCCTGTAATAACGTTAAAAGGGCCAGCATTTATGTCCATCAGTTTTGAAATAGGCGGTAAGCGTATTTGTAATCCTTTTGCTGTTATATTTAATTTAATGCTTATTTTGGTAAAGGCAGCGCAGCTTTATATTTATCTTATCAGCACAAAGGCTTTAATTCTGCAAACGAACGAAATGTTTGAACATATATATGGAGGCCTAGCGGCACAATTTAGCAAGACGTTCTGTGTATGGCATATGCAAGAGATACCTTCACGAGGTTCTCTCTTTGGCGTGGGAAGAATTTTTTTAAACATTGCAGCTATTATTCTGCCAAAAAAAATTATCGTAATTTCAAAAGCAGTGAGGTCTGCATTTTGCCGCTATATACAAAGAAAAACAATTATAATTTATAATGGAACTGCACTAGCTGATTTTTGCGATCAAGAAAAGTTTGGCTTGGGGAAAACCAACAAGAAAACTCACGAAAGAAAGCCTAAGTTAGCGGTGGTAATGGTAGCCAGGCTAGTCCCCTGGAAAGGGCATCGAGTCTTTCTGAAAGCAGCAAAGCTGATACATGACCGATTTCCGTATGTTAAATTTTTTATTGCGGGCGATTTGGACTCTGTCCCTAAACGATATGCAGTGGAATTACAAACTTTAGTGAGAAAGCTCGGGATCCAGGATGTAATTTCATTTACTGGCCATGTAGAAAACATAGAAGATGTCCTGCAGTTGGCCGATATAGTGGTCCATTGTCCGATACGACCAGAGCCGTTTGGTTTAGCCATCATTGAAGCCATGGCTTTTTCCAAGCCAGTTATTGCTTCAGATATAGGCGCCACTAGCGAGATTATAGTTAACATGAAAGATGGCATTCTTGTAAGGCCAAACGATCCCGTTTCCTTGGCGGAAGCCACTATGTGTTTAATTGTTTCTGAAAAGAAAAGAGCTGACTTGGGAGCTGCGGCTCGGAAAGCAGTAAAGCAAAAATTTACTTTGCAGCGTTTCAGCACGGAGCTAGAAGAACTGTATTCATCTTTATCGAATAAGAGGTAGATATCATGGGGCAGAAAATTCTCTTTTTGCATCAGTCTTGGATGGGATTTGAAAAAAGAGATTATGAAATAATCAAGAACAATTTTTCTTCGGAAGAGATTCTGATCTATAGAAATTTCTGGTATAAGACTCTTTTTGCTGTTAGAAAAATAATTAAGGCAGATATCATATTTTGTTGGTTTGCCTATCGTTCAGCTCTTTTATCAGTGCTTTTAGCGAAAGTTTTTAAAAAGAAAATTATTATTGCTGTAGGCGGTTGGGATGCAGCTAGCGTACCTGAGATTCATTACGGGGTTATGAGGCCAGGTGTGAGGTTTTTATTAACCCGACTCATAACAAAATACCTAGTAACCCTGGCTGACAGGATACTTGCTTCATCAGAATTTGGCAAGTCAGAAATTATAAAAAATTTACGAGTTTCTCCTAAAAAGATCACTGTCTTATTCTTAGGTGCGTCGTCTAATTGCTGCACAAAAGACGAAATATGCGATAAGAAAGAGATGATTCTGACCGTAGCAGCTATTACAGAAAGCAACTTGGTAAGAAAAGGTTTAAGGGATGTAATTGAAGTTGCACGACTCCTGCCTGGGAAAAAATTTGTACTTTGTGGCACCATAAGTAAGAAAATAAGGATTTTTTTAAACAAAATAATTCCAAGAAATTTGCAGATAGTCAAATTTAGCGAAGAAAGCGTACATGACTTATATCGAAGGGCAAAAGTGTACGTACAGCTATCGTACTATGAGACATTTGGTTTGGCATTGGCTGAAGCAATGGTACATGAGTGCGTTCCTGTTGTTACCGGGAGTAGTGCTCTGCCAGAGGTCGCAGGAAACACAGCCTACTATGTTCCCTATGGCGATTTAGAAAAAATCGCTCAAGCTATCACGCACGCTGTAAATGACAATCAAAAAGGGAAAATGGCACGACAAAGAGTGATAAACTTTTTCTCTTTGGAAAATAGAGAGAAAAGGCTTCTTGGAGTAATACAAGATTTGACTGCTGGTTAACGGAAATGGACTGTGCAAGTTAACCGACCGTTTCAATCGCAATGGAAAATTGCGCGAGGACAAACGATAATTTTGTGAAGGTCACTACAATAATGACTTAGCTTTATGTCACATTTTGCAGCTAATTATTTGCATATCAAACAGAGATAGAGAATTGCTAAGCAAATAGATTTTAGATCATGAATTATCCATTTATTTCAATAATAATGCCTTGTGGCGATGAGGTTAATTTTATTAGAAAATCTTTAGGTTCTCTTTTAAAAACAGAATACCCCAAAGAAAATTTAGAGATTATTATTGTTGTTGATGAACAAAGTGATGATGGCACAAAGAAGATTTTACAAGAAATGGCTTCTAAGAACTCCATGGTGAAAATTTTAAATAATCCGCACAGGACAGTTCCTTTCGCTATGAATAAAGGCATAAAGGCTTCAACAGGCAAAATTGTAATAAGAGTAGACGCCCATACTGAATATCCTTCAGATTATATACCTAAGTGTGTAGAATATCTGAACAAGACTGATGCTTGG
>JAMXCX010000058.1 GCA_024542985.1 Candidatus Omnitrophota bacterium | reverse complement strand
GCTTTGAGACCTTTGCCCGGGAAGTTACTCAAAGGATAAATATGAATCCCGAGGCGAAAATTGTAAAATCAAATAACCCGGGTTACTTTTATAAATATCGTTAAGATCAAATCACCAATAAAAACTTTTGCTAATTAGAAAGAAGGTTAAAAACACCTTTTATATTTCCCCGACACTAGTCGGAATTAATGCTAATGCTTTAGCCCAAGTTTCAACTAAGCCCTGACTTTGCCGGAGCAAGCTCCATTTAATTATCGCCCTTCGATTCTCTCAGGATTTTACCGCCGCCTATATAAAATATAAAGAATTATTATTTCGAGCCCCGAACCGAGTCTTGTTCTGGTTCGGGGCTCAAAGCCGGCTTTTCCCTTCAAAGGCAAGAAAACGTTGCATTGACTTATATTAGAAAATTGCTACTATAGAGCATAAGAAATGTGATTAAGGGATATTGTCAAATGGCATACAGTAATTAGCCGGTAAGCATAAGGAGGAAAAATGCCTAGACGAGACGAAGAAGAAAAATTTATCGATATAGGGGCCGCGATGCGAGGAAGTTTAGTTTTTTCTGACCCTGTGAATTTAGAGATAAGCGGGAAGTTTGAAGGTGATTTAACGCTTAAAGGGAATCTTATCATCGGTAAGGATGCTGAGGTAAGAGCTGATATCGTAGGGGAAGATATAGTTATCGCCGGAAGCATCAAAGGTAAAATCAAAGCAACCCAGAGGCTTAAACTTACTTCTACTGCTAAAGTTACTGCTGATATTGAGGCGCCTAAAGTTTGTATTGAAGAAGGTGCGATTTTTAATGGTAAATTTCATATGCCGCAGCAGAATTCGTTATCTTCCCAATCACATGAATATTTTTCTGTTGAAGATAAGAAGATTGAGGAGTGGATTAGCAAATAATAGTTTCATAGAGCAATGACTAAGAAATTCTTTAATAGAGAAAGAATAAATAGAGTAAAATAGGCCGCTAACCGGTATTTAGAATATGATTATTGCTAAAAACGTCACAAAATATTTTGGCGGGTTTAAAGCTTTAAAGAATGTATCATTTGAAATTAAGAAAGGGGAAATCGTTGGTTTTTTAGGGCAAAACGGTGCCGGCAAGACCACGATTATGCGTATTTTAACTTCTTATCTTCCGGCCACATCCGGTGAGGTTATTATTGCCGGGCAAGATGTATCCAAAAATTCTTTAGCAATTCGCAGAAAAATAGGTTATCTGCCTGAAACGCCGCCGCTTTATTCTAATATGACGGTAAGAGATTATCTTAAATTTGCTGCGCAGTTAAAAAATATCCCCGCCAAGCAGCAGGGTGTTCAGATAGATAAAGTCTTAGATGAATGCAGCCTTAAAAGCGTCCAAGATAAAACTATCGGCATTATTTCCAAGGGGTATAAGCAAAGAGTGGGTATTGCCCAGGCAATACTTAACGATCCTGAAGTTTTAATATTGGATGAGCCGACAATCGGCCTGGATCCGGTCCAAATTATTCAAGTGCGCAATCTTATCAAAAGCCTGGAGTATAAAAGAACGGTAATTCTAAGCACACATATCCTTTCAGAGATTCAGCAAATTGCCCAAAGAGTTTTAATTATTAAATCCGGTAAAATTGTCGTTGATGAAACTTTGGAAAATCTTCTAAAGCAACCCGGAGCAAATCTCGAAGATATATTTTTAAGATTACATTCTGCCAAGGAGAATGAATAGTCATGAATAAAATCTTTGCTATTGCCCTAAAGGAGCTAAAAGAGTATTTTAAATCCCCGATTGCTTACATCGTTTTAATTGTTACTATCTCGATTTTTAATATATTCTTTTTTTTGATAATTGACCAGGGCCAAGAGGCTAGCCTGCGGGATGTGTTTAAAATTATGGAATTTTTGTTTATCTTCATCGTGCCGCTTTTAACCATGAAAACATTCGCCGAAGAGAAGTTCTCCGGCACCATGGAATTCTTAATGACCACCCCTACTACAAATACAACAATTGTTCTTGGCAAATATTTGGGCAGCCTGATATTTTTTACTCTCATTATTGGATTAACAACCAGCTATTATTTTATTATTGAATTTTTTAGTCAGCCCCAACCTCGGGTTGTATTGGCAGGGTATTTAGGCCTTTGGCTGGAGGGCGCTTTGTTCATTGCCATTGGTATGCTGGCTTCTTCTTTGACAAAGAACCAGATTGTTGCGGCAATAAGTTCCTATGTCGTCTTGTTTTTATTGTATTTCTCAATAAGCTTTATCAAATATTTCAGCGGCCCTAGTGCAACCTTGATTCGATATGTCGGCACTTGGAGTCATGCTGAGAATTTTGCTGTGGGCATTATCACTACGGCGGATTTGGTGTATTACCTAAGCGGTATACTTATTTGCATCTTATTTACGAGACTGAGCATTGAGAACCGATTATGGCGTTAAAGAAAAAACTCATAAATCTCCCTTTACTATTTGTAATGGGGATGTTTTGTTTTTTATATGGTCTAGGAGCTTCTTATGTAGAAAATAATTTTAGCTTGTCGACGATTATTATTTCTTTAATCGGCTTAAGTTGTGTTTTGATTTGTCTTTTTGAGTTAAGAAAGTTTACTAAAAAGCCAGAGCAAGCATTTCAATGGCAAAAGTACGGCTTTATTGGGCTTGTGATTGTGCTCCTTTTGGCCTTTCTTGTGGGAGTTAACTATTTAGCGTATCGTTACAATGTGCGTTGGGATATAACTAAAGCTAAACAGCATACCTTATCGAAAAGTACTACAACAGTTATTAAAGACCTCCAACGGGAAGTTAAAATTGTCACTTTTTATGTGGGGATGCCGCCAAAGTATTTGGAAGATTTGTTTAAAGAGTATGAAAGGCGTTCTCAAGGAATGATCAAAGCCGAAATCATTGATCCTATCGTGCAGATTGGCTATGCTGCTCAATTCGGTAGTGTAATAAGCGGAAAAGAAAGAAAGGTTATCGTTGTTTCCGGGAGCGAGCGTAAGGATATCGATTTTACCGATCAGCTGTTATCTGAAGAGCAATTAACCAATACCATTATCCAAGTGGCAAGAGATAAACGCATTGTCTACTTTTTAACCGGACATGGAGAATACGATGTTTCTGATGATGGCGATAAGGGCTTGAGTATTCTAAAGCGAATGCTAATCGCGAATAATGTAGAAGTCAAAACAGTGATGTTGGGAGTAGAAGAGGAGGTTCCCGAAGATTGCGATGTTCTTATCGTTGCCGGGCCTAAGAATCCTCTGACCGAAGAAGAGGAAGAGATTATCAAGAAGTACTTAGAAAATGGCGGTGATGCCTTTTTTTTAATTGAGAATACTCCCATTACCACGCCGGATAAACCACTTACAGAAGAAGAAAAGCGCAAAAACCCTTCCCTAAATAAGATTCTCAATTATTGGGGAATAAAGATTGCTGATGATATTGTTGTAGATTTATCCAACCATATTGGTCAAGATGTAGGCAGTCCGGCTACCCGCAATTACCCGCCGCACCGAGCGATTGTTAAAGGCTTGGATTATACCTTTTATATTCGGCCGCGTTCAATTTCGATTGTAGAAAATAGACGTAAATCAATTAGAGTAGCTCCCTTGGTTCGAACCGCTTCAGGAAAAAATAGTTGGGGTGAAACTGACAGAACTCTGCATGTTCAGTTTGATGAAGAAACGGACAGGCCGGGGCCTGTTCCCATCGCCTTTGTTATCTGGGAGGCAAAGGAAGAGGATGAACCTTCTGATACCCGTATTGTTGTCTTTACTGATACCGATTTTTTGTCAAATGTTTTTATCAAAAAATATAGCAATGCCCGGATGGGACTGAATGTTATTAGTTGGCTTTCAGATTTAGAATATAATATCTTTATCGATGAGAAAGAAATTAAAGTCGAACGGCTTGATTTGACGAGCAAGCAGAAACGCGTGGTGGCTGTTATTCTTTTTGTTGCGCCTCTCCTTATTGCCATTGGGGGGATAATGACTTGGCTTAAACATAAGGATTGAGGCAATGATGAATTCATCTCCAGAGTGCATTTTCAATCAAGCCGAGTTGAAGGCTTTTACCAGGAGGACATACTATGGAAAAGAGAAGTTTTAGATTAATTGTTGGCGGTATATCTTTTTTGATTTTATTGGCCGGCATGCTGTTTTTCAGTATGCAGAAATTAGGAAAAGATCAGGCAGAAAATGAAAGCCTTATCAAGCAACCATTTATTCCGTTGTATAGTAAATATTCAACGGGGTTTACTATCCAGGTAGCTTCTTTTCAAAATAAGTCTAAAGCCGAGAAGCTAGTAGAGGAATTAAGCAGTAAAGGATATGAAACAACAATATTCGCTAAAGATTTAGGTGCAAAAGGAATTTGGCATAGAGTTTTGGTGGGTGATTTTGATGCTAAGGAAGATGCAGCAATGTTTCTGCAGAAATTAAAGGGAGAATATAAAAATAGCTTTATCAAACCAAAATGAAGCTCCCCCGGGCTGCCCAGCAGGCCGAAGGCCTATCTGGATGGTTTGTTGACCTAAAGCCCGAAGTTTCTTGCTTTTTCCTGGCGAAATCCTCCGGCCTGTCCTGAGAACTTCAGCGAGCAAGGATAAAACAGGTTTAAACATAAGAATGATTGCTTTTGACAGGAAATGTTTGGTGAAGGTAGGCTTGATTTTATCCTCGTTTTTTATTTGGCAAATTTATGCCTATTCTGAAGAAATTCATTTAAAAAATGGCGATACAGTAAGCGGAGAAATAATTGAGCAAAGTGATGAGAATATTTCTTTAAAAACTGAGGCAATGGGTACAATCATAATTAAAAAAGATTTTGTAGAGTATATAGGCAGTGCGAAAAAAGAAACCTTAGCGCAGGTAGAAGAGAAACTCTGGCAAAGAGAGGTCTCGCTGGGATATAATGCCTCAAGCGGAAATACCCAGAATAATCAGTTTTCTCTCAAGTTTAGCGCTAATAGAAAAATAGATCAAGTCAGTGAATTTACTTTAAAGGGAGATATTTATTATTCTTCATCGAATGGAAGAATGGATGCCCAGAAATGGCAGGGAACGGCTCGCTATGCTTTCAGTTTTTGGGAAAGTAAATGGTATAATTTTTACAAAATAGAAAGTGACCATGATAGGTTCGCAGACATTAATTACCGGATTGTACCCTCCGCAGGAGTGGGTTATTGGTTTTCTGATCAACCTGATTGGAAAGCTATGGTTGAGCTTGGTATGGGTTTAGAGTATACAAATTTTAAAAGCGATACCAAAGATAACAGTGCGGCAATTCTTATTCCCAGAGCATTTTTTGAGAAAAAGCTCTTTGCCGATTCAAGAATCTCTCAGGATATCATTCTCTACAATTCTTTAGAGGCAATAGGCGAGTATAGATTGCATTCTGAAACCTCCTTGGTAAACCCGATAAATGATAAGTTATCCTTGCGGCTTAGTTTGATCGCAGATTATAATTCAGCACCGCCTGAAGATACGAAAAAGAGAGATGTGCGTTTTATTTCAGCATTGACATATACTTTCTAAGCACTTGATATTTAAAAACGGAGGATTTTTTATGTCTAAATTGATATTCAGAAATTACGGTAAAAGTTATCAACTTAGAATCCAAAACGCACAAGATTTAGAGAACATCCAAGTTCTTGATGAGGTCCACTGGGCAGCTACCAGCGTTCCGATTAACAGCCTCAACTGCGACTCCGCATTTGCTTCTTTCGTAGATACCGATCAAAACGGACGCATCAGAACTAATGAAATTAAGGAGGCTCAGTCTTGGTTATTTCGGTTTCTTAGCAATCGTAGCCATTTATCCGAAGGTATTGATGTTTTAGATTTAAACGATATCGATATCAGCCATCCTGAGGGTAAAAAATTACGGGCAGTAGCAAAGCTTATTTTAACTAATCTCAATTCACCAAGTGCCGAAAAGATTAGTCTGGTTCAGGTACGCGACACACAAAGTATTATGGCCAGCGCAGCGAATAATGGTGATGGCATTATTCCTCCGGAGGCTGCACCTGACTCGGATTTAGCTCAATTCATTATTTCGGTTATCGAGACTATTGGTTCTACTCTTGATTCCAGCGGTAAGGCCGGGATTAGTCAAGAGCAGCTTGGGATGTTTTTTCATGAGACTAAAGATTATCTTGCCTGGAAGGTGAAAGGCGAAATTTCTAAAGGGCAGAAGGCTACAGAAGTTATGCCCTGGGGAGTTGAAACACCGCAATCTTATGAGTTAATGGCTAGCTTAAATGAGAAAATTGAGCAATATTTTGCCCAGTGTGCAATGGTCAGGTTCGATGAGAGAACAGCAGTTCAGATGCAGCTTCGCCAGAAGGAGCTCGACGAAATCGATTTTACCGATAAACTAACGATGGAAGCTCGAATTAAGGATGCCCCCTTGGCGGTGCCTAATCCTAAAGGTATCTTGGATTTAGAGGCAACAATCAATCCTTTGTATGCTGAGCGCCTCTTTAGTCTTAAAGAAAAGGTTCTAAAGCGTGCTCTGGGAGGGCCTCTCAAACACCTTACTCCCGAACAGTGGGCTAAGGTAAAAAATATTTTTACCTCATACCGAACCTGGTTAGGAAACAAACAGGGTATAAAGGTAGAAAAACTGAG
>JAMXCX010000057.1 GCA_024542985.1 Candidatus Omnitrophota bacterium | reverse complement strand
CCTTAACAGAAACTAATGAACACCGTTTGGGAATTTTATTTACAGATATAAATGATGCGAATAGAAAATTTATAGCTAATTTTGTTAAAATGGTTGCGCAAGGCTACAAAACTCAGGAATAAGAAATGGATTTTTTATTTATATTGCTTACCGGCTTTGTTATTGGTATCTCCGGGGCAATGATACCAGGGCCCCTAACCTTATTTACTATCTCCGGAACTTTAAAAACCAATAAATTTGCCGGTTTTAAAAGTATTTCCGGACACATAATAATTGAGCTTGCTATAATACTGGTTATCTTTTTTGGATTTAACAATCTGCTCATGCATAAGAGTTTTTTGCAGCTAGTTTCAATAATCGGAGGAGTGGCTTTAGTAACTATGGGGATTATTCTTTTTGCAAATTCTCCAAAAATGAAAATCGTTGGCATTGAATCCAAATCGGACTTTGATAGAGGATTAGTTGCAGGAGGAGCTATATTTAGCCTTCTAAGTCCGGGATTTTTTGTTTGGTGGGCGACTATAGGGTTTTCTACACTCATCAAAGCATCATTACTTCTGGGAATTGTCGGGGTCGTAATTCTTACCCTGGGACATTGGCTAGCTGATATAGCTTGGTATGGATTTTTATCTTATATGGTCGATAAAGGTAAAAACTACTTAAGTGATAAAGTCTATCAAAATATTATGAGATTTTTTTCCCTTGCTCTTATATTTTTAGGAGTGAGTTTTTTGATTTATCGTAAATAGTTCCTTAACTTTGTTAGACGATGCCTTTCTTGACATTAGGAAAAAATCATAATAAAATAGTAATAAGTAAATCTATAATTAAATCAATTTAACTGTGGCATGAAAATCGAGGAAAATAAGTATGGCTAACAAATGGGAAGGTTTTGAACGAAGAAAATTTAAACGCGCAAAAGTAAATTTTATTATTACTTACCAGGTAGAGAAACCGCTTAAAGCAGAGGTAAAAATTGACAGTAAGGAAATCAACGCCTTATTGCTTGATTTGAGTGAATGCGGAATAGCTATTTCGACTACAGAAAACATTCCCATGTCAACACGTCTTTTGATAAAGCTAATTTTAGTTGACTATACCACCGAGGATAAAGATGATAGAATAAAAACTCGGGAAGTACGAGGAGAGGTGCGCGATAACACCCCTGATAAGGCTGGTAGGCGCCGCATAGGTATATCTTTTACTGATTTATCTGATGAGGTTCGACAAGTAATAACAGAGTTTGTCAAAAGAACAACTCGCTAATTAAAATCTCTGATCATCCATTCTCAAAAAACTTCTTTTTTAAGTAACATTCAATCTTATGCATTCTCTGAACCACCCCAAAGCCATAACCTGGAAACAATATAGCATTGCTTTAGTTATAATCTTTGTTTTAGGCATAGAATCTTGGCTATATGCCGGCGTTATCGTGCTTAAAACAGGCGAAGAAATTGCCGGAACAATAACCAAAAAAACGAAAGAATATATAGAAATTAAGATTAAAGGCGAAATCAAAATATATAAGCTTGCAGACATAAAAAGTATTAAAGGACGCAAGCCAGCTTTAATTCAAGATAATTCTTTTAATGATACAGAATTAAGTTTTGAGAAAGGTCTTTTGACGGCAGGGGAGGGGTTTTTTTTGGATGCTGAGAAAATATTTAAAAAAATACGTGAATCGGATCCTTCAAACCTTAATGTTAAAGAAGCTCTTGCAATAATTGATGATTTTCGCCAAGGTAATGTTGGCGGAGAATTTGCTCGCTACCTCTTTAAGGGTGCATATTATTTACTTACAAAGGAATACAAAAAAGCCATTGAAGAATATAAAAAGGTTCTCGAAATAAAACCGGGTAGTTATGAAGTGTATTATAATCTTGGTAGTGCCTATCAAGCCATTGATTTATCAGGAGAGGCTATTATATATTTTGAAAAGCTTTTCCAAATAAATCCTAATGACTATAGTGTCCTTCTTAAGCTGGGCTTTTCTTATCATCTTTTGAATAAATATCATCAATCAATTGTCTATCTAGAGAAAGGTATTAAATTATTTCCCGATGACCCCAAGCCATACAGCATTCTAGGTGTTAATTATTATTCAATCGGTGAACCCGAGAAAGCCAAGCAATATTTAAAAAGAGCTAAAGACCTCTATCTAGAGACCGGCAATCAAGAAAGAGCAGAGGAGATAGAACGCTTAATCAAGAGTTTTATCTGACAAGGTCCCGAAAGCCAACCTATTCTCAGGCCTAGATTATTTAACAAAAATAAAGTAAACCCCGTTAGAGAACTACGTCCTATAACGGTATACGCTGACCCCGTTAGATAGTAAACATCTAACGGGGCTGACGTCGGTGGCTTTCTCTAACGGGGTAAAGGCAATTTGGATTTAAAGCTGTTTATTCCGGGGTAATTTTCGTGTTTTTTCGTGGTTTTTTGTATACTTGAAAATATATTAAAATGTGCTATAATAATCAGCAATAAAGGAGGAGGTTGCAAATGGTGCCGATAGAGGCCCTAAAATTGGCTTTATTAAAAGAGGAAGCATCGATGAAGCTATATAAGGATTTAGCGAAGAAACACCGGACAATTAGAGAGCTCCTCACGCAGCTATATGACCAAGAATACAGGCACAAAAAGCTCATTGAAGATAAAATCCGTGAATTAACAAAATACTAAGAAAAGGAGACTAAATGCTACTAAGAAAGATAATAAAAAAAGGTCGCCCTAAAAAAGCAGTAAAATACACAAAAACTATCAATGTTCGCCTGACCCAAGCTCAATGGGTACAAGTGTTGAATTGGGCTCAAAAAGCCAATCTAGAGCCTTCCGTATATATTCGGAAAATACTCTTAGACTTCCTCAATATCGAACACGAAATAACCATCGGTAGATCTTCCCGTTAAACAAACTATTCGCGATATTTAGTTAGTACTAGTCAAGTGGCAATTGGCGCTCATGCGCATTCCGCGCATGTTTCTGCCTAAAAAAATTCCTTCCAAATCAAGGCTTTAAAAACTGTTTCCAGGAGATTCACCTGCACTATTAACTTCCGATAATATATCTTATGTTAACTTTTGATAATGGTGGATTCTGCCCCGAACCCCCTAGTATTTCAAGCACTTACAGACTTTCTTAATTAAGGGGTCTTTTTATGATTCCTTACTTACCTATAGACTTGTTTGTTTATATATTGTGGTATTGAGGGGGTTACGAGAGCTAGTTTATTGACTGTTTAAACCCTCCTCTATTGAGGGCTAAATATGGGCCAAAAAGGCATAGTAAGGTATGCCTAAATCACGTGTATTTGGGGCTAGGAGGCGGGTTTAAAGACATGCTTTATCGCATAGTCCGGATTGCCTTGTTATGGGTTTTATTTTATGCTTCTTTCCAATTAACAAGAATCTTATTTTTTATTTCTAAAATTAGCTTCGGAGTGGGGATACCGCAACCAAAACCATGTAATTTTATAATATCATTGTCTTTTACTTTTGAATTTCCGAAATATAAGTATGGCCTAAACGAGAACTGCTCATTTTTGTTGTTTTCCTCTAAGAATTTATATATTTCATCCATATGCATGCCCTTTTTGATTTTTTCTTCTTTTAGAGCCGATAGCATAAATGAATAAAATTTGCCTTGATCTCGAACCTTTTTTAAATCATCATTATTGACTAGACAATTGCTTATCCATTTAATTTCTTCAGTTATGTTGTTACGGATATGTGTTTCTTCGATGATTAGGAGAAAAATCATAAAAGCACCAATTAAGAGGGAACCTATAATAAAATTTCCATTTTTGAATAGTGTGCCGATAGCCACAAAATAAAAGATACCAAGAAGGAGTTTGAACCAGCTATTTAGCATTACTTTCATTGTTTTCATTTTTATTTTATGAAAAGAACATTGCAAGATAGATCCAATAATTATAAAAACCCAACCCCAGAAATGAAGGTGATATTTTAAATAAGTATCATTGAAATAAACGACTTTCCACCAGGTTGCTGTATTCCATAGGCCAACAAGGATTACGCCTAAAAGTCCTATAAGAATACCGAATACTTTTGTCATACACTTATAATTTTATTTTTTCCCATAACAATTATTATCCGAACTTCGTATTTTCCCCATCCCTCCACCGGATTGATTAGACATTTATTTCATTTAATTATATTTTATCAAAACGTCGCTGTAGGGGCCAGGCCTGCCTGGCCCTTTAATCTATGATTTTTTATGTTATTTCCATCAGTATCCCAATTTGTCGGGTTACGCTGGATTTGTATGAACCGATTATTGTGGATAGATTATTTGATTTTGTGTATTTGGTAAAGGGCCGGGCAGGCCCGGCCCCTACAACACTGATTATTCCATGAACATGATTGGGCATCATTATATATTCGTCCATGGATATATTATTATATTTTTTAAACATTTCCTGCCACCAGAAATTAATCACTGCCCACAGTGTAGCAATTAGATATTTATGCCATCTTATTATTTTTTCAAGAAAAATCGATTTGACCAGAAAAATCCCCCACATTTGCGTTTTAAGGGGAGTTTCTCTTTTGAAAAGTATAAACATGCAGAGGGTATATATCTTTTCCCCCATCCCTCCACCGTTTGCCCTGTTTTACGGGGGAGTGAGTTGTTAAATGTTTATTTTACATTTTATTTACGTTTCTGCATTAAACAAACCCAGGCTTTAGGTGGTTTTTGCATGTTGGAATCAAAATGACTAGCATATAGTGAGAGAATATTAAAATATGGTTCTACAGCTGTAGTAATATCTCTCGCAGTGCGTTGAGGTGGGCCAGGATTTCTTGGTGGTTCATCTGCGCTGCCAACAAGCGTTAGCCATAAACCGCGTCTTTTTAAATAAGAATTTACGATTTTTACATATTTGCTTCTTTCTTTAGGAGAGTCGAAACTATGGAAACATCCTCTATCGAAGACAAAACCGAAAGGGGCGCTGCTTATTTTTTGTTTCATAAAGTTCGCTACAAAAAAATTACAGGCAAGCCTAGCTTTGGAAGATTTTTTTATAGCTCGTTGTACCGCTATCTCGCTAACGTCTACAGCGGTTACTGAAAAACCTTGCCTGGAAAGCCATATTGCATTGCTGCCTGTTCCACAACCAACTTCTAGAGTTTTACAGGGCTGTATTGGCCTTCTGGTTACTATTTTACTAAGGTTAAAGTCGTATCTGCCGGTATCCCATGGAATATCACCGGTCATATACCGTTCATGCCAATTGGTTTCTCTTTTCATATATATTATTTTTTTAAGGGGAAAATCCCCCACATTTGCGTTTTGAGAGAAGTTTCTGTTTTGAAAAAGCAGAAATATATTGAGTTACTAAAAGCCATTCACCCTCCGCTCATTATCAACCCACAATCCGATTATTTCGATATCAGGATATATATTTTTGCAATATTTAATGGATTTTTTTATTTGATCTTTCTGCGTTTCTTCATCGCAAGGGTTTGCCGCACAATCGTGGTGCCCGGAAATGGCAACTAGTTTGGATTTATGTTTGTCTATTGAAATCTCGACTTTTTCGATAATTGACTTGACCAATATTTTATTAGTATTCTCTGCCAGTATTTTACACGGGCCGGGTTCGGTTATTGTGTCGACATAATTCACATCGTAATGCTTTTTTAAGAAATCCATCAAGGGTTCTTGTATTCTTCCGTCCATGCAATGAATTGATGTGCAAAAATCGCCCATATTTGCGTTTTAAGAAGGGTTTCAGTTTTGAAAAGTATAAATATGCGGAGGATATATATCTTTTCCCCCATCCCTCCACCGGACTTGGGTTGTTCTGGGCATTTTAATTTATTCCCTTTTTATTGAAAAACTCTTTGTATTGCATGTCAAATTCAAGAATGTGATTTAACCACCAGTTTTGCAAATATGTGGTAATTTCAACTAATAACTCGAGTGGAACTGATTTTTCACAAGCAGTCACTTCATTGCTAACATTAATTATCTTTATTCTGAATTGTTTATGCTGCTCTTGCTGTAAGCTGAAAGCAGCATAGCTATATTTTTGCATTAATTGTTCTTCAAATGTAAAGTGTTTTGTAGCATACAAAGACATCTTAGTTATAGCGCCTATGATTATTTCTAATCGATTTTCATTGTTGCTAACGCTTTCAATGAGATTATTTACTATTTCAATCAACGCCATGTGTTGTTTGTCGATTTCGCTAACACCAACGTTAAAATCTTTACACCAAACTATTTTTTCCATAATTCTCCTTTATTTTTTCTCATAACAATTACCATAAGACCTTCGTATTCGCCACATAGCAGTATATTAAAAGAAATTAGTATTTTTTCAAGAAAAATCGATTTGGGCTAAAAAAATCACCCACATTTGCGTTTTAAATCGACTTCAAGCTTCCAGACGCAGTAAGTCATTAGGTGCTGCGTTCCGTTCTTTGGAACATTTTTCGTGGTATTCTAAAATTCTCTCTGATTCTTGTTCAGACATATTCGCAACTAGTTTTAATTTTTCTATTAATGATAATTTTCTTGTTTCTTTCAGGGGGCAATTGAATAAAGCGGTTTGAAATGGGCAACTTCTAATTAGTTTCAGGATTAATCTTTTTTTATTTCGAAAATCGTAATTCATATTATTATTTATCTAACAATTTATATACGAACATCTTATTTGCCGCATAGCAGTATATTAAAAGAAATCCGTATTTTTTCAAGAAAAAAAATTAGGTCTTCAAAAAAGGCTTTAGGCCGGAAAAAAATCGCCCATATTTGCGTTTTAAGAGGTGTTTCTATTTTGAAAAAGCAGAAATATAGAG
>JAMXCX010000056.1 GCA_024542985.1 Candidatus Omnitrophota bacterium | reverse complement strand
GGAAAAATAGATTTAAGCGTATAGAGACTGACGTTGGTTTTTAATGCCTTCATCGGCCAGGTATTCATCAAAGGTCATATCAACGCGATCGATACAACCATTGGGCGTGATTTCAATAATGCGGTTAGCTACAGTTTGCACAAGCTGGTGATCGTGAGAAGAAAAAAGAATAGTTCCTTTATATCTTTCTAAGCCCTCGTTTAAAGCATATATCGATTCTAAATCTAAATGGTTAGTTGGTTCATCAAGAATTAAAGTATTAGGCTGCATAAGCATCATGCGTGAAAGCATGCATCTGACTTTTTCACCTCCGCTTAATACATTAACCGGCTTAAATGCGTCTTCTCCCGTAAAAAGCATGCGCCCTAAAAATCCCCGCACAAAATCTTCATCGGTGTTTTTACTATACTGGCGAAGCCATTCTAAGAGGTTTGATTCTGTATCAAAAAATTCAGTATTATCCTTAGGGTAATATGCTCTTTTGGTTGATACACCCCATTTAAAACTTCCCTTGTCAGCTTTGATTTTTCCGGCTAATACTTCAAATAAAGCAGTCTTGACCAAGTTATTGGGGCCGACAAAGGCAACTCTCTCGCCTTTCTCCACCGTAATAGTTATATCTTTAAACATAACTTTACCGTCTATAGATTTGGAAAGATGATTGATGTACAACAAATCATTTCCTACCTCAGTTTCCTGTTCAAAATTGATATAAGGGTATTTTCTCGAGGACGGTTTAATGTCTTCTAGAGTAAGATTTTCTAAAATCTTTTTACGGCTGGTAGCCTGCCTGGATTTAGACGCATTAGCGCTAAACCGGGCGATAAACTCTTTTAACTCTTTACGTTTAACCTCAGTTTTTTTATTAGATTCTTTGCGCTGTTTTAAAGCCAGCTGGCTTGATTGAGACCAGAAACCAAAATTTCCGGCATAAAGTTCTATTTTACCAAAATCAATATCAGCGATATAAGTACAAACTTTATCTAAAAAGTGACGGTCATGAGAAACTACAATAGCGGTATTTTCAAACTCACCCAAAAACTCCTCTAACCACATACTTGTTCTAATATCTAAATGGTTGGTGGGCTCATCTAAAAGCAAAATATCAGGATTACCGAATAAAGCCTGGGCTAAAAGCACACGCATTTTTTGCCCTGCTTGGAGCTGGCTCATCTTTACATCATGAAACTGCTGCGCAATCCCCAAATTGCTCAACAACCTGGCTGCATCCGATTCAGCATTCCAGCCTTCCATTTCACCATACTCGTGTTCAAGCTCGGAAACATAAATTCCGTCAGCATCAGAAAAATCATCTTTAGCGTATAAAGCATCTTTCTCAATGATAATATCGTAAAGCCGTTTATGGCCCATAATAACAGTAGTCAGCACCGTAAACTCGTCAAAGGCGAATTGATCCTGTTTTAAAACCGATACTCGTTTGCCTCTAGGCACTATAACTTCACCTGTACTCGGTTCAATCTCTCCGGAAAGTATTTTTAAAAAAGTGGATTTACCTGAGCCGTTAGCTCCGATAAGGCCATAACAATTACCCGGTGAAAAAACTACATTGACTTTAGAAAAAAGTTTGCGTTGCCCATATTGTAATGATATATCATTAGTCGAAATCATATCCTTACCTTGCCCTGTTTATTTGTTAATATTCTTAAATTATAGAACACAGACTATATCACCTTTTCTTGATATTTACAATAGCCAAAATAGAAGTTTATGCTAATATATCACTTATTAACCTTAGGAAATAATATGGACTTACTCCTAACCTGTAAACCAAATTACGAGCCCCTTCTGGCTCGGGAACTTCTTTTGCATGATTGTTTGCTTAAAACACATGGTAGTTGCTGGATTCTGGGCCGATTAAACCTTAAAAGCAAAAGAACACAACAAATACCTCAATTATGCTTTGCCCAAACCATACTAATAAACCCCATTAAAATCAATGCTTACTCAGTAAATAAACTCACCGGAAAACTGACTGAGCTTTTTTTAGCCTCAATGAAAGGAAAATATATCAAGCATCCTTTACCGGCTTTATTTCTACATGCTGACGTACAAAGTTTATCGCACCGGGTCAAGTCAGTTGAGTCTAACTGGCATAATAAAATCAGTAAAATAATGTCCCGCCTGGAAAAACTTCTAATAAATTCAGTTCCTCTTTCTTTAGAACCTGTAGAAGGTTTTTTTGTCTATTTCTCTGATTTTAATCAGGTCTTTGTGGCTTACTCGGCTATTATCGGCTCTTGCCAACGTATGCATATGGATAAAAATGCGCCCTCGCGTTCTTATCTTAAGGTAGAAGAAGCCTACAATTTTCTTAATTGCCAGCCTCAAGCCAACGAACAAGTAGTTGATTTAGGTGCTGCTCCCGGCGGCTGGACTTACAGCGCTCTGAAACGCAAAGCAAAAGTAATCGCTGTTGATAATGCCCGGCTAGATAAAACAATCGCAACCCACCCCAATGTTACCCAGTTAAAACAAGACGCTTTAAAATTTAATCCTGAAAAGAAATTAAATGTTGATTGGTTATTTTGTGATATTACCGAAAAACCGGAAATTATCCTGCCAGTAATCCGCAGATGGCTAAAACACGGCTGGTGCCGAAAATTCATAGTAAATCTAAAAATCGGCCGTTGCGACCCCCTTGAAATTATTAGGAAGATTAATGATCCTGATACAGGGCTGATAGGTTACTGCTCTTTACTTAAAGTCCGCCAGCTTTACCATGACCGCCAGGAAATAACCTTAGTCGGCAAACATCTTTGGTAATAAAAATACTGGCTCCCCCAAAAGAACGAGTTTCGCAACTGGTTAATTTCCGTTGGGCAGTAGCTTGCTACTGTTTGAGGATTTTCTGGTTTGTGTTGAACAGACGAAAGATACGCGGGTAATTGCTTATATCGGACTGCGGCATGATAATGCCACCATTGATATTGGCTTGGTCATAGTCACTTTGCCCGCCTCTGAAAAGTTCGGGTTTCAGGTGTCTAATGGGGGCGGGAATCCCTCTTCTATCCTTTTTCAATAAACCTTTTGATATGTCTTTAAATTCGAAGATAACAGTACCCAAATGGGCGCTTCTGGCATCGCTGAAATTTTCAGGGCAAACCATAATGAAATAACGGCCTCGCTCAGTCACCAAACTCGTTCCGGTAAATCCCTCACCTCCATACGGCTTTGCATCTTTAGCTCGAAATAAAGTGTTTACGTATTTCCATGACCGGCCATGATCAGGTGATGCCAATAAAATAATATCGTGCCTCTGCTGACCTCGCCTTGTAGTGGCCACAGCCTGAAAGCTTAAATAAAGTGCGCCTCCAACAGACAGTGAACCTGGTTCCGTTAACACCACATATTGGCTGAGGCTCGAATGAAGGTCTTTCAAATTCAATTGTGTTCGAAAAGGTTTTACAGGATACGGTCCGGCACCGATTAAGGCAATCTCTTCTGACCAGGGCCCTTCTGGATCGGGAGCATGTCGATAGGCAATCCAACCGTGACTAAACATCCTGTTGTTTGCACTCCCTTGAGCTCGCGCCACGAAGTATTTGTGCCAAAATAACTTCCACTCCCTGCCTGAATCCTCAGGATCATAGACGAGTGTCGAAACCTCATTAGCCCACGTTCCGTCAATTATTTTGCCCTTTGCAGTAACAGCTCCTTTCACAGCTTCGTTAATCGGTATCACATGTTGCCATGTTTTCCCCGCATCCAAACTTTTGGCAAGACGGATATTCACCCCTCCGGGCATGCGCGTAACAGCCGAATAGACTAACCACCCGGTTCCGTCAGGGGCATATTCTAACGAAGGATCATAAATGCCGTATTTGGCATTCTCACCGGAAATAAAAAATTCCTTATATCGACCATTGTGTGGTTTAGCAGAATGCGGGGCGGACGCAGCAGGGGCCGATTGCTTTTTTTGAGCCATCATAAGAACCTGGTCAAGCACTGCTTCTGCTTTATCCGCTCTCCCTTTCTTAAGAAATTTCGGAAATTGCTGCAAGAGCGTAAGCATCTTTCTAACATCATAGCCCTCGGATGCAAGGCGCTGAACCTCACCTTTAGCCTTTTCTGCCTTTGCCGCTAATTTCTTAATCCGGGCAGGCCGCCTGTCAGCTGCATTTGCGCTAACCTGGAATGAAACACAAAGTGATAAAATAAAAACTGCTCTTATCAGGAAAACATTTCGCATGAATGATATGTATTCTTTTATACCTTAGTTGATCAAAAATAAAAAACCCTCTGCAATATCTTATATCACAGAGGGTCAAAAATACAAGCTCCCCGCATTGGACGAGTTTTGCTTGTCGATTTTAAAACTAGTATTGAAAAATGGATTACTTTTGCTAAATCCATGAATATATTGAAAATCATTTTTTGGTATAGTATAATAATGTACAATTCGATGTCACAACTTGTAATACCGAATTATACTATCAAAATTTGGAAAGCAAACCTAACACAAGATGGTCTTGCAAGAAAGGCTGGTATTCCTTATACAACCTTAACAAAGCTAGAGTATAATGTAGTAAAAAAACCCTTTGTTCAGACAATAGCAAAAATAGCTAAAGCATTAAATGTCAGCATAGAGAAATTAATAGAATAAAATTTTACCAAATATAAAAATCAAGAAAGAAATACAATAAACGAAAATAGCGGTTACAGTTTGGTAAGAGCCTGAATTTGTGATCAATGTTGTGCACTGAGAATTATAAGTTACATTTAGGTGATGGGTGTCGGATCATATTTTTTATAAGAGGAACCAATGTTGGTTTCAATATCATAAGATTGGGCTAAGAAATGAAAGCATTGTTACCTAAATCCATATGGGATGGACTGAAGAACGCTCGAAATAGGATTATGCTACCATTAGATTGGTTTCTACTAGATAGAGCAATTAGTTTTATTAAAAAGATTTTACGTAGATATGGGTTGAGTAATAAGATAATAATGAAAATTTTAGATAAGCATGATTTAAATATATCGCGTGCATCTGATTATTATTCCCCTTTGCCCATACTGTCGAAGCTAGAGAAAAATATGCAGCGATGGTTTAAACCTAGCAAACTTGTAGGTATTCAATATGATATAGAAGCAATGAAAAACTTGTTGGCAAATCTTGTATCCAAATACTACGTTGAATACAATAAAATACCAAATTATTATGAAAACAGAAAAAAAGGGTATGGGCCAGGGTACACTGCGTTTGATGCTATGATTCTATATTTCTTGATTAGAGACATTAAACCTAAGCGCTACATTGAGATCGGTTCTGGTATTTCAACATATTACTGCTCATTAGCGGCCGAACAGAATGCAAAGGAAAGTAAATTGCTTAGAATTACATGCATCGAACCTTACCCTTATGAAAAACTATACAATATCCAACAGATTGAAATCATTAAGAAAGAGGTACAAGATGTGGAGGTATCTGCTTTTGAAAAACTAGATGCTGGAGATGTATTATTTATCGACTCTTCTCACGTTGTAAAGATAGATGGGGACGTTCCATATTTATACCTAGAAGTTATCCCTAGGCTAAAGGAAGGGGTCATAATACATATTCACGATATACCTTTTCCTTATAACGTTCCCTTTCCACCGCAACTTTGGGTTGTTGGAGCAAAATGGCCTATTTTTTGGAATGAAGCAATGTTTTTACAGGCATTTTTATACAATAATAAGGCATATAAAATTTTACTTTCAACGCCTCTTCTAAGATTTTATGACGAACACTTTTTATGTACTAACATACCAGATTACGAACCAGTAAGCCAGGTACCTAACACATTTAGTTCTATTTGGATCAAAAAATAAATAATTATAATGAATTAAATCGACAGTAAACAATATCCTATTTATGATGTTTGTAAAATTACATAATGACAATTCTGTAACTACATAAGATGTCAAACAGAAATTTTTAAAAAATTTTCAATACTAGTTTTAAAATCGACAAGCAAAACTCGTCCAAAGATAAAAACGACGGAAAAAATTTTCTTTTCCTACAAAAAGAGAAGATTTCGTCAGCGGCAAATTTTGCCTTTTTGCCTGCGTTCTTTCGTGAAGGCTCGGCAATCCCGCCATTTATGTATTTGCGTTGATAAGGCGGGATGTGAACGATGAGCCGACGAACTTCTTTCATTTATTCTACAGGCGAGGAGGACACAAGTGCGCCTGCACGTGTCTGCCCCTCTTCTTAGAGATACTACGGTGTGCAGGCAGGCGCACTGCCGAGTCAGCGTTGAGTGTTAAATTTTTGAGATTTTTACTTTAAAGGGTACCCTTTAAAGTAGGTTCTTACTTTCTGTTAAAGGGACCCCCAATCCCTTTTAAATCTTCGCGGAATTGAGAAAAATCTTCTGGCCAAAAAATTCTTTAAATCAATAATTTATTCAAAAGAATCAATCCAAATCAATCTTTTTTATCCCCTTATCAGGGGACAAGTTTCTCCAAAAATCTCGGCGGGGGGAAAAGAAAAAACCCCGACAGAATGTCGGGGAATTTTAAATAAAAAAAATACTGGCTCCCCGTATTGGACGAGTTTCACAACTGGCTAATTTCTGTTGGGCAGTAGCCTACTATTGTTCGAGGATTTTCTGGTTTGTGTTGAACAGACGAAAGATACGCGGGTAATTGCTTATATCGGATTCAGGCATGATGATGCCCCCATGGATATTGGCTTGGTCATAGTCACTTTGCCCGCCTCTGAAAAGTTCGGGTTTCAGGTGTCTAATGGGGACGGGAATCCCTCTTTTATCCTTTTTCAATAAACCTTTTGATATGTCTTTAAATTCGAAGATAACAGTACCCAAATGGGCGCTTCTGGCATCG
>JAMXCX010000055.1 GCA_024542985.1 Candidatus Omnitrophota bacterium | reverse complement strand
CTTTTATTCTTGAGAGGAAAATCTTGCCTTTTGGCAACAACAATTTTAACTAGTTTTTCTATTTCTTGATAATCCTTCCAGGTAGAAAAATCATTTGCTAGGTCAGAACCAATAATAAGATAAAAATCGCTTTTAGGAAAGCTTTTTTTTAATTTTCTTACTGTATCAATGGTATATGATTTATCGCCTCTCTTTATTTCAATATCTGAAATTTCAAAAAGCTTATCATCGCCAATAGCCAGCTTAAGCATATTAAGACGATGTTGGGCTGAAATAGGGTAAGCTTGCTTGTGGGGAGGAATGTTCGCAGGAATAAAGATAACCTTATCGAGCTTTAGTTTTTCTCTGGCTTCTTTGGCCAGAATTAAATGCCCTTTGTGCGGAGGATTAAACGTCCCGCCTAATATCCCTATTTTCATAAATACAAATCTATGTTCTTAGCTGTCCATTACCTTTAGCAATCCACTTATAAATAGTTAACTCTTCTAACCCCATCGGGCCCCGGGCATGAAGTTTGTCGGTAGAAATACCAATTTCTGCCCCTAAGCCAAATTGATAGCCATCACTAAAACGCGTAGAAATATTTGCAAAACAGCAAGCAGAATCAACAGTATTCACAAACTTATCAGCTCTAGCTGCATTTTCGGTGACAATAGCATCAGTATGATGTGAACCGTAGAAATTTATATGTTCGATTGCCTCCTTAAGATCCTTTACAATTTTTATTGAAACAATTAAGTCTAAATATTCTGTAGACCAATCTTTTTGTGTGGCCTTTTTAGCGCTTTTTAAAAACTTCTGTGCCTTTTGGCCGGCTTTTATCTGAACGCTATATTTATCGAATTCTTGCTTAAGGTGCGGCAAGAATTCTTTTGCCACATCTTGATGAATGAGGATAGTCTCTAGCGCATTACAAACTGAAGGCCTCTGCACTTTGGCATTCACGCATATCTTTAAAGCTTTTTCCAAATCTGCATCTTTATCTACATAAACATGGCAGATTCCTTTATAATGCTTTATTACCGGAATATATGAACTCTTAACCACCTTTCTTATCAAAGTTTCTCCTCCTCGGGGAATGACTAAATCTATATACTCATTTTGCTTCAGGAGTTCGTCTACTATTTTTCTCTCGGTATTTTCAACTATAAAAAAAGCATCAAAATCAATACCACTCAGTTTTAAGGCTTTGGTTAGAGTCCGGCCGATAATTTTATTGGAATAAAATGAATTTTTGCCGCCCCTTAAAATGCCCACATTAGAAGTTTTAAACAAAAGACCGCTGCAATCGCTAGTAACATTCGGCCGGGCTTCATAAACAATTAAAATAACGCCGATGGGAACTCTTACTTTTTTTAATTCAATTCCGTTAGGCCTTATGCTGGTTGATATTAACTTGCCGACAGGGTCGTCTAATTTAGCTATCTCCTCTAAAGAAACGCTCATACTCTTTAGCTTTTCATCATCTAAGCTTAAGCGCTCAATAAAGCTACTTTTTAATTTACCGGCAATGGCTTTCTCGATATCCTTTTTATTCTCTTTTAAAATAGCCTTGCGGTTATCCATCAGGCTTTTGGCCATACTTTCTAAAGCTTTATTCTTTTGAGTAGTAGTTAAATTAGCTAATTTATAACTTGCCGCTTTAGCCTGCTTTACTAATTTTTTAACATACGTACTCATAAATTACACCATTCATCTTGGGAAATTTTAACAAAATTATCTCTGTGAATTACTTCTTTGGTAAATCTTTTTTGCTTTGCATCTTGGAGTTGCTCTGAATCATAATTGACTAAACCATAACCGACTAAACTCCCGTGTTCGTCGACTATACTCACTTTATCGCCGATTTTAAACGTTCCTTCTTTGTTGATAATTCCCACTGCAAGCAAACTTTTACCTCTGCACAAAAGAGCATCTTGAGCCCCTTTATCAATAAAGATTTTACCTTTAGCTTTCTTACTGAAAGCAATCCAGCGCTTTCGAGCTTTACCCGGCTTTTGAGAAGGTATAAATAAAGTTCCTATTTCGTCTCCTGCTATAATACGGGAAATAACATCTTTTCTACCTCCGCAAGCAATTGCTGTTATTGCTCCTGAAAAAGTGGCAATTTGCGCTGCCTGTAACTTTGTAATCATACCACCCTTAGTGTGGATTTTGTCTCCACTTTTTGCTAAAGATGCTATGCTAGAATTTATATGCTCTACTCTTTTGACAATTTTATCGCCGTCAAGTAACCCCTCAACATCAGAAAGCATAATTAATTTCTCGGCTCCGATTAAATCAGTTACTAGAGCAGAAAGCCGGTCATTATCGCCAAATCCGATTTCTTCATGAGACACCACATCATTTTCATTAATCACCGGAATAATATTCATAGATAGCAGGCTATCAATTGTTTTTTTAACATTCATAAACCGCTTGCGGTCATCAAAATCATCCCAGGTAAGAAGAATTTGTGCACATTTTCTTTTATATTTCTTGAACTTCTCATTAAAAACATCCATTAAGATAATCTGCCCGAAGGACGAAATAGCCATAAGAGTATGCATATCTTGCGGCCTTTTTTTAAAACCTAGCCCGTTTAGGCCGCAGGCAATGGCTCCTGAGCTGACTAAAATAACTTTATACCCCTTTTTCTCAACAGCTAAAATATCTTTTATCAATCGATAAATCAGACTGGAATCAATCCTGCCCTTAGGAGCAATTACGCTTGAGCCGATTTTTACTACGATTTTCTTCATATTTTATTATGCTTCACATTCCATGTGAAGAGTTCAAATATATAGGAATTCTCTTTTTGCCGGCTATTCCCTGGTGAACAGTTTGTAGTTTTCATTTTATTGTAGCAATTTTAAGCAACAAGTAAACCCCGGTCAAGTAAACCCCGGTCAAGTAAAACTTGGATTTAAAAGAATAAAATTATTTTTTCTTTTCAGGCTCATATTTTTCTATCAATGTGGGAATTATATCCTGCGCATTTGCAACCAACTCTGCCTCACTCTCGTCAAAAAGAAAAGGCCTTAATGCTTCAGCCTGCCTTTTTAATTCGCTTTTCGAAAAACTCTTTATTCTATTAGCCACAACTATAAGAGGGTCTTTTTTTATGCCAAGAGCCTTTAAGGTACTCCTGTCAATAGGGCAATTACTGGAAAGCATAAATACAACATCGTATATATGTCTTGCTCTGCTCTTTTTGTCTAAGGCATCTATTTTATCTGCGAATAAAATGCTTCTGTCTGTACATATACAGGGGTAGAATTCACCAAAGCCCGATATTACTTGCGTCTTACTTTTTATTTTTCGTTTTTGCTTGTTTGTTTCAACTTTTATTATTATGCCTCCCTTGCCTGAGTACTTTGATGCAACATTGTAGGCTCTTTCTATTTCAGGAAAGATTAGTTTCGAAACATACATATTTCTCCAATGGGCAAATTGCACCTCAGATTTTATATTTATTCTTTTCAGCTCATTTTTTACTTTTTCCAAAAGGATTTCGAATTCTTTAACTGTTATATCGTTTGTATTGAAATCCAAATCTTCGGAAAATCTTCTGAGATTGTGAACCAACCTCAAATAGGTTCCTCCGGTAAATAGAAGCTTTTTGCCCGCGTCAATCTTATAAAGTTCTTTTAAAATAAGAATCTGTAGATATTCTCTTAAAATTCCACGAATTTTCGTGGAAGGCATCGACCTGGATTTCGCTTGTTCTATCAAAGACTCATAAGTAAGCATAATATTCCTTTAAATTGATACCGTATAACTTTGCATACTTGTTTATTTTCTTCCTGTTAAGCCTTGCAATCGCATCCTTATCTAACCTCTCATTCTCAAGATTAATCTTTTTATTGCGATATGTTTTAAAATAAAAATAATCAATGAGGGCTTTCTCCGGCTCGGCAATAAAAATATCAAAAGCGCCATGCTTTTGGACATAATATCCTTTAAAAAAATCTGGATTGACCGTCCGGTAAATAAAAAGGCCGTGTTTATTTTTGAACCTCCGCGTGGGCTTAGTTGTAATAGAAGTGACTGCCATTGATACCTCCGGAATAATGCTGTAATTGGATAATGCAGTTTCCAGCGACACATAAGAGGGGTTATAAAGTTTATTGGCGATATGCATATCAGGAACCGTAAAATCCTTTGGATAGGTGAGTTCGTACAACCCCCTTTTTAAAGAATAGACCCACCCTTTTTCTTTCCATCGGTAAATCATCGTTTTAATAATATGTTTTTTTTCATTCGGGTAAAATGACATAATATCTTCGTGGGAAAAAATATAGTATTTATTTTTTTCCAGTATTTTATAAAAATCTTTAAATTTCATTTAGTATACTTTTATGTTTACTTACTGAAATAAGTATACTCTGGCTCCGGCCCTCTGTCAAGGATAATCCTAATATATTCCGGGTAATAAAAATGCCGGGTAGTGGTATCAAGATACTCTTTTGCTTTTTTTCAACTGCAGGAAATTATATAAATACGCGTTTTTAAGCAATTGCTTGGCTTGAGCCGATTTTTACTACTACTTTTTTAATATTTTTAGCCATTTAGGCTCACCTTATCCTAAATTATCAAATATTAACTTTTTAAGCTTATCGATACCTTGGAATTCTTTTACCGACACCGCATAAGCTTCTTGGGGATTTTGGAGGCTGTTTTTTTTCTGAATGTTTTCCTTGTCTATTTTATCAACTTTAGCCAACAAGTAAAAAAAAATTTTCTCTTTTAATAGGCCGGAATCAAAAAGAGAAATTTCATTCTTCAGCCTTAAAAAATCATTTTTAAAACCAAGGCAATTATCGCTTATTAATATTATAAGCCTGCTCCTAAAAATATGCCTCAAGAATGCATTTTCTGTATACTTAAGACCGGGCTTTGCCTCTTTAATAGAAGGCGTATCTAAAACTGTAAACTTTTTGAATTCATGTTCAATTTCTGACCAAAAACAAGAAGTCGTAGTAAAAGGATAGCCCGCCACCTTCGCCTTTTGGCCGGTAAGACTATTAAAAATACTGGTTTTGCCGCTGTTAGCAAAACCCAAAATTGCTACCTCATTAGGGATACGATAATCCAGCACAATCTCCTTAGCTTCTCCTTCTTGAGGCGGTAAGCAATAGCTTCGCTTATTATTTCCCTTACCTCCTCTTCCTCCCCGACAAATTAGAAAACTCTTTTCTCGGTCCGCTAAATCAACTAAAACCTTCTGGTTTTCTATGACTCTTGTCCCACGGGGAACTTTAACAATTAAATCCTCGGCATTTTTACCGTATTTATTTTTTTCTTTACCCTGCTGGCCGTTTTTAGCGATAAATTTTTTATTACCTTTAAATTTGCTCAAATCATAAAGGTGAGGGCTAACCTTCAAAATAACATCTCCGCCTCTTCCGCCATCCCCGCCACAAGCAAAGGCTTTGCGCGAAGAAATACGCATCAATGAAGAACTCCCTTCTCCACCTCGACCTGACTGAAAATAAACTTTGGTTATATCAACAATCACTTTGTTGAACTTTGAGAAGAAGTAACTATGCGGGTAATTTTAAGAGTAGTGTATATTTGACGATGTCCTTGTTTTTTGCGGTACTTTTTCCTGCGTTTACATTTATAGACTATGATTTTCTTTGATTTTTTTTCGCCCTCTATTTTGGCTTCTACTTTAGCCTTTTCTACATAAGGAGTCCCGATTTTAACATTCTTGTCGTCAGCCAGGATAAGAACCTTGTCAAAGTTAATCTTACCCTCTTTAAGCTTCAACCTTTGAACATCTAGAGTATCGCCCTTTTTAACTATATACTGCTTTTTGCCTATTTCCACTACTGCTAACATAGCTAGAATACTAACACACTAGAAAAATTACGTCAAGTATTTCTTCAAAATTAGAAATAAAGACCAGTTTTTGCTTATTTCTTTAATTTAAACTATAGATGGTATATATAATATATATTATATACCTCTTATCTTCTTCTAAAATAGTAATCGGCCGCTTTTAAAAAAATCGGCTCTTTGCTCTTCAAAATTTGCTTTTTTGGCCGTTCTTTTTTTGAAATTTAAAAAGTAAAAGATTTAGAGGGCAGGATATTTGATGAGGATTGTAAAATTAAGAGGTAATAAATAAAAGCGGAATGTTTACCCTAATAAAAAAATACTTAGAAGCAAGAAGCTTTATAGATAAACGGAATACATCACTTGCTGTTTTTACGCAAATAAAAGGGTTGAATTCCTAAATTTTCCCTGTATTTGGATACTGTGCGGCGGGCAATGTTAAAGCCTTGTTTTTGCAATCTTAAAACAATCTGGCTGTCGGTCAAAGGATTTTTTGAATTCTCATCCTCAATCATAATTAAAATCATCTCTTTAATCCTTCTATTCGAAATAACTCCTTTATCAATTGTCTCAATCTTACCTGAAAAGAAGCTTTTCAAAGCTATCAACCTGTTAGAAACCTGTGCGTATTTATTAGAAACAACCCTGCTTACTGTTGCTGCACTTATAGAAAGATCTCCGGCAACATCTCCTAAAGTCAAAGGTTTTAACTTTTCAGCTCCTTGGCGTAAAAATTCATTTTGCTCCTGAATCAGATATTCGCAGACGAGGATAATTGTTTTTATCCTTTGCCTTAAGGCATTTATGAGCCAACGGGCGCCCAAAAATTTATCCTTTATATATTTCTTTGTTTCGCTGGCTGCTTTCGCATCAGATAATATGACACGATAGTAATGGTTAACCTTCATTCTGGGTAAATCTCGGTTATTTATCTCTATATTATAAGTACCGTTATTTTTATCAAAAAAAATGTCAGGCTCAATATGTACAGCCTGACTTCCACCGAAAGAAGCTGCCGGATTGGGGTTAAGGTAGGATATTCTTTTTTTAGCTCTTTTTACTTCTTCAACGCTAATCGAAAGACTATTTGCTATTTTGCTAAAATATCCCTTTTCTAAATCCCCCAAATGCAAAAAGATTATTCTGTAAAGACATCTGTCAGTATTTCCGGATAAAAAAAGCTGAATAAGCAAAGATTCTTTTATGTTGCGGGCTGCGACCCCTGAGGGGTCAAAAGTTCTCACGAGCCTTAAAACGCGCTTAAAAACCTTAAAACTAACTCCTGATAATTGGCATAATTGCTGCAAGCTCATGTTCAAAAACCCATTTTTCGTTAGATTACCGATTATAACTTTACCTGCTTGTTTCTCTTTTTCATTATTAACAAAAATATTTAGCTGCCAAAGAAGATGCTCATAAAG
>JAMXCX010000054.1 GCA_024542985.1 Candidatus Omnitrophota bacterium | reverse complement strand
GAACCGGGTTCAGCACCTCTTCCGCTGCAACGAAAGCAATTGTCATAACGGGGAAATGTTATTTCTTTCTCTACTCCTTCGGCAGCCTCCTCCAGGTTTATTCTCACTCTTGTTTGAAGGTCTTCGCCTACGTTCCGGCGTCTTCTTCCTTGCCCAGTGAAACCACCTCCAAAAGCAGACCCTGAATCAGAAAAAATATGCTCAAAAATATCACCAATCCCCCCCATTCCTTCAAATATGCTGGAGAAATCAGCTCCTTTAAAGATATCCTCAGTAGTGTAACGGGCATCTATACCGGCATGGCCATATTGATCATACAGTTGTTTCTTTTTAGAATCACTTAAAACCGCATAAGCCTCAGAGATCTCCTTAAACTTTTCTTCTGCGTCTTTCTTTTTATCAACAGACACCCTATCCGGATGATGTTTCATTACCAATTTCCTATAGGCCGCCTTTACTTCATCAAGGTTTGAGCCTTTAGGGACCCCCAGTATCTCATAATAATCTCTGGCTGTATTCATCATAATCTTAGCCTTAAGTTTTAAGCCTTAAGCTGTAAGCTCAAAAATTATAACCTTTTGCGTGTATTTAGCTTAACGCTTACAACTTACAGCTTTCTTTGTTTTTCGCTCTTAATTTCTCTTTTTAGCTTATTTTTTTCTTCTTTTTCTTTTTTTCTCTCAATCTTCTTCTTAGCTTAAAGCTTAAAGCTCATAGCTTAAAGCTTATAACTATTTCTTGTCTTCGTCTTTATACTCGGCATCAACAAATTCTGCGTCTTTTGTTTTTGACTCTGAAGATTTCTTAGGGTCAGGCTGCGGGCCGGACTTTTGAGTTTCCTGCGTGCTTTGAGCCCCGGCAGGACCGGCACCCTGGGCGCCTTGAGCTTGTTGCGCCTTATGCACCTGCTCGGCTAATTTATGCGACGCATTTGCTAATTCCTCGGTTGCTTTCTTAATTTCCTGGCTGCTTGCTGAAGCATTCTTCAACAAATCTTTCATCTTGGTTAGTTTATTTTCAATGTTTTTCTTGTCACTTTCGGAAATTTTGTCTCCGTAATCTTTCAGTGATTTTTCCGTAGTATAAACTAAGGCATCAGCTTGGTTTTTCTGTTCTACTGTTTCTTTCTTCTTCTTGTCTTCTTCGGAAAACTTCTCAGCTTCTTTCACCATGCGGTTAATGTCTTCTTCAGATAGTTTATCCGGAGCTGTTATCCTTATTGATTGCTCTTTCCCGCTTCCTTTGTCTTTTGCGGTAACATGGACTATGCCGTTGGAATCAATATCAAAAGTAACTTCTATCTGAGGAGTACCTCTTCGTGCCGGCGGTATACCTTCTAATTTAAACAAACCAAGTTGAGTATTATCGGCGGCCATCTTACGTTCACCCTGCAAAACCCGTATATCCACTGCCGGTTGATTATCTTCAGCTGTTGAGAAAACCTGACTCTTTTTAGTAGGAATAGTTGTGTTTCTCTCAATCAGATTGGTAGACACTCCTCCCAGAGTCTCTATCCCTAATGAAAGTGGCGTAACATCCAACAAAAGGATATCTTTAGTCTCACCTTTGATAATAGAAGCCTGTACTGCCGCCCCCATTGATACACATTCCATTGGATCTATGCCCCGCTCTATCTTTTTGCCGACATAATCCTCAACAAACTTTTGCACTATTGGCATTCTAGTAGGCCCTCCTACCATTATTATTTTATCAATGTCACCTACAGAAAGCTTGGAATCATTTAAGGCCTGGTGCATGGGAGCGTTACAGTTATCAATAATAGGCGCAATCAATTCTTCCAGTTTAGCCCTATTTATTGACATAGTTAAATGCTTGGGTCCGCTTGAATCGGCAGTTATAAAAGGCAAATTGATGTCAGTAGTAAGCGTGCTGGAAAGTTCAATCTTTGCTTTTTCTGCCGCCTCACGCAAACGCTGTATTGCCATTTTATCATTACGCAAATCTATACCGGACTGTTTCTTAAAATCATCGGCTATATAACCAATTAAGTTATCATCCATATCTGTTCCGCCAAGATGGGTATCACCGCTTGTGGCTAAGACCTCAAAACCGCCTTCAGCCCACATTTCCATTACAGTTACATCAAGAGTTCCGCCGCCGAAATCAAACACCATAATTTTCAGCTTCTTGCCCACTTTACTTAACCCATAAGCTAAGCAAGCTGCCGTGGGCTCATTGATTATCCGGATAACATCTAAACCGGCAATGGTCCCGGCATCTTTTGTAGCCTGACGCTGGTTGTCATTAAAATAAGCCGGTACAGTTACTACTGCCTCTTTTATTTCTTCGCCTAAATAGCTTTCAGCATCCTGTTTTATTTTCTGCAATATAAACGCTGATATTTGTTGAGGCGTATATTCTTTCCCGTAAACATTAAATTTAAACTCAGTTCCTATTTTTCTCTTGGCAGCTAAAACCGTTCCCTCAGGATTAACCGCAGCCTGCCTTCTCGCCGGTTCACCCACAAGACGCTGTCCATCTTTAGTAAAGGCAACTACTGACGGAAAAGCTTTACCGCTGGCAACTCCGGCTCCTTCTGCTGAAGGAATAATTGCCGGCCGGCCGCCTTCCATTACTGCCGCTGACGAATTAGACGTTCCTAAATCAATACCTATTACTTTTGCCATTTTTAAACCTCCTTAACGACCCCGCCTTTAGCGGGGAATTGAGCTTTCATCCATCGAAGATGGGTGAGATGTCTTATTCAAACTTTTTCTTTTATATTTTACTTACTTTCTTCTTTTATATTTTCTTCCTTATCCTCTTCTTTTTTTTCTTTACACTTATGAACTTTCACTCTTGCCGGTCTTATTATCCGGTCATTTAAAGTATAACCGGGCTGTAATTCCTCAACTATAATATCATCTTGAACTCCTTCATCTTCTACTACCTCTACTGCCTCATGTTTATGCGGGTCAAATTTCTCGCCTTCTGTTTTTATCTTCTTTAACCCTTTAGACTCCAACAAGGTATACAGTTGCTTTGAAATCATATCCACTCCCTGGTGGAGAAGGTCAAAATCTTTTTTTAACTCGGCAGATTTTATCCCTCTTTCAAAATTGTCAACAATGCCTAAAAGCTCCATAATAAGCCCTTCATTGGCGAATTTAATAAATTCTATGCGTTCTTTGTAAGATCTTTTTTTATAATTTTCAAATTCAGCCTGCAATCTTACAAACCTATCCCAAAGAGCATCATACTCCTGCTTGTTTTTAGTTATTTCTTTGGCCCCTTCAGCTGCTGAATCGGAGTTGAGATTTTTTTCTCCTGTTTTATTAAGCATTTCTTTGGCTTGCGCTTCCGGGTCAGCTTGTTCTTCTTGTCCTTTATCTTTTTTCTTCAACTCTCTCACCCCAAACTAAAACCATCCTATCTAAATAAGCTCCTCAACCACTTCCTTTAGCTGCCTATTTACACTGTGCAAACACGATGCTGCTTTTATATAATTCATCCGCACCGGGCCCAAAAGAGCCAAGGCAAAGTTAATCTTTTCTTCTTTCAAGCCGGATATAACCAGAGAACAATCAGAAATTTCATCCAAACCGATTTCATCACCGATGAGTATTTTTATGTTTTCGTCAAGATAGTCAGAAAGCAAATTATGCATAGCATCTACTTTTTCTTCTAAGATATAAAATATATGTTTTAACCTGTTTATATCTTCAAATTCAGGCTGGTTTAATATGCAACGCATACCTTTAAAGAAAAGCCCGCCGCTCCCTCCTGATACTGCGATTAGCGAGGTGTAACCGCTAAACTTAGTAAGGCTATCAAGGGTATAGTTTATAATTCCCTCTATATTTGTCGAAGGTAAGGAATAAAAATCGAGCTCTACTGCAGCGTCTTCGATGATATCCTCCGGGTTAAAACTCTCTACATAACGCTTGAATGCTTTTTTTGTAGGAACCCTTCCTGAGGAGGTATAAATATGAGAAAGAAAACCCTGTTTCTCCAGAGAAACCATCACATTGCGTATTGTAGCCGGAGAACAGCTAAGATGACACTCCTGGCATAAATAGGCAGAGCTTATAGGTTTTGATTCCTTTATATAGCTATCCACAATCAAACCTAGAATTTCCGCTTCTCTTTCTCGAAAATCGACAAATCTTACCATAACATTAACCTTACCTTTAGCACTCTCAAGCCCAGAGTGCCAGATATCCTAACATACAAGTTTTCCCTAGTCAAGATAAACTATCCTACTAAATCAACCCTCAAATTTTTTATTCGCATCTACTTCCCGGCGTTCTATTTTTTCCCTGTTGTTCCTACGCTTTTGCCGTCTTTGCTTTACCTTCTCCAGCTGCTTGAGCAAAGCGGAGAAGGTCTTATTTATAACCAAAGTAACTTCTTTTGCTTTTTCAGCCACTACTAAAGCCTTCATTAAAGGCAGATAAATATGAGAACGACAAAAATACTGCTCCTTGTGAGGATTTTTCTCAACATGTACGGAAATATGAATAGAATCATTACGCCGAAACATTCTAATACGTCTTTCTATCTTCTTAAGATTATTATCTAAAGCCTTATTAATAATATTACTCCTTTCCAGATACTTGAATGAAATATCAACTCTCAATCTTACCTCCTTTCTATCCCCTTCTACCGGGATACCTGTCTAGCTTTAGTTGAACGCTTCAAAATCCTTTGCCGGCCCTATTTGCCGACAAACAGCAAACAGGTAAATTTAATGTAAAAGGACCTTGTCCTCTTTCTTAATCACAAGGCTTCTCTTTACGGCATCAATAACTATCTTATCATCTTCTTTAAACTCGCCTCCGATCAGCTTGAGACTTAAAGGATTAATTACCAGTTTCTGAATAGTCCGCTTTAGGGGCCTTGCCCCATACTCAGGGCTAAACCCTTTTTCTGCGATGAGTTCACAGGCGCCAGACGTTAATTTTAACTCAATTTTCTTATCTTTCAATCTTTCTCTTATAATTCTCATTTGAATATCAACTATACCTTTTATATTATCTAAAGTCAGGCTATCGAAAATTACTATTTCATCCAGACGGTTTAAAAATTCGGGCCGAAAGTACTTTTTAATCTCCTGGCGTAAATTTTGCTCAATAGCTTTCTTGGTCAAATTAAAGTCATTAAATTGTTCACTGCCGATGTTAGAAGTCATAATCACAACTGTGTTTTTAAAGTTAACCTTCTTGCCTGTGGAATCAGTCAAAACTCCATCGTCAAGAATCTGCAGAAGAATATTAAAAACATCAGGATGCGCTTTCTCTATTTCATCAAAAAGAACAACCGAATAGGGGTTACGCCTCACTTTTTCTGTTAATTGCCCGCCTTCATCATAGCCGACATAACCCGGAGGCGCACCAATGAGCCGGGATAGGGAAAACTTTTCCATGTATTCGCTCATATCCAACCTAACTAAGTTTTGTTCGTTATTAAACAAAAACCAAGCCAGACTTTTTGCAAGTTCTGTTTTACCTACTCCGGTAGGGCCTAAAAACAAAAATGACCCCAAGGGTTGATTGGGGTCTCCCAAACCGGAACGAGCCCTTCTTATGCAGTCCGATACCAATCTAATTGCCTCATTTTGTCCTACTACCCGCTTTTTCAACTCCTCTTCCATCCGGAGAAGCTTCCTCACCTCCTCTTCCATCAGGCGGGAAACCGGAATGCCTACCCAACTGGATACAATTTGAGCAATGTCTTCTTCATCGACTTCCTCTTTAAGCATCTTTTCATTTTTTTGAACCTCGGCCAGTTTCTTGTTCAAACCGCCTAGTTCCCGGATTAACTGAGGAATTTTGCCATATCTTATTTCTGCTACCTTTTGCAGTTGGGCTTGTTTTTGAAAATCAATACTTTGATTTTTAAGCTCTTCAATTGACTCGTTAGTTTTTCTTATCCGGCTAATGAGGCCTTTTTCATTCTGCCAATGATTTTTTTTGATGTTAAGCTCTTCATTTAAATCGTTTATTTGTTTATCCAGCTTTTTGAGCCTCTGGAGAGAAGATGAGTCCTTTTCTTTTTTTAAAGCCTGCTTTTGAATTTGTAATTCTAAAATTTTCCTTTCCAGTTTATCTATGCTTTCAGGCTTTGAATCAATTTCAATGCGCAAGCGCGAGGCTGCCTCATCAATTAAATCTATAGCTTTATCCGGCAAAAACCTTGCTTGAATATACCGGGAAGACAATACCGCTGCGGCGATAAGGGCTGAATCTTTTAACCTAACGCCATGATGAATTTCGTATTTTTCTTTCAGGCCCCGCAAGATAACAATAGCCTGTTCTACAGTCGGCTCGCCGATTAAAACCTGCTGAAACCTTCTTTCCAAAGCTGCATCTTTTTCAATATGCTTGCGGTACTCATCTAAAGTAGTTGCCCCAATGCAACGCAAAACTCCTTTTGCCAAAGCCGGCTTTAACATATTGGCCGCATCCACGGCCCCTTCGGCTGCACCGGCTCCTACTAAAGTATGCAACTCATCGATAAAAAGAATAACTTTACCCTCTAGGCTTTCAACTTCTTTAAGCACTGCCTTAAGGCGCTCCTCAAATTCGCCCCTGAATTTTGCACCGGCAACCAGGGCCCCTAAATCAAGAGCCACTATTTTCTTTTCTTTTAACCCCTCCGGCACATCTCCGAAAGCGATTCTTCTGGCTAAGCCTTCAGCAATCGCAGTTTTGCCTACACCGGGTTCACCTATTAAAACCGGATTATTTTTTGTTCTCCGGGATAAAACTTGGATAACTCTTCGTATCTCTTCATCCCTGCCGATAACCGGGTCGAGCTTGCCTTTTTTTGCTAAATCAGTTAAATCCCGTCCGAATTTATCTAAAGCCCGGTAAGAATCTTCAGCCGATGCTGAATCGGCTTTTTGGCTTCCTCTTACCTCTTTAATTATCCTTAGCAAATCATCACCGGATATGCCTTGCTTTTTAAGATATTCCCATAAAAAACCCTTTTTCTCGTTAGCAATAGCTAAAATGAGATGCTCTGAACTAATATATTCATCACCTAAATTACCCATATAGTTTTTTGCCAAATGCAAAACTTCAAGCATGCGGCCGGAACCATAAACGTCCTTGGCCTCTCCATAAACTTTAGGAACTGAAAGAAGATTCTTTTTAAGGCCGGAGCTCAAATCGTCTAAATTAATTGCCAATTTCAAAAAAATCTCTCTGGCAATTCCTTTTGAATCGCTAACTAAAGATAAAAGAATATGCTCGGGAAGAATCTGCTGGTGCGAATAGTCTTTAGCCGCACTTACCGCATTAGCAACTGCTTCTTGAGCTTTTAAG
>JAMXCX010000053.1 GCA_024542985.1 Candidatus Omnitrophota bacterium | reverse complement strand
TTACCGGAACTTTACAAAACGATAAAAGAACTAGAACAGAAAGTAAAAAATCTAGAGGCTAAGCTAAAACAAAAAAGCAAAGACGCTCAAGTTTATTAATAGTCAACATAACTAGAGGTAATACAAGATGCCTGAGAAACAAAAAACTATAAAAAGCAGAGTATTTTTGGAAGGAATAGGGTTGCATACCGGTAAAGAAACTAAGCTAGAACTCCTGCCGGCGCCTGTTGATACAGGTATAATTTTCATGAGAAAAGATATAGAGGTTGCTTCTTTTATTAAGGTTAGTCTTTATTCTGTTCTGGCTCCGGAGAAATATCCTCGCCGTACTTCTATTGGTTGTGACGGCGTAGTCGTTCATACAGTAGAGCATCTTATGGCTGCTTTACATCTTCTAGGCATAGATAATCTGCAAGTAAATATTTGGGGAGAAGAGATTCCCGGCCTAGATGGAAGTGCGAAACACTTTGTGGACAAGATAAGAGAAGTGGGATGCCAGGAGCAATCCTTAGAGCGTGATTTTTTAACCATAAAAGAGCCTTTGTGGGTTGAGGAAGGCTCGGCTAGCATAGTGCTTCTTCCTTACAATAGTTTACGTATATCATATGTTTTAGATTATGATAATCCTTTAATCGGTTCTGGCTATGCAGATATAGCGTTTAATGGAAGCCTGAAGGATAATCTTTATGAAGCTAGGACATTTTGCCTCGAAGACGAAGTAAAGTCTTTATTGAGCATGGGGTTGGGCAAGGGTGCCAATTATAAAAATACCCTTGTTGTTTCTGACAAAGGTATAATTGACAATAAGCTGCGGTTTGAAGACGAGTTCCTTAAGCATAAGGTTTTAGACTTGGTCGGTGATCTATATTTAAGCGGCCCCCTGAGAGGTCATGTCATTGCTATAAGAGGCGGGCATTCTTTAAATATAAAGTTACTAAATAAATTGCGTCGGTATAAAGAAAAAGTTAAAAGCGCAGGAATTGGCTCAAGAACAGCCTATGTTCCTCAAGGAACAGAACTTAGTGCCCAGGAGATAATGAAAATATTGCCGCATCGATATCCATTTCTTCTCGTAGATAAGATAACCCATTTAGATAAAGGTAAAAAAGCTATCGGCATAAAGAGCGTTACCATGAATGAGTATTTTTTCCAGGGGCATTTTCCCGGCAAGCCGATTATGCCCGGTGTTTTAATTATTGAGGCTATGGCCCAGGTAGGGGGGGTGCTTATGCTTGCTTGCGAAGAGCATAAGGGGAAGCTCGCCTATTTTATGGCCGCAGACAATATAAAATTTAGAAAAACCGTAGTTCCTGGGGATCAGTTAGTTATAGAAGTAGTTGTCGGAAAGCTTCGGAGCAGAACAGGTTCAGTTATCACTAAGGCTTTTGTTGACGGTAAGGTGGTCGCCCAAGCAGAACTTAAATTTGCTATGGTTGAGTCCTAAGGCTATTTTTGTTACTTCACTTTTTGTTGCCTTACCTATATTTTTTGATATAATTAAAAATAAAATCGTATACGTGTTTATAAAAGCATGATTAGAGGTAAGACTCTATGTCTGTAAAAATTGATTCTAAGGCTATGATTAGCCCTTGTGCCCGATTAGGTAAAAATATAACTGTTGGGCCTTATGCAACTATTGATGAGAATGTCACTATCGGCGATGATTGCGTTATAGATTCTTTTGCCCAGGTTTTAGGATATACTAATATCGGCAAAGGATGCCATATTTTTCCTTATGCGGTAGTAGGTAATATCCCTCAGGATTTAAAATATAAAGGAGACAAAAGCTTTCTTGTCATTGGGGATAATAACCGCATAAGAGAATTCGTCACCATTAATCCGGGTACAGATAGAGACGCAAAAACGGTCATTGGAAATGATAACCTCATCATGGCTTATTCGCATATTGCTCATGATTGTATAATCGGAGATGGAAATGTTTTAGCAAATTGCGCAACTTTAGCCGGTTATGTCGAGATGGGCAACCAAGGTGTTATCGGCGGATTAGTGGCAGTACATCAGTTCTGCCGATTAGGAGATTTTTCCATAGTGGGAGGTTGCTCAAAAGTAGTTCAGGATATTCCCCCATATTCAATGTGCGATGGCCACCCTGCTAAAATCTGCGGACTTAATGTACTAGGATTAAAAAGAGCTAAATTTACATCTTCGACCGTTAAGCTATTGAAAAAAGCATTCAAAATTATTTTTTTTGAAAACCACCCTTTTAATGAAGCAAAAATATTAGCCAAAAATGAGTTATCTTCTTTAGGAGAGCTAGACTACCTTATCGATTTCATTTCTTCTTCAAAAAGAGGAATAAGTACGTAATCCCCCCCCCGATGATTTCAGTAGAAGTGAAGGTCCATGGTCTTAACAGCCGCAGTTTTTTCCATTTCAGGATTATCCCGGTTTATCGGGAGAATCCTGAAGTCTGAAGTTATCCAGTCAGTTTCTTAGAGAGGTGGTTTCTTCGCGAATTGAGGTAAATGCAGATGGTAAAAAGTAAAAAGTTAGGTATTATTGCCGGCAATCGCCTTCTTCCTATAATTCTTGCCCAGCGCATTAAGCAAAATGAAAAAGGTTACGAAATTGTTGCTTTATGTTTTAAGGGTGAGACTTCCCGGGATATATATAAATACGCTGATAAAGTTTACTGGTTAGGGGTAGGCCAACTCAAAAATTTAAGCCGGATTTTAGCAAGTGAAGGTATAAGCCAGTGCATTATGGCCGGGCAAATAAACCCTTTAAGAATTTTTAACCGTAAAGGTTGGGATAAAGAGTTAATTTCTTTAGTCGAAAGTATACAGGATTTTAGGCCCCACACTATCTTTGGAAAAATAATCGAATATTTAGAAAGCCGGGGAATAATTTTTTTGGACTCTACGGCCTTTTTGGATAAAGATTTGGTTAAAGAAGGGGTTATGAACAGATTGAATCTAACGATTGCAGCAAGCAGGGACGTTGATTTTGGTTTAGATATGGTATCACGGTTTGTAGAGCTGGATGTGGGTCAGACAATAGTGATAAAAAATGGAAGTGTTGTGGCTTTAGAATCTTTAGAGGGGACAGATAGGACTATTAAGAGAGCTCAGGCTTTAGCAGGGTGTGGCTGCACGATATTAAAATTTTGTAAAAGCAATCAAGATTTGCGTTTTGATGTGCCGGTTGTGGGAATATCTACTTTAAGGTTATTGCGGCGCATAAAGGCCTCCAGTCTAGTTTTAGAAAAGAACAAAGTTATTATTTTAGAGAAAGAAAAGTTTTTATCCCTAGCAAGAGAATGGGGAATTCCCGTATTGGGAAAAGAAAGACTCACTGTTTAAAACTTCCTTTAGAGCCTATGAGATTGCCTGCTTTTATTCTTCTTCTTATTTTTTTAACCTTTCTGACTGAAAACCCTGCTATTTCAAAATCACAAGACTATTTGTACAACAGAGGTTTAGATAATTCAACCCTAAGTGATTATTTGGACACAGCTATTCTTTTTAAAGACTCTGCCGAATACGATAAAGCAAAAACCATTCTTAAAAAAGCCGCCGGTGTTAGTCAAGATAGACGAGTACTGTATTATTTAGGAAAGCTTGAGTTCTTGTCCGGAAATTCTAAAAAAGCTATTGATATTTTAAAAAACATCAAGGATAAGGACTGGCTCATTTTTCTCTATTTAGGATTAGCTTATGAGGATTTGATTAAAGAAAATCTTGCCATAACTCATTATTTAAAGTCGATAAAGCTAAAAGAAAACAACATTGCCCTTTTTCGTTTAGGAAAAATTTATCGCAAAAGAGGAAGATACAGCGAAGCCATAGAAGTATTTCTTAAAGTTATAAAACTTGACTCAAGTCTAAGGCTCGCTCATTACTACTTGGGAGATTGCTTGTATAAACAAAGCAAATATTCAAGAGCCTATGATTTTTTATTTAAATCTATAAATTTTTATCCCCGGAGCAAAACGGTAAATAAAAGATTAGAGATAGTGAAAAAGAGGCTCGGCAAAGATTTTTTTGTTGATAAAAAGGAAAAAAAATATAAAAAACGTAAAAAAGTTAAATTATCCTTCTATGAGCCTCAAGAGCCGGTATCCTTAGTGAGAGTGGCCCTAGGAAGAGGATTGGAAGAATTTTCTTTTTCCTGCGGTGGTATTTTTACGGTTAGTGACGGTAGAGAAAAGTTTAGGGGGCAGGCTAATAAGTTTTACTCCCTGATCTACAAAAAGGGTAGAGTGATTTTAAAAGATTATGATACAAAAAAAATTTATGGGTCTTTTTCATCGCCGGTTAAAATATTATCACCGGAGTTTTCTGACCAGAGATATCCGTTTTATGTTTTGGATGTTACCTATGGCGAACGAGATTTCTGGCATAAAAAAATCGACCGGATCTATCGAGGCAGCCTGGAGGCAGTAGAAAAAAATAAGCACTTAAATCTCATTAATGTCTTGGATGCAGAAGAATATCTTTATGGTGTTTTATCTGCAGAAATATCCGCTAACTCCGACCCGGAAGCTCTACGGGCTCAGGCGGTGGCAGCGAGAACTCTCATTTCTAGGAATATGAGGCGGCACAGAAAAGAAGGGTTTAATTTTTGTGCTGATGTGCATTGCCAGGTTTATCAAGGCCTATCAGCCGAAACTCTTTCTACCAATAAGGCAGTTTTTGACACAAAAGGCCAGATTCTTGTATCTGCCGATAAGCCGATAGAGGCATTTTATCATGCCAATTGCGGAGGATGTCTGGCCGCAGACGCCTTCGGCGATAACGACTATTTAGATAGTAAAATTGATTCTCCAAGATGTCCTTATCCGGCATCTCCCTATCAAGAGGAACTGTGGTTTTTGGATGCGCCGAGAACTTTCTGTTTTAGCGAGACTAAAGCTAGTTTCCGCTGGCAGAGGGTTTATGATAAAGAGGATTTTTCTATTGCTTTTGGGTTTCATATTAGCGATTTAAAGCATATTATTGCTCGAGAGAAAGGAGATTGTTTCCATAATAAAAGTATAGACGTTATTACCTCAAGGGAGAAAATAGCTCTAAAAGGAGGCCTAAAGATACGGCATTATTTTGATCGTTTGAGAAGTAGTGCTTTTAAAATAGAGAGAAAATTATCCCAAAAAGGTACACCTGAAATGCTTTTTTTGTGGGGTGCTGGCTTTGGTCATGGAGCAGGTTTATGTCAAGATGGAGCTTCAGCTATGGCTGAAAAAGGCTATACTTATAAAAAGATACTAAAACACTACTATCCCGGAGCAAAAATAAAGAAAATATATTGAATCCGCAATAGTTTCCTTTGTGGTCATTTTAGAGTTTAGCTAAAGAGTTTTCTATCTCAGAGAAAGGAACCAATCCTTTTACTCTAGACCAAACTTCGTTATCTTCCATACAGAGATAAATAGGAGTTTTTTTATCGTGTCTGCGTATAAACTCTAGCATTTTTTGGTAGATTTCTACTTTTAGGAAATTCGGATAGCGCAGCTTTTTATCTTTGCCTAGCAGTAACTCGCCGTAAAATATATCGCTTTTAGGAAACCGCACTTGGGAAATTCCTTTTAACTCTCGGTGACAACGTAAAGTCCCCAAGCTTATCCAGGAAAAGGGAGGCTTACAATACGCATAGAGTTTATCGATAACTTCTTTATACAGTTTAGGCCAATCTTTTATATGAATAATAGGGTCAAAATGAAATCCCACTCGAAAGCCCGTGGCTTGCACTTTCTTTGCAGCTTCGAGTCTGAGCTTTAAGGAAGCCGTTGCCTTTTCTTCAGTTTTTATAATGCTTTGAGGGTTTAGCGACCAGGAGATTACTATATTGGATGGGGGTGTAATTTTTAAGAGATTATCTATTGATGAGCTTTTTGTTTTTAGCTCAAATAAGACGTTTTTTTTGGCAAAATAAGGAATTATTTTTTTTGAGTATTCAGTTATGTCATCAAGGGCCAAAGAGTCGCAAAATTCTCCGGTTCCGATTCTTAGAGGCTTTTTAAACTGAGCTAGGAATTCATCACAGCGCTCAAAAAAATTATCCAGATTCGCCGGTAAAGTTATCCCGGGAAAGTTCGAATATTGCTGCAGGAAGCAATAAGAGCAGTCAAAGGGGCAGCCAAAGCCTAAATTAAATATCCAGTAGCCGCAATACAGGTGTCCTTTAGTGCAAGGGCAGATTTTTATAAAATCACAATTTTCCTTTACAACAAATATAAAAGGTTTCTTTAGTTCTGAAACTGTAAATTTATTTTTTTTGATGTATTCGGCGCAGGAGGTTACTTCTTCAGTCTCTATTTTGGGGAATTTCTTGCGCAGGTTATTAATAATATAACTTTCTTTGGCCTTGGTTTCGACAAATATCTTTAAAGGTTTAAAATCTTTATTTACCTGCCAGTTGTCTCTTAAGGGGAGTTTTAGTTTATTTAAAAAAACTCTCTGGGCGTCTATTCTTTCGGCTGCCTGCGTGAGAGGGAAACGAAGTTCCAGGAGAGTTTGTTTAAGAGTTGAGAATTTATTTCCTGATGAACATTTATCAATATTAGAGTTTTTCTTTAAAAAAATTAGGAGTTTTTTTAGGTTTATTTTTTCTCTTTTTATGATTTCAAAAATTAGCCTTTCGGTTTCAGCCAGTTGATTTTTATTCAGCCGGAATTTAAAATTATTCTCTATTGTACTTTTAAGATTATTTAACATAGAATTTACTTCTCCTTAATCCTAAGAGAAGATTCTCGTAATACCGGACTTCGCTGGTCTTTTGTCTTTTTAGGGCTCCCTTTATGTAGATAGAGCATTTATTATGAAGTTCTTGGAAGGCCAACTCATAATATTCAGCCTTTAGCTTATTGCTTTTAAGGAGTTTTTCGAGGGCATAGATGCGGAATTTATCCATAGCCCCGGGGTACTTTTTTGATTGTTGGTCAGGATGGCCGCCTTCTTTTATGGTTAAATATTGGGGAATGAGAAATATTGGATATTTAGATGTTACTCTGAGCCAAAAATCGTAATCTTCACAAGCCGGGAGTTTTTCATCGAAGCCGCCTAATTCTTGAAAAATATCTTTCTTTATTACTGCCGCCGAAGGGCTTATACAGCATAATTTTAAGGAATTACTGAATACTAAACCCCTGGGCTTTTTGTGGTATTTTTTTTGGGCCAGTAGCTTTCCCTTTCGGTACCATATTTCTTCAGTGTGAAAGACTTTATATTGGGGGTTTTTTGCAAGGCAATCGTAAGTTATTTCTAACTTTTCCCGGCAGAACCGGTCATCGGAGTCAAGAAAAGCTATGTAGTTTCCTTTTGCCCGGTTTAAGCCATTATTCCGGGCTGAGGAGACTCCTCGATGGTTCTGGCAAACATATTTTATTTTTTTACTACTGAATTCATCAATTATTTGCTTTGTTTTATCAATTGAGCCGTCATCAACAATTATGAGTTCATAATCCTGAAATGTTTGCTGAAGCACTGATTGTACAGCAATCTTTAAAAATTTTTGCCGGTTGTAAGTAGGAATAATTACACTGAAAAAGGGATTTTTCAT
>JAMXCX010000052.1 GCA_024542985.1 Candidatus Omnitrophota bacterium | reverse complement strand
GTCGTCCACTGCCATGATTTAGATACCCTTTCCATAGGGGTGATGCTAAAAAAGAAGTACAGCATAAAGCTTATATATGATGCTCATGAAATATTTGCTTATATGATAGAGAGAGTTACTAACAAATGCGTTGTCGGCGGTGCTTTTATTTTAGAAAAAATACTTTTACGTTACGTTGACCATATAATTACCGTAAACAAACCATTGCATACATATTTTTCCTCACGCTCTCCTAAACCTATATCAATAGTCATGAATTGTAAACAACTTATATCGAAAGAATACCAGCCGCCACCCAGTAATATATTTACTGTTATTTATATTGGAACGTTGCATAAAAATAGAATGTTCCCGCAACTAATCGATACGATAGGTTTCCTATCGGATATTAAATTAATTCTTGCCGGTCAAAAAGGAAGCTTATATGAATTAGTAAAACAAAAATCAAGCCAATATCCGAACATAGAATTTTTAGGAACAATTTCAACCACCGAAGTTATTCCAAAAACACTAAAGTCAAATGCCGTCATATGCATGATTAATCCTACTGATAAAAATAATAAACTTGGTTTAGCAAATAAACAATTTGAAGCAATGGTATGTGCACGGCCAATAATAACTACAAAAGGTACTTATGCTGGGAGGCTCACACACAAACTATGCTGTGGTTTGGTGATAGACTATAATAAATCTGCCCTTAGAGAGGCAATTTTAAAACTAAAAAATAATCCTAAAATGTGTGAAGAATTCGGAAAAAATGCACTTGGGGCGGCGATAAACAAATATAATTGGGAAAATGAAGAGAGTAAACTTCTAGAAGTTTACTCAAGCCTCGCATAGGATATGTTTGCCTTTGCGACATAGTAATAATTTAGAAATGCTTTCGTCTAAAATTTGGGCTCCGAACATTTGCTAAAGCTTGTTTTTACAATATGTTGATATTAATACCTTTAATGTATAATTATTTTTTCCTGGATAAAGTTAAAATGCTTAAAAAAAACGAAGAAAATATTGTCTGAACACCTATTGTCATAAATAAAAGGCCTAAAAGACAGAGTTTTACTTCATTTAAGGGCCCAAAACCTGATTTTACCCACTTAATAACTACGCCGGCACTGAGCAAACCTCCCAAACTAAAAAAACTAAAACCAATAAAAATTCCCTTCTCTAAGGTAAACTTTCTGTAAATCTTTTGCAAAAAAGCATCTTTTTTTTCAAATCCTTCTGAAAAACTATAGCTCTTGGCAAAAAAACCTAAATTAATAATTTTAAATCCTAATAAGGAAAAAAATGTAAAGAAAATCATCGCGTGAACATAAAATTTATGCCCAAATAAAGTCAGATACCCCCAACCGGAAAAAATTAAGGCCAACAACCCGCCAATAAAAAGTATGAATCCCGGGACAAGAAAAAGCCAATTCGGGCTAAAAAGAAGCATAAAACGAAAATACCTCCAGGCATCTTTAAAAGCATTGAGCTTGGTTTTTCCTTTTCTGGGAAAATAATTAATCGGGGTCTCTGTTATCTTCAGCCCTTTTAACATGCTCGAGAAAATCATCTCTATTCCGAACTCCATGCCTAAGCATTTCAAGTCCATTTCTAAATAGGCTTTCTTAGTAAAAGCTCTCATCCCACACAAAACATCAGAAAACTTGCTTTTAAAAAATATCTTAAAGACAAAAGTAATTATCGGATTGCCGATGTATTTATGGCTCCAGGTCATAGCCCCTTTAGTTATATTTCCCTTAAAGCGGCTGCCCATCACAAATTCATAGCCTTCTTCCAACAAGCTGACAAATTTAGGAATCTCATAAAAATCATAGGTATCGTCAGCGTCAGCAATAATTATATACTCGCCCTTTACTTCATCTAACCCTTTAATATAGGCTGCTCCATAACCCTGAATCGGCTGATATAATACTCTTGCTCCTAGCTCTGCGGCGATTTTGGGAGTTGCATCTGTTGAACCATTATCAATAACAACAATTTCGCCTTTTATGTTTTCTTTTGAAAATACATCTTTTATTTTTTTAATGCAGATGCCGATAGAATCCTCTTCATTCAGGCAAGGAAGAACTATTGAAACGAATTTTGGAGTTTGAGCACTCATGTAACCCTTTAGTGATTTTGGTTATCGGCCTTTGGCCATTTTATTTTAAAGGCATAAAATCCGGATTTATCATCCAGTATAAAAGGCTCAAAATATTTAAGCCCTTTTGCTTTCCCTAAATATAACCTTGCATAAAGACTACGCCCTAGGTCGTCTGCGGATAAGCCTATGCATTTGTATTCATCATTTTCCTTTATGGCCAGGATTCCGGACTTAATCCGGGCATCATCATAGCGCTTGTAAACTAAATTTTCTCCGTCAAAAAGCAGAACATATCGAAACTTGTTATATTCCCTATTCTTAGGAGAAAATATTCTAGCCTTTAAATCTTTTAAATTTAAAACTACCCCATTATCAAAATAAACAATATTTTTCTCCTGTTTGCCTTCTTTTAAGCTAAGATAAAAAACCCATTCTTTAGAAACAACTTTGGCCTCTTTCCTGGTGGCTGCAGAAAACTCAACTTCATTATAAAGTTTTTCTGCCTCTGAGAAAGATAAAGAAAAAATCTCCTGCAAATTGCTAAAAATTACTTGTTTAGGCATATTTTTATGTTTTCTTATAAATACTTTACGAAAATCCCAATTCCCTAAAAACGATATTGCAGCCATTTTTGATGCTAGGCTGTTATCAACGACTAAATAGGTCTGAGGCGGTTCTTTTACAAAAATAACATCTTTTATCATTTCTTTAATCTCCGGAGGCAATTGGTAACTCTGGAGTATCCTATCTACGTCTTTAAAATCCGATACTAATATTTTATTAAGAAGGGCAATTGTTTTAAAATCATCATCAATGTATTTCTTCATTTCACGAAAAAGCGTATCGGAAGAATTATTCAGCATCCTTAAGATTCTTAAAGCCTTCAGCTCATCCCCGGTAGTTAAAACTTTAGCCATCCAATAAGCCAAAGGCCTCCGTTGAGTTTGAGGGTCAAAAATCACCCTTCTTCTTGAAATTTCCTTAATCCAGTTACCGTAATCCCACCAAGAATTAATTATGCAATTTTTTGGTGTATTTTCTTTTATTTTGACAAAAAAATCATAGCGCTCATCATTCATCATTGGAAATTGCCTTGCAGCCCAGACAAAACTTCTTCCAATTACTGGAAAAAAGATTAAATACAACCCAATAGCCATCCCTATCAAAACACCAATTTTTAATTTTATATTTTTCAAGTCCTTTGCTTTTAAATAAATTAACTTTAGTAGCTCATCCAAACCCACAGCTAAAAGAATCCCTAATGAGAAACTGAGAAAAAAAGTAAATCTTTGCCCTTTTAAGCTGATAAAAAAAGCGCCGAAAGTCCAAAACACAAGTAAGATAACTATCTCGGCCTTTAATCCTCTTTTTTGTCTTATATAAATCCATAACGAAGAGGCCATAGCCAGAACTAAAGGGGTCCAACCCAGCATATTATAAGGAATATTAACAAGGCCGGCTTTTTGAAATTCACCTACAGTATAATAAGTATTCGGCCAAATGCTCCTGCCAAGAGGCTCAGCCAAGCCTAAATATGCCCATACCCAATTATAAGTGCTAGAAAACGGTTCAAGGCCAAAGAAAATTAAACAGAAAGTTATGCTTGTTATAGAGAACACAGCTAGAGAAATAAAGTAAGGAGAAATTTCCTTCTTTAATTTATTTATATCTTTATAATATAAGGCGACATTATTTAATAAAAAATACGCGAAAAATCCTCCTATTACCACAAAAGAAAACCGCCACCCATTCCAACTGTAGGCGAACAGAACCAAAAATAGTCCTCCGGCAAAAGATAATAAGCTATTTAAAATAGTTTTTTTAGATTTCACAGCGCAAGCCAGGCACCAAAATATCAACAAGGGAAATAAAATATTTAATACATCTGTATCAAACCAGCCGGCAGAACTGCGGGCAATAACCACTCTGGATAGGCCTACAAAAAAGATAGCTAGTATTCCCGCTAATTCGGAAAAGAAATAGCGGCAGAATAGGTAAAGAACAATAAAAAAGACGAATAAAAAAAAGACTGGAAGATAAAAAAGAAAGGTTTCTAATCCCAGGCTGGGAAAAATGAAAAAAGCTACTCTATACAAAAAAGAAGAAAAATAATAAAAAAACCTTTGGGGAGGAGCCTCCTTACCTTGAGGAGCGAGCATAAAAGTATCATATATTTTATTTTCAACTCTTTTGTTGCCGGGATAGCCGTTCTCTAGAATAAGCCTTGTAAACCGCATCCAGCAATAAGGGTCGACTTCTAGAAGGTAAGTCCGGTTATTTTGATTCTGATACCTCTGTTTTAACCTCTTATACTCCTTTACAACTTTGTTTTTAAATTTTTGCCTATCCCGCTTCTCCTTTTTAATTATCTCTTTTACTACCTTTTTCCTGAGCAGGGGAACGTAAGAAATATTTTTTTTATCAAGTGCCTTTTCCACCTTTTTAGCAATATTATTTTCTACGTTAATTATGGCTTGTTTTTTTAATTGGGGAAAATATGCCGGGAATAATCGTAAATAGAGATTGAAGCCTATAGCGGTTAAAAGAAGAAGGAAATAAAACAGTTTGGTTATCTTATTGCTAGACATTTATTTATTTTTTTAAAACCAACCTCCTGAAAGCTAGCTAATCTATCATTTAATATTGGTACTGCTGAGTTATTCTATCACAAAAATAAATGGAAGGCAAAATTCCTGCTCCAGAACCAAGGGCATACGCCATTCTATCTTTGGTGAATTCTGGATAAAAATAAACTTTGGGTTTTTAAAAGGGCGTCAATCCTGAACTAATACTTATTGAGTAATTTACTTGCCCGCCAAAAGGTAGGTATTGCGCTGTGCAATTATACCCTGCTCCATCCAGGGCTCCGCCGCCTAAGGCCGTGCATGTAAAAATATACCCGTGATAAGCACCAGAGGTATAATCCTTATTAAGATAGGGCGGGCCGGCATTTACTAAATTATTAACAAAATTAGTAGGATAAAGGCCTTGATTTGAAGAAGCATAAGTTTCCATAGCGGTAGCAATGGTCCTTAGTGTTGTTTGCGCATTGCTCTGGTTTGAAACTATCCTTACCCTTATAAGACCTGGTATGGCCATGATGGCTAAAATAGCAATAATTCCCACTGTTATCATAACCTCAACCAGGGTAAAACCTCTTTTATCCCATTTAACTCTCATATAAAATATTTTAGCATAAAAATAAAAAAAGAAAACGGGAAGCTTTTTAAACTTCCCGTTTTTAAAATCCAATCGCTTTTCTACTATGCAAGGTTTAAACCCTCACAAAAATAGAAAATTTAGGTGCATGGAACGTCAGTGGCAACTGCGCCGGTGCTAATACCATAATCCCGTGTACCTGAAACATTGCAATTAGCAGCCTGGGCAGTACAGTTATATCCATCAGCAGCCCACTCACAGTCATTAAAGGTATACCCTCTCACAGTTGCACTAATCATGCTTCCGTCATTAAGGAAAGGTGGCACTGCGCCTGTCATAGCACCTAAGTTTGCTGGGTAACTCCCATTGTTAGCAGTAGCGAAAGTTTCAGCAGCTGTTGAAATTGTCTTTAATGTTGCTACGGCATTGGTGTTGTTTGCGCTCAGTCTTGCTCTTAAAAGGTTAGGTATGGCTATTGCTGCCAAAAGAGCAATAATAGCCACCACAATCATGACCTCAACTAAAGTAAAACCTTTTTTAATCCTCATTAGATTACCTCCATTTTTTAATGGCCAAGGCTTTCTCCTTGTTCTTACCTTCTCACCTCCTTTTTCTAGAGCAGCCTTGAAACTAAAAATATAATAAAAAGAACTAAAAGCTCATCTTGCCGCACTCCCGCACCGCAAGGCGAATCAATTAAAATATAACACGAATGTAGCCTATTGTCAACGCAAATAAGCCTTATTCTATAAGGCTTATTTGATATGCTGGGTAATTGTTATTATAGGCAAAAATAATGAGATGACTATTCCCCCTACGATTACGCCGAGAAATACAATTATCAAGGGCTCAATTAAACTGGCTAAACCAGCCACCATAGCCTCGGTCTGTTCCTCATAAAACTGGGCTATTTTTGAAAGCATTTCTTCAAGCTTTCCGCTTTTTTCACCCACTGCTATCATCTTAGTAACCATGGGAGGAAAAACCCCTGTTCCTTCTAAAGGGGTAGAAATAGGCTGCCCCTCCTGAATAGCTGTCTTTGATTCGGCTACTGCGTCTTCGACTATGGCATTACCTGCGGTTTTACCGACAATTTCTAAACACCTGACTATTGATACCCCGCTTCGGATTAAAGTAGCAAAAGTACGGGAAAATCTAGCAATAGCGATTTTTTTTATCAAATCGCCAAATACCGGTAACTTAAGCAATGTTCTGTGAAAAAGCCTTTTACCTTTAGAAGTATTAACAAATTTTTTAAAAACAAAAGGGCCCACCACAGCTACACCAATCATAGCTATCATTGTTTCTATTCGTCTTAAAAAATCTGACACCATTATCAAAGCCTGAGTGGGCCCGGGCAATTCTGCACCCAACTGTCCAAACATATCTTTAAAAGTAGGTACGATTTTAATCATCAGAAAGCCTGTTATACCAACTGATATGACTATAATTATTATCGGATAATACATAGCGGATGCTACCTTTTTCTTTAAAGCATTTGTCTTTTCTAAATAGACAGAAACCCTGTCTAAGATTTCCGGTAAATTTCCTGAAACCTCTGCTGCTTCTACCATACTCAAATAAATTTCGGGAAATATATTTTTATGCTTTGACAAGGCTGAAGAAAGAGAAGAACCTTCTTTTACGTCTTTTAGAATCTCGCTGATTGCTGTTTTAAAATAAGCATTCTCAACCTGCTCTTCTAAAATCCCCAACCCCTCAACTACAGGTATTCCGGCTTCTATCAGAGTTGTAAACTGACGGGAAAAAATAACTAATTCATCAGTACTGACCTTGCCCCTCTTGCGCGTCCTTATCTTCTTTTTTGTCTCTCGGATAGAGAAAATTATACATTCTTGTTTATGAAAATGCTCAACAACCCTTTCTTGGGTCTCAGCTTCAATAACACCCTTTAATGTTTTGCCCTCTCTGTCTTTAACTGTGTAAGCGAATACCTTCACGCTTTTACCTCCATTTTAGGCATCTAATATTTCCGCTTCCGCTTTTTTTACAAAATTAGACGTCCGATGCTCTGATTGCCTTGCAATCTAAAAACTTAAATCTATTATATCAATATTTTATTCAGATGTCACTCTTATTATTTCCTCGATTGAAGTATCCCCGTCAATGCATTTTAAAAATCCATCTTCCCGTAAACTATGGAATTCTCTATACTTTTTAGCATACTGGATGATATCCGTCTCGGAGGTTTTTTCTATAATCATTTCTTTTATTCTCTCATCCAAGAGAATAATTTCCATAGCAGCAATTCTTCCTCTATAACCGGTATTGTTGCAATATGAACATCCTTTTTCTCTATAGAACTCTTTGATTCCGCCCTGGGCTTTGCAAAGTTCCAGCAGATCAAAACGCTCTAAAACTTCTTCCTCCACCTTGTACTTCTCTTTACATTTAGGACAAAGTCTTCTTAGCAGCCTCTGTGCGGTTAAAGCAACTAAAGAAGAGGCTAAAAGAAATGGTTCTGTTCCCATATCTCTTAACCTAGTAATTGCTCCTACAGCGCTATTGGTATGTAAAGTGGAAAGTATGATTTCTCCGGTTAAAGAAGCTTTAATCGCGATGTCGGCGGTCTCAGAATCCCTTATTTCTCCTACCATTATAACATCCGGAGATTGTCTGAGCACTGACCGCAGGCCGGTAGAAAAATTTAAACCTATTTCCGGATTCACCTGAATCTGGGTTATGCCTTCTAAATGATATTCAACCGGGTCCTCAATAGTTATTATATTTTTATCCGGACTATTGATTTGATTAATTATTGAATATAAGGTCGTGGATTTACCAGAACCTGTGGGCCCGGTTACTAAAATTATTCCAAAAGGAGCCTTTATTGCCTCGTTAAACAACTCTAACGGCTGCGAAGAAAAACCTAGTTTTTTCAACCCCACAGAAAG
>JAMXCX010000051.1 GCA_024542985.1 Candidatus Omnitrophota bacterium | reverse complement strand
CTTAAAAATACCACAAGTCTTGCTTTCAGGCAATCATAAAAAAATTATGCTATGGAGGAGAGAAGAGGCCTTAAAGATAACAAAAAAAAGAAGACCCGATTTATTAAGATAGCTGTAAGCTGTAAGTTATAAGCTTTAAGTTGTAAGCTAAGAGAAAGATAGAGAAAAGAAGAGTAAAGAAGCTGTAAGTTATAAGCTTTAAGTTGTGAGCTAAGAAAAGAGAAGAAGAGCAAAGAGGATATAATTATAAAAGGAGGCAGTTATGGATAAGTTAATGATGGTGGAGAAAGAATTATTGGAATCTTTGAAAAAAGATTATCCTGAATTTAGTGCCGGCGATATTATCAAGGTCTATTACAAAATAAGGGAAAAAGATAAGGTAAGATTACATCCTGTTGAGGGCATAGTGATAAAGCTTCAGGGGGCTATGCACAGGAAGTCTTTTACCGTAAGAAGAATAGCTTACGGCCAGGCTTATGAGGTTACTTTCCCTTATTATTCACCAAACATCGAAAGAATAAATATTATTAAAAAGAGCCGCCGTCGGGCTCGAAGAAAAAAATTGTTCTATCTAAGAGGACGAATAGGTAAAAAAGCGAACTTAGCATAGGTTGCGGCAATGCCGAATTACCTCCAGGGTAGTCGCTTTTTATATCGGCGTAAATAATAAATAGTCAATATGTTGGTGGGAGTAGACGAAGCAGGTCGAGGGCCATTGGCCGGAGAGGTGGTAGCTTGCGCCTTACACCTTAAAGATAATCCTCCCTTTAAGGTAAAAGATTCTAAAGCTCTTTCTCAAAAGTTACGTGAGGATTTTTTTTCCTGGCTTATGCCGAATGCTGTTTTTGCTATCGGCGTATCCAGTGCTAAGGAAATCGATAAATTTAACATTCTAGAGGCAACTTTTCTTGCTTTTAACCGGGCTATAGAAAATTTGTTAAAAAAAGCTCCCTATCTTAAAAAAGCAACTTTTATTGTTGACGGCACGATGTTTCGCACTGATTTAAATGTAAATTATATCTGTATGAAAAAGGCCGATGAAAAGGTTAAGGAAGTTTCTTGCGCATCGATTATGGCTAAAGTAACCAGAGATTATTTCATGGAGATACTAGACTTTTTGCATCCGGAGTGGAACTTTTCAAAACATAAAGGTTATCCCACGGCCGAACATTTCTCGTTACTTAAAAAACATTCTTTAACGCCTTTTCACCGCCGTAGTTTTAGTCCTTGTAAATATGGAAAAGGGAATAAATAATCATAAGGCTTGCATGAATAGCTATAAAGGAAAGTTTAAAGGCTACTTAAGTGATTTAGCTAGACGCAAACCCTCTCCCGGAGGCGGAAGTGCGATATGCCTGGTTTTTTGTATCGGAGTTAGTTTAATAGAGAAGGCGATAAACTATTCTTGGGTGCCAAAGCCGGAAGGAGTTTCTAAGAAGACTAAGAATAGAAAACTAAAAACTACTCTAAGCCGGTTAAGAAAACTTACTCTAAAGATTTATCCCTCTATAGATAATGACAGTATCATATTCGCAAAAATCATGAATAGTAAAGGTAAAAATAGATTAAAGTTTGTTAAGGGGGCCCAGCAAATAATAATTGATACTGCCGGGGCTTGCCAAGCAGTATTTTCGCTTGCTAAAGATGTGGAATCTGATATAAAAAAAAGTATACTTAGTGATTTCCAAATAGGCTCTACCCTGGTTAAAGATGTTCTTTTGGGGTGTATTTTAAATCTGGAGGCAAACCAAAAAATGTTCGGTGTAGAAAGCAAAGATGCCGATAGTTTTAGGAAGGTGTTAAAGAAATGGCAGTAGTTTTTGACGCCCAGAAAGAATATGATTCTTTAGAAAAAAGCCTCAAGCTTGAACTTAAGCCGTTTTTAAATGAATTATGCTTAGCTTCGGTTGCTGTAGGGGAAAATTATTCAACGAGTCTTTATCGGGGTTCTCAACAGAAAATTGCAAAAAAATTAGGGATTGAGTACAGCCCTATAGATTTAAAAGCAGATATCTCTTTTGAGGATTTTAAATCAGAAATTGAGGCTTTAAATGATAACAAAACTGTTACCGGGATTATTATTAATAAACCTTTTCCTTCGGGGTGGGATGAGGAGGGAGTTTTTTCTTTATTAGCTGAGAAGAAAGATGTTGAAGGTGTGCACCCTGCTAATCTGGGTAAGCTCTTTATCGGCGACAAAGCAGTTGCTAGTACACTTGGTGAAAATCCTTCGGCTATATTGATATCTCCTACGGTACGCAGCATTCTGCGGGCATTAAATTTAAGTGATAGTCTCGGAAAACTTTACGGTAGGAAAGTAGCTATTGTCGGTTTTTCTTTGCTTATCGGTAAGCCCTTAGCTTTGCTTTTGGCCAACGCCCTTGCTACTGTGACTATTGCTCAAATCGGCACCTATGAAAAGGGCGATTTAGCCGAATGTGTTTCCGATGCTGATATTGTTATTTCTGCCGTTGGCGTACCTCATCTTATAAAAGGAGACTGGATAAAAAAAGGCGCAATAGTTATTGATGTAGGTACAGGCAAAAAAGATGGCAAGCTCACCGGAGATGTAGAGTTTGATGCAGCAAGTAAAAAAGCGGCCTTTATTACTCCGGTTCCCGGCGGGGTAGGCAAATTGACTACAATGTTTCTTTATTATAACTTGATAATAGCTGCTAAATTTAAATCTTAAAAATCTAGTTGTCATTGTATCAGATAGGTCACCAGACCACCCTGTTGGGTAGGATATTTGCTATATGGATGAACTTACAATTATCGGTGCAGGCATCTCGGGGTTAACTCTAATTGAAAAAATTAGAGCCAAAGATAAGGATTGCAAACTCATATTAATAGATAAAGAACAATATCATTTTCCTAACTATAAAAGAATCTCTCAACCTGCCGATATCAATTCCAAGATAGATATTAGTATATGGTCTAAAGAAGTAAATGTTGAATTCATTAAGGCCAAAGTAGACAAAATCAATCTAGGGCGCAAGAAGGTTTACTTTAAACAGGCCGAGCCGATAAATTTTTCAAGATTGATTATTGCTACAGGCCTTAGCTCTAGGAAGCTGCCCATAAAAGGAGAGCACCGGGAAGGTTTTTTCTACCTTTCCCAAATTAATCCTTTTGCCTTGAAGGATTTACTGAAGGTTTCACAGGAGGCAATAGTTTACGTTTCTACATTTCTTGGCTTAGGACTCACTCTTTCTTTAAGGTCTTTGGGCAAAGAGGTTAAGATAATAGCTCCTAACTTTGATTTTCTCGGGAGTTATCAAGGGAAAGTTTGTGGGTTCTTGGAAGAAAAAGATATACCTTTCTATTTAAATTCTTCTGTAGAGGAAGCTGTTGGAGAGGCAAGGATTAAGGCAGTTAAAATATCACCTCTTAAAGTATTCTCCGCGCAGCTTTTGTTTGTTGATAGCGGTTTTGAATCTAATCGTAACTTTTTTGATGAGGAAATTGCCGGTCACGATGTATTTTTTACAAATTTTAAAGACGTATATCTTCTGGGTGATGTTAATGAAAAAGACATCGGCAATGAAGCTTTTTTTGCCTATAACCAGGATAATTCCCAAGAGCAAGCTAAAGTTTTCGCAGATTACTTGCTGGAAGGCAAAAATCCTGTTTTTAAGAAACGCTTATTCGATTTAGATGATAAATCCCGACTTTTAAGCGGCATGTTGCAGGAAAAAGAAACTACTGCAAGATAAACCATAGAAAGCAATTGTTGTCCCAACCCTGGAAAACCCTTAAGGGTTCCATTTTTAACCGGCAGTTTTTAAGGATTGACTGCCATTATAAGTTTGATAAACTAATAGCTTAAAAATTGGAGGTTTATTATGGCAGAATGGATTGGTATAAAGAGGCGCGCCCGGAGATGCTATGGATTCGATGAGATAGCTCTTGCTCCCGGAAGGATTACTATAAATCCCGAAGAGGTAGATGCTAGCTGGCAGTTTGGCAAAAAGAAATTCTCTGTCCCTATACTTGCTGCTGCGATGGATGGTGTTGTAGGGGTTAAATTTGCAATTAAAATGTCGAAACTCGGCGGCTTAGCAGTTTTAAATTTAGACGGTGTGCAGACTAGATACGATAACCCTGATGAGGTTTTAGAGGAAATTGCGCGGGCAACACCGCAGGAAACAACTAACCTTATCCAGAAGGTATACACTGCATCTATAAAAGATAAACTAATAGCGAAAAGAGTCAAAGACATAAAAGCCGGCGGCGGTTATGCCGCAGTTAGTTGCATACCGCAGAATGCCGATAAGTTTTCCTCAATTGCCGAAAGTGCCGGAGCTGATTGTTTTGTAGTCCAATCTACAGTTACTACAGGTAAACATATTGCCACTAAATATACACCTTTGGATTTATATAAATTTTGCAAAGGAAGAAAAATCCCCATAATTATCGGCAACTGCGTAACTTACGAGGTTACCTTGGAACTTCTTGAAACTGGCTGTGCAGGAATATTAGTGGGGGTAGGCCCGGGAGCGGCTTGTACAACCAGAGGAGTTTTAGGTATTGGAGTCCCTCAAGTTACCTCAACTGTTGATTGCGCTGCTGCCAGGGATTTTTATCATAAAAAGACAGGTAAATACATATCTATAATTACTGACGGAGGAATGAGCAGAGGCGGAGATATTTGTAAGGCTTTTGCTTCCGGGGCAGATGCGGTTATGATTGGTTCGGCTTTCGCACGTTCTAAAGAAGCTCCGGGCAGGGGATTCCATTGGGGCATGGCCACATCTCATGGAAATTTGCCTCGGGGTACCAGGATAGAGGTAGGCGTTACAGGAAGCCTAGAGCAAATTCTTTTTGGCCCGGCTACGGTAGACGACGGCTCTCAAAATTTGATAGGAGCTTTAACTACTTCTATGGGTTCTTTAGGGGTAAAAAATATCAAAGAGATGAATTTTGTAGAGATTATTATTGCCCCTTCTATTCAAACTGAAGGTAAAGTATTTCAGGCTTCACAGCGCGTGGGAATGGGGAAGTAAGCTATAAGCTATAAGTTGTAAGCTTTAAGCTAAGAAGAAGAGAGAGAAGAAGAACAGATAAGCTTTAAGTTGTAAGTTATAAGCTGTAAGCTAAGAAAAGAGAAGAGGAAGAAATTTTAAGCTAAAAGATATTATAAATATACAGATTTTTAAGGTATGAAAAAAGATACTATTCTGATATTGGATTTTGGTTCCCAATATACGCAGCTTATTGCCCGGAGAATAAGAGAGCTTAAGGTTTTTAGCATTATTGAATCTTGTAATATTTCGCTAGATAAAATCAAAAAAATAAAGCCTCAAGGAATAATCCTTTCCGGCGGCCCGCATAGTGTTTATGAGAAGAGCGCGCCTTTACTCAAAGGCGCAATTTTGCAACTCGGAGTTCCGATTTTAGGGATATGTTACGGAATGCAAATTCTAGTTAAAACTCTCAAAGGCGATGTTGGAGAGACAAAAAAAAGAGAATATGGTAAAGCAGAGATGTATATTGACAATCATCAGGATTTATTTTTTTCCTTACCGGCTAAAATTACTTCCTGGATGAGCCATACCGACCAGGTTCTAAAAGTCCCCAGCGGTTTTAGACTGCTTGCACATACCCTGAATACGAAATTTGCTGCAATAGGCAATGAGAAGAAAAAAATCTACGGGGTCCAATTTCATCCCGAAGTGGTTCATACTGATTTGGGGCTGCAGATAATATCAAATTTTATATTTCGGATAGCTAATTGTTTTGCAACTTGGCAATTAGAAGATTTTGTTAGCGAAAAAATAGAAGAAATAAGAAAAAAAGTTGGTAAAGATAATGTCATTTGCGGTTTAAGCGGAGGGGTAGATTCTTCAACTGCGGCAGTCCTTTTGAGCAAAGCTATCGGTAAAAAACTGAAATGCATTTTTGTAAATAACGGAGTATTAAGAAAGAATGAAGTCAAAAATGTAATTAATATTTTCCGGGATAATTTTAAGCTTGATTTGCAATACGTAGATGCTTCTAAAGTTTTCTTGAATAAGCTAAAAGGGGTTTTTGACCCGGAGAAAAAACGTAAAATAATCGGGCATGAGTTTATAAAAGTTTTTGAACAGGCAGCCAGAAAGATTAAACACGTAGAATTTCTTGTCCAGGGAACTTTGTATCCTGATGTGATAGAGTCAGTTTCTTTTTTCGGCGGCCCTACGGCCTGTATAAAATCTCATCATAATGTCGGCGGTTTGCCTGCGGATATGAAATTAAAGTTGATAGAGCCGTTTCGACAGCTATTTAAAGATGAGGTAAGAGAAATCGCTAAAATTCTTGGATTACCAAAAGCCATAATTAACCGTCATCCTTTTCCCGGTCCGGGGCTGGCAGTAAGAATAATTGGTGAAGTTACTGCCGGTCAACTTAAGATTTTAAGAGAAGCCGAGGCTGTTTTAGAAGGGATCATAAAAAAACATGATTTCTATAATGATATCTGGCAGGCATTTTGTGTGCTTTTGCCGTTAAAGACAGTAGGGGTTATGGGCGATAAAAGAACTTATGAGTATATCGTAGCTATTCGGGCTGTAAATAGCTTAGACGGCATGACCGCTGATTGGTCAAAAATTCCCCATTCTGTTTTAGGCGAAATTTCTAATTCTATTATTAATAAAGTAAGAGGAATAAACAGAGTAGTCTTTGATATAAGTTCCAAGCCCCCCGCTACTATAGAGTGGGAATAAAACCAGCTTAAAGCTTGTAAAAATGGAACATAGTGATTTCGTACATCTCCACGTTCACACCCAATATAGCCTCCTAGACGGCGCATGTTTGCTTGAGCGGCTCATAGATAAAGCTGTTCAGCTGAGGATGCCGGCTCTTGCTATGACCGATCACGGCAATATGTCCGGAGCAGTAAGGTTCTACAGCCTATGTATTAAAAAAGGGATAAAACCTATAATCGGCTGTGAAGTCTATATTGCTCCCAAGTCACGCTTTGGCAGAGAATATAAGCCCGGCCTGGATAGTAATTATCATCTTATCCTGTTGGTTAAAGACGCGACTGGCTATTCTAATCTGATTAGATTGGTTAGCTTGGCTCACCTGGAGGGTTTTTATTATAAGCCCAGAGTGGATAAAGAAATTCTTGCTAAGTACAGCAAAGGCTTAATTGCTAGCAGTGCTTGTCTTAAAGGTGAAATCGCAACCGCTATTATATCTGATAATATAAGCGGAGCTTACAAATTAGCTGATGATTATTTAAATATTTTTGGTAAAGGAAACTTCTACCTGGAAGTAATGGAAAATGGTTTGGATGAACAGAAGAAGGTGAATTCCTGTCTGGTTAAGATATCGAAAGATTTAGATATCCCCATCATAGCTACTAATGATGTTCACTATATAGAAAGAGATGAGGCTTTTGCCCAGGAAGCTCTCCTGGCCATACAAACTCAGACCACTCTGGATGACCCCAATCGTTTTAAGTTCAATAGCGATACTTTCTATCTTAGAAGCCACCTTGAGATGAAGTCTATTTTTAAAGACATGCCCGAAGTCATTAAAAATACTTTGGAGATTACTCAGAAGTGTAATCTTACCATGGATTTTTCCAAAATTTATCTCCCTCATTTTCCTCTTCCGGGAGTTGAGATAACAGAGGATGAGTATTTAAGAAAAATTTGCTATGAAAACCTAGAGCAGAGATATCCTAAAGTTAGCAAAAATACAAAAGAAAGGCTAGAGTATGAATTGGACGTCATTAAAAATACAGGATTTTCAAGCTACTTTTTGATAATTTGGGATTTGGTAAAATTTGCTAAAGAAAATCATATACCTGTTGGCCCGGGAAGAGGTTCGGCGGCCGGCAGTATTGTTAGCTACATTTTAAAAATAACCGACGTTGACCCTTTAACTTACGATCTTCTTTTTGAGAGGTTCTTAAACCCGGAACGTATTTCGATGCCTGATATTGATATAGATTTTTGTTATGAGAAAAGATCTCAAGTCTTAAGCTACGTAGCAAAAAAGTATGGTACGGAATGCGTTGCTCAGATAATTACTTTTGGAACTATGCTTGCGCGGGCTGTAATCAGAGACGTGGGAAGGGTTATGGGGGTTAGTTATTCCGAAGTAGATAAAATCGCTAAAATGATTCCTTATGCTGTAGGCCAGAATGTAACTTTAAAAAATGCTTTATCAATGAGTTCTGAATTAGCCGGAATTTATAATTCGGATGCAAGAATCAAGCGTCTTATCGACGTGGCAATGCAGTTGGAAGGCCTTTCCCGTCATGCCTCGACTCATGCTGCCGGCGTAGTTATTTCAGACCGCCCATTAATGGAAAGAGTTCCTCTAACTAGAGGGGCAGACGGAGAAGCAGTTACTGGTTTTGATATGTGGTCTTTGGAAAAAACAGGCCTTCTTAAAATGGATTTTTTAGGGTTAAAAACTTTAACTGTTATAGAAGAGACTGTAAAGATAGTTAAAAGAACTCAAAACAAAGAATTAGATATTGGCAGCATACTTTTAAACGACAGAAAAACATTTTATCTTTTAGCTAAAGGGAATACTGTGGGAGTATTCCAGCTGGAAAGCAGAGGGATGAGAGATATTTTAAAGAAGATAAATCCCTCTAGATTTGAAGATTTGATTGCTGTTTTAGCCCTGTATCGTCCGGGACCGCTGGGGAGCGGTATGGTGGATGATTTTATAGATCGCAAACAAGGGAAAAAACAAATCTCTTATATTCATCCCAGTCTTGAAGCGATTCTAAAAAAGACTTACGGTATAATTTTATATCAAGAGCAAATTATGCAGATAGTTTCAAAATTAGCCGGTTTTGGTATGTCGCGGGCCGACTTGTTAAGAAAAGCCATAGGTAAAAAAATACCTGAGATTATGGATGAACAAAGACAGCTGTTTTTAGAGGGCTGTCGAAAAAATAAAATTCCTCAAGATTCTGCTAACCAGATATTTGAGTTAATAGATTATTTTTCGGGTTATGGATTTAATAAAAGCCATTCTACCGCTTATGCCTTGATTTCTTACCGCACAGCATATTTAAAGGCAAATTATCCGGTGGAATTTATGGCAGCTCTTCTGACCAGCGAGCGTAATAACACTGACAAAGTAGTTGAGTACGTTAATGAGTCCAATTTTATGAAAATAAAAGTTTTGCCCCCGGATATAAATACCAGTTTTGCTAATTTTACTGTGAC
>JAMXCX010000050.1 GCA_024542985.1 Candidatus Omnitrophota bacterium | reverse complement strand
GCCAATAATGCCGCTCACAGAAGAAATATTAATAACGTTACCCTGTTTTTGTTTCATAAAGGTTATAATAAAATTTTTACTTATATTGAATGTCCCGTTAAGGTTGGTATTGATTACCTCCAGCCAGTCGCTTTCCGACATCATCATCATGGCTTTATCTTTTATAATCCCGGCATTATTTATTAAAACGTCAACCTTTCCGAACTTATCTAATACCTTCTCAACTAAATCCTGACACTGGCTATAATTTTTTATATCAACCTTAACAGCTAAAACCTCTACATCTTGTTTTTTTATTTCCTCACTTAAACTTTGGGCTTTCTCTTGGCTTTTATTATAGGTAAAAACTATATTTGCCTTTTCTTTAGCAAACTTAAGGCAACAAGCCCGGCCTATCCCCCGGGAACCTCCGGTTATAACAATTACTTTATCTTTAAAGTCTTTCATTGCAAATGGGCAAAAACCACCCTGGACATAAATGGCTTATGCCTGTTAAATGACAAAACTCTAGCTTTGGGATTTTGTTAAAAGGAACCCTCACATTCCACTTTTTTAACAAATCCCCCAATCTTATTATTCTAGCGCAAAATAAGGCTTTTGGGAATGAAAATATGCATATCAGCTATTGATAACTTTATGGCTGGTAATCGGATAGGGTACCTGGGGATTGATTAGAAATGTCTCTAAATATCCAGGAGCTTGCGGGCCTCTCGTTTTCCTAGAGATTTCTTAAAATCTTCAAAATCAATAAAAACTAGATAAGAAAGCTCTTCTTTGAGCTTTCGGAGATAAGACATTTGGAGTTTCCTTCTAAAACCCATATATTTGAAATACACCCCGCAATTAGGACAATTTTGGGCTTTTAAGTCTATTCCGACTTTGTGGCAAGAAAAACACTCACTGGATAACTCACCAGCTACAATCAAATATTTCTCAATATCTTTTAAATCGCATTCCTGCCATACTCGCAATAAAGTATTCATTTCTTCAGCTTTTTTCTGCTGGTTTTCTTTTTTTGCGAGTAAAACCCCTTTATAGCCGCAAGAATTTCCTGGGGAGTATCAACTACTTTGAATAAATTTAAATCTTCTTTCTCTATTGCTTTTTCCTTTAAGAGACGCTCTTTTATCCAATCAATAAGACCACTCCAATAGGGTTTATTGACCAGGACAACCGGTATCGGCCTTATTCTGTCAGTCTGAATTAAAGCTAAGGTTTCAAATAGTTCATCAAGAGTGCCAAAACCGCCGGGAAAAACCACAAAAGCATGAGAGTACTTAGTAAACATTACTTTTCTGGTAAAAAAATACTTAAACTCCATTAAATAATTTATGTAAGGATTAGGAATTTGCTCCTGAGGAATAAGAATATTTAAACCCACAGAAATCCCTTTTGCTTTAAATGCGCCTTTATTGGCAGCTTCCATTATTCCGTTGCCGGCACCAGTAATTATACTATATCCATTTTTTGCTAAAAGATAAGCTGAATCAGTAGCTAGTTTATAATAACGATGATTCCGGGGTGTACCTTTTGAACCAAAGAATGATACCCCGCGTTTGACTTTAGATAAAGCTTCAAAACCATCTACGAACTCACTCATAATTCGAAAAATACGCCAGGTATCAGTATGATGGAGGTCATCGGCAAAAGTTGCTTTTAAACGCTTACCTACATAATGATTGCTATTATTTACAGTTCTTTTTTTCATTATTAAACCGTCAGCTTATCGGCGATATCCCCAACTAGATAAATTTTTTCGCATTTTCCGGTAAGTGAAAGATAAATACCATACAATGAAGTTAGAATTAAAATAAATCCCAACAGATGAAATATCGCCCCTATTACCGGAATTAGACCGAAAACAAAACAAATAAGATTACCAACAAAGATAACTATGCCCTGTTTGGCATGAAAACGGGCAAAAGCATTATCTTTTTTAAAAATAAAAGTTAAAATCCATAAAAGAAATACATAGGATAAAACTGCAAAGGGCGCGCCATCTTTTATTAATTTCCTATCTAACCTATGCTCTTTATCTGCCTTATGCTCCTTAACCACCTTTTGTTCTTTAACTACCTTATGTTCTTTATCCGTCTTATGTTCGGTCATAAAATTACCTCCTCACTGACCCCGTTGAGCGTATCAGAATTATCGGAGAAAATTTTGATACATCTTCAGCAAAACGGGATGTATTATTAATAACACTATCGGCCTCTAGAAAAGCATTATAATACAATTTATTTTTTTAGCAAATAAAAAACCCCACAGCCTTTTGGGCTGTGGGGTTAGTTTAGTCAACTTTTTTCAGCTAACTTAGAAAGTTACTCTTATACCGCCTCTTACAGAGTAAGCAGTCTCGTCATTAGCTTGGTCAAAGAAATTTCCCGGCATGTAGAATGCGCTGCTAAGTTTAAGCTGAACATCTTCAGTATAATCATAAATTGCATAGATATCAATTTCCTGGCCTAAGTCTGTATTGCCCGCATCAACAGCGTAGGCAAAGCCATTATTGATACCTGTAAAAGCTGCCGCATCCTCATTCAATCTTAGGTAGGTAAAAAGCATACCTAATGTGATGTCTTCGCGCGGCATATAAGAACCAGTCAATGTGTAAATCTGAGCATTGGTGTTGGTGTACAGGGCGTGAATAATTTCTCCGGCATTTTGAAGTTGATCTTCAAACATTGCATTCCAGGCGTTAGAACCAGAAGCAGTTTTCCCATCATCACCGCTTAAATAGGTAAAATTAAAACCTACTTTAGCGTTGTAACGATTTAGAAACCTGTACTGAGTGATGAACTGGTTTGAATAAGCACTTAAATGCTGATGGCTGGTAGCAGAATTCCGGAGATCACCGAACTGATAAGCACTTTCAATGCCGAATGTCCACTTATCATTAGCATCCCATTGAGCTCTTCCACCAATAGTATAGACCTTACTTTTACGGTCAGTAACGCCTGGGAGTGTACCCGGAGCTTTGTCTGTACTCCAGAAATAACCCTCAGTTACGCCATTGTAGGAACTCCAGTCATAAGAAACGTTTGTACCGAAAAGAGTAACATCATCAGCCAGAGCTACAAAATTTTCATCAACTTTGGCATAAACTACATCAACAGTATAAGGAGCATAATCTAACACTGCCCTTACAGCATCAAAAGCCACGGTCAAAGTTAAATCAGTGATTATACCCGGAACAGAACCAGATGCTGTAGCAGAATCACCAATAATCATTCGGTTACCATAAGCTAGATTTTGACGGCCAATAGTTAAAGTCAAAGGCTGATACAAGAATTCTTGCAAAGTCACATAAGCCTGGTTTATCTCAAATTGATAGTTCCCCTGACTTAAACCTAGAACATCCTGATCCCAGATTCTTTCGTTGATTAACTCAATTACAGCGCTAACGCCTTCAGTTAAATCAGCGTCGAATCGTAAAGTGATCTGAGAAAAAAGAAACTTATCGGCGTCATCCTGTAGCGCTTCGCCACCTAAAGCAAAATCTCTGGTTACTGCCTCTTCATTGATGCTGCCGCTTACTTTGATACTGTCCACAGCGGCAAATGTAGTGCCTAAGAAGGCAAAGGAGAGAACAGTTAAGGCTAAAATTAATTTCTTGCTCATTCACATCCTCCTTTCTAAAATATATTATTTTACAAAAATCTATGCTACAAGGTTCTCAATCCTTGTTATTAACATCTAAATTATATCACCCATCTTTTTAGACAATTCCGACCTTACCTAAATTTCGCACCACCTCCTTTTTCGCCAGTTCTAAAATTGCCGGTGAATGTTATAATCTACTCATCAAAATTAATCAATGAACACTAATTTTTTAGACCAAAGTCTACTTCTTTTTTATCAAAATATATATATATTGTCAAGAGTTTTATTAAAAAAAGTTTAATCGGCTATATTTTAAACATTTTCAGCCTTTACCCCGTTAGATAGTAAACATCTAACGAGGGGGGGGTTACGCCAGAAATACATCCACTCTGTCCGCTTCTTTGTTGCGGATGGTTAAGGCGTCAGAAGAACCAAGAAAATCTGAAATACGGGTTATCTTCTTATCTCTGATGGTTATTACTATCTTATCTACCAAGCAATCAGGGCTGAAAGTGTTTTTCCTTTTAGGGTTATGATAAACCACAAGGGTTTTGGAAAATAATTTAAAAGCAAAGATATTTTTAGGAAGAATGACCTTTTCTCCATTAAAATCAATTGTTTCGGAGGAAGTTGTAAACATTCCTTTCCTTAATATAGGAGAAAACCGCATATGAAAACCATCACTTCGGCTAAGGCAAAAAGGGTTCTTACCTAAACAAAGAATAACCCAAATATTAAGAAGTTCAACAGTGGCCCCGCTCAAACGGGCCACAAAACCCTTACCCCATAAAGATTTATCCGGATAAGCGCTGCTTACGATAAATGATGAATTCTCTAGGATGCTGCGGCCGTAAGTGTGCGGCTTAAAGAAACATACCCCGCAATTATAAAAATCCGTAAAAAACTCTTCGTAAAAACCGCTTTTTAAAAGTTCAAGAAGATATTTATATTCCATATGCAGCCAAATTGATTCATTCTCCAACCAACCGGGAGTAAAAACCCGGCTTCTTCCGATTTCTAGGGATTCTTCCTTTAGGGAAACATTCAAGCGGTACATTTTTAACACTTTGTCGAAAAGGTCTGATTTTCTTAAATCCTGATGAAGGCTTTTCTTGCGTTCAAGCCTTAAAGTATGCATAATACCCTCTAAAAATAAAGGCAAAGGTTTTTTTATGAACTCCTGGGGGATAATTTGAGCGTTTTTAAGAATATGGTTTTTGACCTCGTAGGTGAAATAAGTAAGAGGAAGGCCCGTTTGTTTATCTTCGGCTTTTTTTATTCCAATATCAAGCTTGAGCATTAAATCTCTTAAAAACTGCTCTAAATTAGCCAGGGGAAGTTTCTTTTCATCCGGGCTTATATGGTCTTTAGTTTTAGCCCTGAATTCTTCTTTTAGTGAATTCGTCTGGTCCCACCAGAGGTAATCACGGTTTTGGGCCTCAGAAGAAAGATGATTACGCAAAATGTTATTCAGGCGTTTGAAAAATACAAATATATCATTAGCAAGAAAAATTTCTCTTTGCTGTTCTTCTCTTAGCTTTCTTACGGCCTTAAACAAAATGTTGGCAGCTCTTTTTAACTCCAGAGTCTCGCATAAAGAAGACCCAAAAAGAGCAGGAAGGCCGTTTAAGGAATCACACCAGCCGGGCTTATCAGCTTCCATTTCAATACCTATACCTTCGGGGTCTAAGGTCGAAGCTTTATTTAGAATTAAAACTAACAACTTACTGATAAGATTTGTCTTGTATATTTCGCCTTTTCGGGTTCTGAGAGCGTTTTTAAAACCTTCTCTTTGGCTTATGGCAGATTCTTTCTCTTTATTTAGTTCTATACTTTCGCCTTGATAGACTTTACCCGAACGCAACACGTAACGCCGGCTTCTTTCTTTAACGCGATAGGCATCATCCCAGAAGATAAATTCTTTATCTAAAAATAATTCCTTATGCTCATCAGGGTAAAAGTACAAGAAACTTTCAATTAAATCTAAATTATAATGCCAGTGGTCAATCCAATAACCTTCACCGTGTAAAGCCTGGGGTATACGCCCGGATTTTTTCAACAGAGCTGACATCAAATCTTTCTTCCGGCTCAGCTCGATTCTCTCTTCCTCCATCAACTTAAAAAAATCTCCCAGATAAAAACCGTCTATCATCATTTCGAGCAATCTCTGATCTTTTATACCAAACTCTCTTAACAAAATTTGGGCCTGGTTTTCAGGAAAAAAAAGTTTCTCTCCTTGTATGGTTAAAGGATTGTAACCATCAATTTTTATAAAATTTAAAAAATAAACTACATTTTTATTCTTTAAAGAAGGTTCAAAAAATAAATCCATCCGCCGGTTCTGGTTTATATCGCGATAATTAGCCTCGCCTTCAGAAAAATAAGACGGCAGGAGATGAAAATGATTATAATCTCTTTCTAAGTCGCCGTGCTTGCGGGAAAATATATAATAAGCCTCGTTGTGTTCTTGGGACTTCCCGGGATAAGTTCCTTTTCTTGCATCGTGGATACCGCTGTCAAAACTACCGGAACAATAGGGATAACCTCCTCTTAAAACATTATCTAAATAAGTCTGCTGAACATATGAATCAAACTCTTTTAGAGCTGATAGGCAGTAGGCATTACTTTTTACTGCCTTAATTAGGCTTGTGTTCTCCTGGTCTTTCTTGATGAGAAAATCTGCGTCTAAATCTTTTATAAACCGCTTAATCATATCAGCTTTAAAAGAGGCGCCAAAAATGCTATAGAGAGTGCGCTCTTGGTTTGCCGGCAAGCTCCACTTAAAGTAGGTAAAAGAACAGGGGGTTTTCCCGCAATCTATTTGTTGACGGGGAAGCTTAAAATTTTTACCGGTAAAATTTACCGGCAGCGAATAAGACATGTCGTGTCCGAATATAAGGCCGGGGTCAATTATTATTTGAGGAGAAATTTTCCTACGCCTGTCTTCGTAAAAGGAATAATTGTAATTTGCGCCCTCGATATACTTTGTACGGCTTCCATCACCGGGGTCAACGAGCAACCTAAAAAGAGCTAAGTTCTCTTCAAGCAAAGAATGCATCCAGGCTTGTAAGGTGTGGGACATGTTTTTCAAAAGAAAATTATTTGAACCAAAGGGAATAATCCGGCTAAGGCCATCAAGCCCTTCTAAGTTAATACTTCTTTTGGAAGTATTCTTTATGGTAACAGCTCTTACCAACCCTGCTACCGGGGTATTCGGTAAGGTAAAATATTTAACAGATATATTCAAGCCTAATTGGGGGTTATCTTCTTTGATTTCCAAAGACTCTCCCCTGATTAACATCTGTTCTTCTCTCTTGTGATTAGCTATTATTCTAAATGGTTCATGGTATATTTTTTGGTTTATTTTTAGAAAGGTACGAAAACCCAATGTAGAAACAAAGGAATAAGCTTTGTTTGCCGGGAAAAATTCTGAAATGGCATGGTTTTTATCCTTTATGCCGAATCCGATTACTCCTTGAGCCCGGTTTACATAAAAAACCCATAAGGGAATGCCCCATTCTCCGGATATTCCAGGAAGAAAACTCGAAAAAGGTTCAATCCGATTGTAGTCCTTTATAAGAAAACTCCCGTCAGGGCGAAGTAAATAATTTTTACTCATATTCTGCTAATTATAAATCTGTAAGATTTCCCCAAGATCAGAAATCACTTTTTTATTCCGGTATTTTTTAACTTCTTCCAAGGTGCTTGACCCTCCCTTTGCGAATACTGCATCCACCTTAGCACGTCGGGCAGTTTCTAAATCAACATCCATATCTCCAATATATACTGCCCTACTTCTATTCACCGCTAAATCGTCTAGAATAGTTTTTAATATTTTAGGGTTGGGTTTAAGGCTTTCAATCTCATCAGCACACACTATTTTATCAAAGTACTTTTTTATATCCAATTTATCAAGCAGTATGCTGGTAAAGTGCTTAGGACGATTAGAAGCAACTGCAAGATTTTTGTTTTTTCTCTTCAGGCTAGAAAGAACTTTTCTGGCATTAGGCTTTAATTTTGAAAAATTAAGGAGTGCTTTCTGATGATGCTTGCGGTAGATGCTTAAGGCGTTTTCGATATCGTTTTTACGAAAGAAAGTCCGGATGAAATTTTTGTCACCGTGGCCTATGCTGCGTTTAATTTTTTGCATACCAACGACAGCATACCCTAACTGTCTCAAGGTAAAATTAAGACTTTTCTCTATTGCTTGGTAAGCGTCCACTAAAGTGCCGTCGACATCAAATATGAAAAGGTCTTTGCGTTGCATTTTTTAAGCCGCTAATATTAAATTCGATAACCACAGATTTTATCTCAAAAAAGGCAGGCAAACAATATAAATCCTTATATAGATTATTTTTAAGGGCTAAGGAGGCCTCCCGATACAATTAGTCTTATCGCTCCCTCTACACTTATTTCTAAAAATATTAAATCTTTTTTTTCAACAATAATAGTAAAGCCGGTTAAAATATACGGGGATGAAGGGATGTAAACATTGCAGAGCTCTCTTTTTCCCTTTTCTTTAAAATCAAATGATTCATAATTAGTGATAAAACCTAAAGAATAAATTCCCCGGCGGGGATACTCAATCAAAACCGTATTTTTAAAATTCTTCTGCGAAGGAAAAAATAAAAAATCAACTATTCTTCTTACAGGAAGATAAATCTTATTAAACAAAGGAATTCTGAAAAGTACACTCTCTATCCATTTAAGAAGTTTCATACGGGAAAGGTGAATTATTATCCCTAAAAAGAAAATTATCAAAATAGCAATAACAATCCCTAATCCCGGAATTTTATAACCAATATACTGGTAAAGAAACTTGTTTATGAACTTACCCAAAACCTCATCGGCAAAATGGAAAAGGCCTAAGATAACATAGATAGTAATTACAAAAGGGATAATTGCCGTTAGGCCGGTAACAAAAAATCTTTTTAACATGACGAATAAATTAATCTCTTGAGTCCTGCCGGACTGTTCTTACCCTCCACTCCAATATAATATTAACTTAAGTTAAGGAGTAAATAAATAGTTTATTTTTTGATATAATTCAGTTTAGCCCGCCCGTAGCTATAAGTGAATAATTCTACCATAAAGCTGCAAAAAATGAAGAAAAATTACTAAACCGCAAAAGTTAGGTTAAGAAGGCTCAAAAATCAAAAAAGCAGGCTATTTTTTAGCCTGCCCTTTGATTAGTGCGATAGATAAATTATTCTTTAGCAATGGCAACGGTAATTGCCCCGGTCATAATCAAAAACAACCCTACACACCCTTTTGCTACCACAAGAAGGTCTCTTCTCCACCTAATTACTAAGTATACGCCTAGAGCGAGAAAAGCTAAACCTATAACGACTTTTAGTATTGTCTTTAAGACCTTTGCTCCCTTTTTCTGATCAGCTTCTTCTGCCATCATACACCTCCTTAAATTTCCTTAAATGGCAAAATAATATTACTAAGCTACTATAATAATTTTTTAAAAATTTGTCAATGAAAATTTAAATATATTTTACCTTAGTTCTTGTAGGGTTCACCCCGTTAGAGGCGTCTAATTTCTAAGAAAACAATCGCCATTAGAATTAACTCACCTGCACTCTAGACACGTCTCTAGCGGGGTTCATATTCCAAATGAACTAATTTTCCGGATTTATCGAAATATAAATATACTTTATCAGAAGAAAAATATTCTGTAGGGTAACG
>JAMXCX010000004.1 GCA_024542985.1 Candidatus Omnitrophota bacterium | reverse complement strand
ACTGATTGTACAGCAATCTTTAAAAATTTTTGCCGGTTGTAAGTAGGAATAATTACACTGAAAAAGGGATTTTTCATTATGCGGTTATTATAAATATATCAGGCTATAATTCAAGAATTTTGTTATTAGATGATTTTTTGGAGATGTGTTATAATAAACCGAAGAATTTAATAAATTCTGGCAAAATACGGATTCTGTCTATTAATTGCTAGGTGAAAAAATAATAAAAATTAGAAACAAAATTAATGCCCAAATTATCCACCCGCCGTAATACTAACCGTATACCCCAGCATGACTATTCAAAACCCGGTCAATATTTTGTAACCATTTGCATCCAAAACCGCACAGAGATTTTCGGTGCCATTGAAAATAATCAAATGGCGTTAAATGATGCCGGAATTATGGTTAATTCCTGGTGGCAGGCAATGTTTAAAAAATATAATAATATATCCATGGACGAATATAGAATAATGCCAAACCATATCCATGGAATAATAAATATTGTAGGGGCGGGGTCACCCCGCCCGGATAATAATAACAATAATGATAAAATTAACGGGCGCGGAAACCGCGCCCCTACAATAGGTAACGTTATTGCCGATTTTAAATATCAAACAACAAAACAAATAAATGAATCACAAAATATACCCGGTATAAAAATTTGGCAGTTTTGGAAATAAAATTCCGTATAACAAACCAATCCAGCGGACTGTAAAGCTGCGCTTTCCAGCCGGTGATTTCGGGTGTTAGAAATAAAAAAATAATTGAAATTTAATTATGGTAATTGACCCATTCAGTATCAAAAAAAAATATTACAGGTGGTACCCCTTAAGAGTTCTTTTTGTTGCCAAGTCAAGATTTGATGATAAATGGGCGCGTTTGAATTTCAAGCGTTATAATATTCCTTCCAAAGAATTAATTGGGTTAGCTTCGCCACCTGAATTTGATCAACGTCAAACAGCTGTGTCACCAAAATTAATGCAATACTTAATTGCAGCATTGAAACATACCGAGCACATGGGTAACGCAGTAGTAGTCGAGGTGGGCTCATATAAAGGTGAAACTACAAGATGTTTGGCCCAATCTACTAATCGAAAGGTAATAGCTGTAGATCCTTATTTCGGTTATGGTGCCACAGAAGAAACCTGCAAAATTTTTAGAAATAATGTCGTCGATTGCAACAATGTGTCGCATCTGAAAAAAACTTCTGGCGATGCATGGCGGAATTGGCCATTTGGATCAATCAGTTTTGTGTTTATTGATGTGCTTCACGACTATGCTAACGTTAGTTTTGATATTGATGCATGGAGCCAAAAGCTTATTACAGGAGGACTACTTGCTTTGCATGATACAGCGAATTCAGGCTTTGCCGGGAGTAGACGAGCAGCATATTATGCCCTAAGACGCTTCGAGTTATGGGCGAATCCGGGTAATCTAGTCATTTTGCAAAAGTCACAAAGAGACGCATAAAAAATTATTACAATATTCTCATGTCTAACAATCCAGCGGACGCTAACGCGCCGCTGATTTTTGTGTTATGCAGATATAAAACTGAAAATATCTGCGAAAACGAAGGGAGTAATAATGAAAAAGAAATTGTTCTTTGTGTTTTTATGCCTAATCAGTTTTCTCTTTGTTTCAAATGGCCATTGTGAAAACAGAAAAGTCTTAATTATTCATATAACTGGCATTACTAGGTTGGACGAAATCCACGGGTTCACGGCGGAAGAATTTGCTGAACTGCAACGTGTAGATCAGCATATTGAGTTCGCTCTTAATGAACAATTTGGGAATGCTCATGTGTTTCAAATCACGCACTTTCCTTCGTATCCAGATGATAATTTAAATGAGCCAGGCATTAAATTGCTTGATACGATATTTCTAAAAAATGACAAAATTCTTCTTGAGGTAGCCTTAAGATATCATGGCGATATTTATCAATGGGCAAAGGAAAACAGTTATCCAGAGGATGTCTTACAGTTATACGAAAATGCGAGTAATTACGTTGTAAGAGTTGCGAAGCATTTTAAATCTTCCTACCCTGACTCACAGATAATGGGCTTCTCTATGTATGCTGGTGCCAATGTTTTGATACGCGCTATAGAAAAAAATACGAACGAATTTGATTCACTTCTTATGGTGGCTCCTCCAATTCAAAATGAGGAAAAGTTCAGTAAACTTTTATTGGCACACGGATATGATGAGTCACAAGTTACTCTCATCACCGCAGAAGGCGACGAATTTGCTCCAACAGAATTACAAGGCAGTCAAGGCTATAGGGTAATCAAATTGATGAAAGAATAAAAAGTTTAATGCATAACAAGGCAATCCAGCTGACCAATCCTGCGCTTCGCGTGGTCTTGGCAGTTGATTTTTATGTTAGATAGAAAATAAAATAGAAAAGTTAGGTATATTTGATATAATAATATTATGATAAAAAAAGTTATAAAAAAATTGAGCTTGAAAGAGAAGGGAGATGATCTAGCCTATTGGCTTTCAAAATCTCCCAAAGAACGCATCGAAGCAGTAGAAATATTAAGGAAGCAATTTGATGGAACCACAAAAAGATTTCAAAGAATTATTAAAGTTATTCAACAAACATAAAGTTGAATATGTAATTGTTGGTGCCTACGCCCTAGCCTTCCACGGCTGCCCTCGATATACTGGAGATCTAGATATTTTGGTCAAACCAGATTTGAGTAATGCAAAGAAAATCCTTAAAGCAATAAAAGATTTTGGATTTGAATCAGTAAGCCTTAATGTTGAAGATCTCTCCTCTCAAGGAAAAGTTATACAATTAGGCGTTCCCCCAATTCGTATAGATATTCTTACCTCTATTACTGGAGTAAGTTGGAAGCAGATTTCAAGTAATCGCCTTGCAGGAAAATACGGAAATATTGGGGTATATTTTATAGGTAAGGATGAGCTAATTACTAATAAAAGATCAATCGGGCGTCATAAAGATTTAGCCGACCTAGAATCTATTTCTGAATAATATTATCTAACAATCCACCTGACCTAACTCCGCAGCTTTGCGGCCCGTTAGGTAGCTGATTTAAAATGGAAAATTTCAGAAATTAAATTTATTAGAAATATTTTTATTTTTATATTCGGAACGTATTATTATGCAGCAAGTAAAGAAAAATATCTTTTTAACCGGTGCTCCTTCGTCAGGGAAAACCACCGTCATAAAGAAAGTGATAGCAGACTTAAGTTTTTTAGCCAATGGCTTTTACACCGAAGAAGAAAGGCAAGGTAAAAAAAGAGTAGGTTTTTTAATGACGACTCTTGATGGAAAAACAGCCTATCTCGCGCATCAAGATATTAAATCTAGTTTTCATATAAGGCGTTACGGAGTAAGCATTGAGAATATTGAAAAGGTAGCAGTGCCTTCAATTATGCCTATCAAGGATAATGCTATAATACTTGATGAAATCGGTAAGATGGAATGTTTTTCCCAAAAGTTTAGGCAGGCCGCAATTTGCGCCCTTGATTCTGCCAATATAGTTATAGGCACAATAACTCTTGGCAGCGATGAATTCATCCTCCGAATAAAAGAGAGAGACGATATAGAAATAGACGAGGTAACTCTTAATAATAGAGATTTGCTGCCTAATTTAATATTGAAAAAAATTTCTGATCTTGGCAGGAAATGATTAAAAATTTGAGTTCGGTGTCTTTGATTTTATATACTAGCCGGCATTTCTTAGAGGCCTGGCATAATCAATCCTGGGGTTATAGAATTCATCAAAATCCGGAACAATATAATAAAAGACATAAGGGTATTTTTTGCTGAATTGCCTAATTTTACACCTTAGGCTTTTGACATATTGGTCGTAATTTTGTTTATTTTTATAAATCTTCCTTATCCTTTCTGCCAAGGTTTTATCAAAATTCCGTTTTATAGCAAGTATTAAGGCTTTGAAATTTCCCTGTTTTTGATGGTAGAGTTCAATGTCCAGCTCTTTTATATTTTGAGGGATAAGTTCAAATATTTTATCCAGCTCAGAAATATAAGGTATAAACGGCCCGATATGTATTCGCAAAGCTATTTGGCTTTTGATTATTTCCTTGATTGTAGCTAGACGCTTTCCGACAGAGGATGAATTTTTCTCGAATAATTTTATAATATCGTCGCTGTGAAAATTAAAAGTGAAGTATATTTTATTTTCTTTGTTTTCAGCTATAAGAGGCAAATAATTTTCGATAAAATGCGATTTAGTTAAAATAGTATATGGAATTCGGTGTTTGTTTAAAATTTGAAGTATTTTCTCACTAAGTTTATATTTTAATTCTTGGTGCTGAAAACATTCAGTTGTCGAGCCCAAAAGCACCCTTTTTGGTTTTTTATATTTGAGTTCTTTTTCTAAAATATCAGGGGCATTGCTTTTTATGCCGAGTGTTTGCTTAAAGCCGTCTCTTTTTATATTTTTGTTTTCCTGAGAGTAGCAGTAGGTGCAGTTAAATTCGCACCCTCGGTAGGGGTTAATTACATAATCTCCTAAAGTGATTTGTGTAGGCGATAATACGCGCTGGGTGTTAATTATTTTTATTTTTACCACAGTTAAAAGCCTGTTACTTTAGCTGTAAGTAAGGTTTCCGATGAAGCTTTTGGTATATTTTATTTTTTCTTTATCGATTATGTTTATAAAGCTCTGGAGTCTTTTTTTTATTTTATTCTCCGGGAGAGATTTGCCGGAAAAATTATTTAGGTAGTCCAGAAATAAGTTAGCTTGCGCTATTTTTGGTATTATTTTTTTATTTTTTGTAATGAAATTTATAGTTTCCTCAAACTCTTTTTCTCCCTCTCCGGGGTAGCCAAAGATAAGGCTTACTTCAAAGTGTAAATCTCCCCTTCTTAAAGTGTTAAAGAAACAAAGGGCAGAGGATGCATCGAAGCCTTTATCCATTAAGGTCAGCACTTTATCTGAGGCGCTTTCTAAGCCTACGAAAAGATTATAGCAGCCACTTTTTTTCATAAGTTTAGCCAGCTCGAGAGAGAAGTTTTTTTCTACTCTAATTTGGGCTTCCCAGTTTATTTTCAGGTTGTTTTTTATTAATAACCGGCAGAAAACATGCAGCCATTGTCTTTTGTAATTTATGAGTGAATCGCAAAAGACAAAATTATGAGTCTTATGTTTATTTTTGAGATATTTAATTTGATCAACCATATACTCAGGTGAGTGGCAGCGGAATTTTTTGCTTAAAAAGCGTTCGGAGCAGAACCGGCATTTATGAGGGCAGCCACGGGATGAAAATAACGGTAAATGCAGAGAGTAATTTTTTAGATTGAGATATTCAAAATCATAGAAAGCAAGCGTGTCTAGGTTTTCTAATTCTTGGAATCTATAAATTCTCCTTTTGCCGTTACGGATTATATCTAAGAAAGGCCTTTCTCCTTCCCCAATGACCCAGTAGCAGTCAGCATTTAATTTCTGCTCTCGTTCTAAAATCGAGGTTTGGGGGCCGCCAAAAATTATTTTTTTCTTAGGAAATCTTTGTTTTATTTTTTCGGCTAAAGCCAAAGAAAATTCAGTGTTTCGTTTTAACAACGAGAAACCTATAAATTCGGCATCTTTGATTTTTTTATAGACATCATCTAAAACCTGAGAGTATTTATCTTCTACAAACTCAAATAGACTTTTCTCAAAATTGCTGCTCAGAGTTAACCATGTGCTGGTAGTACTTTTTGATGAATGAAAAAGAAGCGTATTCAGGTCTAGAATGCCTACCCTAAGGCCTTCTTTTTCTAAATAGAATTTAAGATAGGTTAATGAGAGAGGAGGGGTTTTGAGCCAAAAGGGAGGAGTTTGAATGATGTAGACTAATTCTTTCATGGTTGTATAATTATACCATGAAAATGGCCGAATCTTTGTATATCCATATTCCTTTTTGTAGAAAGAAGTGCCTTTACTGCGATTTTTACAGTGTGTCTTTAGACCTAAGCACTGTTTCTGATTATGTGAATGTTCTTTGTGCGCAAATAAGCAGTTTGGGTTTAGACTTTAGAACTATTTATATTGGAGGCGGTACTCCCAGCATTTTAAGTGTAAAGCTTTGGGAGAAGTTACTGCGGGTATTAGATAAAAAGCGCAGACCAGGATGTGAGTTTACGGTTGAGGCCAATCCTGAGAGTCTGGATACGAGTAAGTTAAAACTGTTTGCTAATTGGGGAGTTAACCGAATAAGTATCGGAGTGCAGTCTTTATGTGATGATAAGCTTAAGAAATTAGGCCGGATTCATTCTGCGATTGAAGCTATTCGAGCAGTGCTAAAGGCAGAAAGAAAAGGCTTTGATAACATAAGCATTGATTTTATTTTTGGCGTCTGGGGAGAAAGCCTAAACAGCTGGAAAGAAGAGCTAAAGGAGGCAGTTAAGCTTCCTATCAGCCATATATCTGTTTATTGTTTAAGTTATGAAGAAAACACAATCCTTTTTCAAAAGCAGAGCAAAAAGGAAATAGTACCTTTAGCCGAAGACGAGCTTGCTCAAATGTATAAATACAATCGGAACTATTTAGCTAAGGCGGGATTCAGCCAATATGAAGTTTCAAGTTTTTCTAAAACCGGTTTTCAATGCCGGCACAACCTTAATTATTGGGATAATGAACCCTATTTAGGATTAGGCCCCTCAGCTGTTTCATATCTAGGAGGCATAAGAGCGCAAAACTGTCTTGATGTTCGTAGGTATATAACCTTGACGAGCCAAGCCCAAAATACAGTTGCCTCGAGCGAAGAGCTCTCAACAGAAAGAAAAGCAAAAGAAACCGCTGCCTTGAAGATAAGGACTAAACAGGGAATAGATTTTAAATGGTTTAAGAACCATACTGGTGTTGATTTTATGAAATTAGAAGCTAAAAACTTGAATTCGCTCATTCAGCCGGGCCTGCTTAGGCTTAAGAAGCTGAGAAAAGTAACCAGGGGAGTTTGTTTGACTAAAAAGGGGTTTTTATTTTGTGATACAGTTTCTAAGTCTTTTTTGTAATAGAACTTATATACTGCCCATATTTTTAAGGTTTTGTTTTTTATTGTAGATTTTTTTTATTACAATGGTATAATTACTTGGCTGTTTTGCCCACTGACAGATATTGAGCTATGAAGATAAACAAAAAGAAGCTAAAAAATATAATTTCCCGTTTTAAAAACAAGAATATCCTAGTAGTGGGGGATTTGGTTCTAGATCACCATATTTTCGGCAGGGTAGAGAGGATATCTCCTGAAGCCCCGGTGCCTGTGGTCTGGGCAAACAGGGAAAATTTTGTCTGTGGAGGTGCGGCTAATGTTGGGCTGAATCTTCGTTCTTTGGGCGCGAAAGTTAGTTTATGCGGAGTGATAGGCCGGGATCATTTTGGCAAGCTCCTATTTTCCCTTATGGGGGAAAGTGGCATAAATACCAATTTAGTGGTTTTAGATATCCAACGGCCGACTACAATAAAAACAAGGATAATAGCCAGCCACCAGCAGGTGGTTAGAGTTGATTGGGAATCAGTAGAGTTTCTTTCCGAGAGAATAAATAAGTTAGTTTTTAATAAAATCAAGAATAATATCAATAAGTTCGATGCAGTTATTATTGAGGATTACGGAAAAGGTGTAATAAATCCAACTTTAGTAGAGGACTTGGTTAATTTATGCCGTAAGAAAAATAAAATAATTACCGTCGATCCCAAGGAAGATCATTTTGATTATTACGAAAACGTAACCGCCCTCACACCTAATTTGAAAGAAGCTCAAACAGCAGCAAATACAAAAATACGTAATAAAAATCAAATACCGTTTTTGGGTAAAATAATCATGAAGAAACTGAACCCTAAAGCTTTACTGCTGACCTTGGGGGAAAACGGAATGATGTTGTTTTCGGATAAAGATTATTATCATCTGCCAACAAAAGCCTTGGAAGTTTTTGATGTAACCGGGGCCGGAGATACGGTTATTTCTACATTTACCCTGGCTTTAAAGAGTGGAGCTGGTTTCCAAGAGGCAGCTATAATTGCTAATTTCGCTGCCGGAATTGTGGTAAGCAAATTAGGAGCAGCTACTGTAGACAAAAAGGAACTTTTCAAAATAATTGATGATGACAAATCTTAATGTAATCGGGGTGATACCGGCGCGTTATGCTTCAAAGAGGCTTCCTTTTAAATTGTTGCGTTCTCTCTGCGGCAAGACTTTATTGCAGTGGAGCTGGGAGAATGCATCGTCAGCCGGAATTTTAGATAAACTTATTATCGCTTGTGACCACCTTGAATTAGAAAAAGAAGCGAAGGATTTTGGAGCAGAAGTTGTTATGACTTCAGTCGATCATTCTTCAGGAACAGATAGAATTGCTGAGGCCGTAAGAGATATAGATGTAAATATAGTTATAAACATTCAGGCTGATGAACCTCTTCTTCACCCTTCAGTAATTAATAACTTGGCCCAGGAGATGCTGTCGAATCCTAATTTAATTATGGCCACAGCTAAAAAAAGGATTGAGGACAAGGAAGAAATAGCCAACCCGAACGTAGTCAAAGTTATTTGCGATAAATCAAATTATGCGGTGTATTTTTCTAGGTTTCCACTCCCCTTTTTTCGCAATCACAATACATCGGAAGTTAATAATGTATCTGCGGCTAAACTGCCGCCAGCTTGTTGCTCTTCGGAAGTTAGAGAGGCTGATAATAGGGAAATTTTAAAATCAGACTCTAAAGAGGCAATTTATTACAAGCACTTAGGGGTCTATGCTTACACAAAGGATTTTTTATATACTTTTAAGAATTCACCCCGTTCTTATTTAGAACAAGCAGAAAAACTAGAGCAGCTCAGGGCTATTGAGTCTGGCTATAAGATAAAGGTTATTGAAACCCAATTTGATTCTTTGGGTGTGGATACCGCCGAAGACCTTAAGCGGGTAGAAAATATCTTGGGTGAAAAATTAAAAAATCCTAAATAGGATATCCCATGAGCAAAATAGACGATAAACATAAGTTAACTTTTATTGCCGGTCCCTGCGTGATAGAGAGTAAAAAGGAGACTTTAAGCATTGCGGCTTATTTAAAAGATTTAACTTCACATTATCCTGTTCAGTTTATCTTTAAGGCTAGTTTTGATAAGGCAAACCGCACATCAATAAAATCTCCCCGGGGGCCAGGGCTAAAAAAAGGCCTGGAGATACTTTCGGAAGTTAAAAAAAAGTTTAAAGTTCCAATTTTGAGCGATGTGCATTGCCTTGAACAAATAAAATACCTAAAAGACGTTCTGGATATAATTCAGATACCTGCTTTTTTGTGCCGTCAAACAGATTTGATTCTTGCTGCTGCTAAAACGAAAAGAGTAGTGAATATAAAAAAGGGGCAATTTATTTCCCCTTCTGATGTTAAATATATAATTGAGAAAATAGAATCTATGGGTAATAAAAAAATTTTCCTTACTGAAAGAGGCAGTTGTTTCGGGTATAATAATCTAGTAGTTGATTTCCGCTCTTTTTTGGTTATGAAGAAATTCGGTTATCCGGTTATCTTTGATGTGACTCATTCCCTGCAGCAGCCGTCAGCCAGGGGAGGAATTTCCGGCGGAGATAGAGAATTTGTTAAGCCTTTAGCTTTAGCGGCAATAGCTTGCGGCGTGGACGGGCTTTTTATGGAAGTTCATCCCAAACCAGAACGAGCTTTGAGCGATAAGTACACTTCTTATCCTCTTGCTAAGCTGAAGGGTTTACTGGATGAAGTTGTAAAGGTACGAAGAGCGCTTTATGCGAAAAGTTAAATCCAAAGATATTATAGGCTGGGCAAAGAAAGTCTTAGAGACTGAGAGAAGAGGTATAGATAACCTTAAGAATAATTTAAACCGGGATTTTGTCAAGACGATAGATATAATTTCTCATTCTAAGGGGAGAATAGTAGTTACGGGTATGGGCAAGGCCGGAATTATCGGGCAGAAATTTTCAGCAACGCTTTCTTCTACCGGTTCTTCCAGCTTTTGGCTGCATGCAGCAGAGGCTGTTCATGGTGATTTAGGAAGCGTAAAAGAAAATGATGTAGTGGTAGTACTTTCTTATAGCGGCGAGACTGATGAGATAAAAAATCTAATCCCGTTTATCAAAAAAATAGGAGCAAAAATCATTGCTATTACCGGAAATACAAAATCCAGCCTTGGCCGTTATGCCGACAGCGTGGTCAAAGTTAAAGTTGATAAAGAGGCTTGCGCCTTAGGTCTTGCGCCAACTACATCTACCACAGCAATGCTGGCAATATGCGATGCTATATCAGTAGTTTTGCAAAAAATTAAAGGATTTAAAGCCAAGGATTTTGCTTTTTTTCATCCTCGCGGTTCTTTAGGGAGGAAGCTTCTTAAAGTTAACGATATTATGAGGCGTAAGCGTTTCAATCCCGTAGTCGATACCGACACTTTCCTAAAGGACGTTTTAGTTAAGATTACTTCTCATCACGCCGGAGCGGCTTCTATTGTTAATAAAGAGGGTAAATTGGTGGGCATATTTACTGATGGAGATTTAAGGCGTAATCTGGAACGTTACCCACAGCTTTTAAAGAAGAAGGTTGGGGAGGTAATGACCAAAAATCCCACAATTGTAAAAGATGATGATTTAGCTTCAGAGGCTATGAAGATTTTAGAGAAAAAAAAGATTGATGAAGTACCGGTTATAGATGGAGATTGTCATCTTGTGGGTATGCTTGACATTCAAGATTTGATTGCTGCCGGAATTATCTAGCCCATAGATAAAGATGAAGAAGAGCAAAAATATTAAGGAGTTATTTCGTAGAGTAAAATTGCTCATCCTCGATGTGGATGGAGTGCTCACTAGGGGTGAGATTATTTATGATTCGCAAGGCAGAGAGTTAAAAATATTTAATGTTAAGGACGGCCTGGGTATATTTCTTTTAGGCCGGGTAGGAATAAAGACAATTTTTCTTTCTGCTAGAAATTCCGAGGTGCTTAAAAGGAGAGCTGCTGATATGAAAGTGGCTGAGGTAATTGGAGGATTCCTTCCCAAAGAAAACGCCTTAGGAGGTATTAAAAAGAAATACAAAGTTACAACGGAACAGATATGCTTCGTCGGAGACGATTTAATCGATTGGCGCCTGATAGAGCGGGTTGGCTTAGGTATCGCAGTTGCAGATGCGTCTCTAGTAGTTAGAAAGGCTGCGAGATATGTTACGAAGAAAAAGGGCGGAGAAGGCGCGGTAAGAGAAGTGGTGGATTTGATTATTAAAGCCCAGAATTTAGAGAAAAAAATATACAGTATTTTAAAGAATCCACATCATTGAGATTGCTTTTTTGTTGAACATTATTAATATTATAGTAAACACTTGATTTCAGGTTGACTTTAGAACCTAATTTGATATAGTATTATGTTTTTTAGAAACTTAGCCATAAGCATCCTTCTTTTTTCAGTCTTATCCCTAAATATTCAGGCTTATTCACAGCAGAGAATAAAGGGTTTTTACCTTTCTAACTTCAAGGAAGATGGTGCCCGAGCCTGGGAGGTAAAGGGAGAAGAGGCTGTTATATACGAGGAACATGTCGATATTGACTATATGCATGCTAAATATTACGCAGAAGATGATACAATTGATATCGTCTCAAGGAAAGCAAAAATGAACACGAAAAATATGAACGTTCACCTTAAAGACGATGTTGTGGTTACGAATAAGGAAGGCTTAAAGTTATCCACCGATTATTTGAATTGGCAAAGAGATGAGAACAAAATGATGACTGATGACTTGGTAAAGGTTAGCAATGATTCCATGGAAATAAAAGCTGAAGGATTATTGGCTGATACAGAATTTAAAAAAGCTGATTTTCAAAAAAATGTCGAAGTAACCTTACCTAATAAAGAAGATAACAGCCTTACTACAATTACCTGCAGTGGCCCCCTGGAAGTCGAGTATAACAAAGGCATAGCGGTTTTTAACGATAATGTAGAGGCTATGGGTAAAGAGGGTAAAATATTTTCAGATAAATTGACCTTGTATATGGATGTTGAAACCAAGGAAATGAAAAAAATGGTTTCAGAGGGTAATGTTAAGATAATAAGAGAAGGTAATGTCATTTTTTCGCAAAAGGCAACATATCTTGGCGATGAGGGAAAGATTATTTTAGAAGGTAGGCCCAGACTGCTTTATTTTTCCCAGGAGGATGAGACTGATTTAGAATAGATTTATAAATTGACAGATATAACTTAAAGTTTTAACAGCAGTAAAATATTAAAAACGAACTTAAAAGCTAATAAAATGCGGCTCTTGCAGGTAAATAATTTGACCAAATCCTACGGAACAAAGACCGTTGTAAAAGGGGTGTCTTTATCCGTTAAGAGGGGTGAAATCGTAGGTTTGCTTGGTCCCAACGGAGCAGGTAAAACTACTACTTTTTACATGGTTGTAGGCATTATTGCCCCTGACGAGGGAAGCATATTATTTGATAACCGGGAAATTACCAATATGCCTATTCATATGAGAGCAAAATTTGGCATAGGGTATCTTTCCCAGGAACCTTCGGTATTTAGGAAACTTACCGTAGAGGAAAATATCATGGCAATTTTGGAAACTCTGCCTTTAGCTCGGCTAGAGAGATTAAAGCGCCTGGATGAGCTTCTCTGTGAATTAAATATCGCGCATTTAAGGAAAAACAAAGCCTATACTTTAAGCGGCGGCGAAACCAGGCGTCTTGAGATTACGCGGGCTCTGGTAACTAAACCTTCTTTTCTTCTTCTAGATGAGCCTTTCTCAGGAATTGACCCGATAGTTGTGGGTGAGGCGAAAGAGATAATAAAAGATCTTAAGAACAAGGGTATGGGAATTCTTGTGACTGACCATAATGTGCGGGAAACACTTTCGATAACTGACCGAGCTTATTTGATTTCCGAGGGAAAGATATTGGTTTCCGGAACCGCGGATGATTTAATAAACCATGAGGAGACAAGAAGAGTTTACTTGGGTCAGGATTTTAGAATGTAAAGATTAAGGTTTAGGGTGAGGGCTGGTTTGAGTAATATTATTTTATTTATTAGTAGTAACTATTGAGAAGAGGAAAGTTGCAATATGAAGACTGAGGTAAAGAAACTAGATAAGCTAAAAAGAACTATTAAAATTGAAGTCAAAGGTGAAGAATTTTTAAATAAGAAAAAGGAAGTTTATCGCCAAAATGCTAAAAATTTAAAAGTGCCCGGATTTAGACCCGGGAGCGCCCCCTTAGAGGTACTAGAGAAATATCATGGTAAGTTTTTGAAGGAAGAATTTTTAAAAGAGTCTGTATCTTTATTTTACAGCAAAGCCATTGAGGATAATAATATTTTACCAGCTAGCCTTCCGCGGATTTATGATGTTAAATGCTCAGCTGATTTATTATCGTTTTCTGCAGATTTTGAAACCAAGCCCCAAATAGAAATTAAAGAAAATTCTTATAAAGGGCTAAAAATTAAGGATATTAAAATCGAGGTAAAAGAAGTAGACATAGAGAAAATATTAACTAATTTAAAAGAAGGTATAAAAAAGATTTTCAAAAATGACCTAGGCGATGAAGAGTTGGCTAAATGGGCATCATACCCGGATACCGGTTCTCTAAAGGAAGCCATAAAAGCACAATTATTCGGAGAGAAATTGAAAGAGAGAAGACATAATATAGACAGCCAGATTAGAGAATATCTTCTAAAAAATCACAAGACAGATTTACCTAAGAGCGAAATCGAACGCTATCATAAAGACTTAGTTAACAGAGAAATTTACAATTTACGCGTTAAAGGCGCTAGCCAAGAAGATATAGATAAATATAAGCCTGACTTAGATAGCAAGTTGAAGCCTTTAGCAGAGAATGAGGTAAAGTTGTTTTATATCTTTGAGGCTATTGCCAAGAAAGAGAATATTACCATTGATAATAATCTGGCTGAGGTTATTTCGGGTTTTATTTTAAGCCAAGCAGAGTATAAATAATTGTTTAAAGTTTGGAATCAAATGCCTAGAGAGCTTTTGCTCCGGACGTAAGCTTTTATCTTAACAAAAAGGAGGAATAGAATGAGAAATCAGGTATATGTTCCAATGGTCATTGAGCTGACCGGAAGAGTTGAGCGTGCTTACGATATCTATTCCCGGCTTCTTAAAGATAGAATAATTTTTATCGGTGCACCGATTACTGATGCGGTTGCCAATGTGGTCATCGCCCAGATGTTGTTTTTGCAGATGGATGATATACATAAAGATATCAGTATATATATTAATTCCCCGGGCGGGGCAATTACAGCCGGGATGGCTATTTATGATACTATGAAGTTTGTTAACTGTGATGTGGCAACGTATTGTGTAGGTCAAGCTGCTTCTATGGGGGCAGTATTGCTTTGCGCCGGCGCAAAAGGTAAACGTTACTCTTTACCAAATTCCCGGATAATGATTCATCAACCCTGGGGAGGAGTTCAGGGTACTGCTGAGGATATTTCCCGTCAGACCAAAGAAATTTTACGCCTGAGGGAAAAAGTCATTGAAATCTTATCCCAGAATACTTCTCAGTCTATTGATAAAATTAGAGAGGATACAGATAGAGATTATTTTATGAGTGCAGATGAGGCAGCAAAATACGGCATAGTAGATGAAGTAATAGCATCTAGCAAGCCGGATAAGAAAAAATAGAGATTGCTAGGTCAAGAAAGGAGCCAAACATGAAGCGAAAATATTTAATGACGCCGGGGCCTTCACCTGTTCCTTTGTTCGTAAGAGATGCACTTTCTAAAGAGATACTGCATCATCGTACTGACGAGTTTAGGCAAATTTTAAAATATGTTTCCGAAGGGCTGGGATATGTATTTTGCACGAAGAATCCGGTATTGACTCTAGCTTCTTCGGGAACCGGAGCAATGGAAGCTGCGGTGAGCAACCTATTTTCTTATAGAGATAAAGTGATTACAATTTCCGGTGGAAAATTCGGTGAACGCTGGTCAGAAATTGCCAAAGCTTTAGGGTTGGAAGTAGTAGAGATGAAGATTGAATGGGGCCTGGCTCCTTCTTGTGAGGAAATAAAGAAAATATTAGACGACAATAAAGACGCAAAAGGAATTCTTACAACTCTTTGTGAGACATCTACCGCATCTGTTTATGATATTGAAGCTATAGGAAAGCTAACGCGGGAAAGAGAGATTCTTCTTGTAGTAGATGCTATTAGCGGTCTAGGCCAAGATAAACTTCTTACTGATAAATGGGGAGTTGATGCGGCTGTAGGCGGTTCTCAAAAAGGTTTTATGCTTACGCCGGGATTAGGGTTCATAACTTTGAGTAAAAAAGCTCAAAGTGCTGTGGAAGATTCTAAATTGGCTAAATATTACTTTGATTTGAAGAAAGCTTTAAAGAGCTATGATGAGTCAGATACTCCTTTTACGCCGTCTGTTTCTTTAATCGTAGCCTTGAAGGAGGTTTTGGAGCATATAAAGAAAGAGGGTATTGAGAATAGATGGGTTAGGTTTGGGAAAATGGCTGTTGCTACGCGTGAAGCTGCCAGGGCTTTGGGTTTAAAGCTTTTCTCTAGGAATCCTTCAGCTTCAGTAACTGCTATTATGTCGCCGACAGGCATAAAATCCAGCGATATCGTAAAGACTTTACGAAAAAGTTATGGTTTAAGCATTGCTGGCGGTCAGGACGAAGCTAAAGACAAAATTTTTAGGATTGCGCATATGGGCTGGATAAATGAGCAGGATCTTATTATGTGTTTTTCTTTTCTGGAGCAGGTATTGAAAAAATTTGGATATAAATTCAAGTCAGGAGAATCCATCTCGCGGTTGCAGGAGGTTTTTTATGACTAAAATAATTATTTCCGATAAATTATCAAAGGAAGGCATAAAAATACTGGAACAAGCAGGTTTCCAAGTGGATTGCAAATACAAATTAACTCCTGAGGGGCTTAAAAAAATAATCGGCAATTATCAAGGTATAGTTATTCGAAGCGGCACAAAACTTACCAGTGACATCATCAAAGGAGCCCATAAGTTGAAAGTTATCGGCAGGGCCGGTGTAGGCGTAGATAATGTCGATATTAAGGCTGCGACTAAGAAGGGAATAATTGTTATGAATGCCCCGGGAGGAAATACTATATCAACTTGTGAGCAGGCCTTTGCTTTAATACTTGCTGTTGCTAGAAATATACCATTTGCCCATATTTCTTTAAAAGATAAACAGTGGGAAAGGGCTAAATTCAAGGGAACAGAGTTGTATTCAAAAGTCCTCGGGGTTATCGGCCTGGGCCGTATCGGTAAGGAAGTAGCGAAACGGGCCATTGCTTTCGGAATGAAGGTTCTGGCTTTAGATCCGTTTATTTCCGAGGAAGCAGCTCGGCATATAGGCGTAAGACTTGTTGCTTTGGATGAGCTTTTAGGAGAATCTGATTTCATAACAATACACACTTCCCTTACGAGTGAGACAAAAAACTTGATTTCGCATAAGGAATTTTCTTTGATGAAACCCAAGGCTTTTATTATTAATTGTGCCCGGGGCGGTATTATTGATGAAGACGCTTTGTATAAGGCTTTAAGAAATAAGAAAATTGCCGGTGCCGCTTTAGATGTCTTTTTAAAAGAACCTCCTTCGGATTCTAAGCTGCTGGAGTTAGATAATCTTATTGTGACACCTCATCTAGGCGCCTCTACAGAAGAAGCTCAGATAAATGTTGCCATAGAGGTTGCTTATTGTATGAAGGATGCTCTTTTAGGCAAAGCAATAAAAAATGCTATTAATTACATTCAGCTTGATTCTCAAGACTATAAGATTATTGAGCCTTATTTTTCTTTAGCTGAGAAAATGGGAAAATTTATTTCTCAGCTTACTCTAGGCGGTTTAAAAGAAATACAGATATCATATTTGGGGGAAATTTCTTCTTACAAGGTAGATGTTTTAGGCTCTGCTTTCGTGAGTGGTTTCTTTGCTAATCAGCTTGAAGAAGATATAAATTACATCAATGCCTTAGAGATCGCTAAGCAGCGGGGCGTTAAGGTTAGGCAGACTAAAGTTGGCGAAGAAGAATATGTTAATTCTATAAGAGTGAAAGTAATTACTGATAAGCAAACCCGTACTTTAGAGGGGACTCTTTTTGCTAACAAAGAGGTTCGTTTTGTTAAGATGGATGATTTTTATATTGAAATTGCTCCCTCTGAACATATGGTGGTTATAAACAATAAGGATAAGCCGGGAGTAATCGGATTTTTAGGCACGACTTTAGGAGTTAACAATATAAATATTGCTGGTATGAGTTTAGGCCGGGATGCTCCTAGCGGCATAGCTTTAACTATTCTTAATTTAGACAATGCCCTGAATGAAGAAGTAATTACTCAGATTAAATCCAACCCTAACATAATTTCGCTAAAAATTGTTAGGCTCTAGAAGTATGAGCAGTGCCTTAAAGAGAGGATTTTTATCCCGATGCGGGAAAACCTACACAGATTATTGTTCCTAATCACATCAGAATTAATTAAAAATAAGAGTAATAATGAATACGATATTGGTAGGTTTGCAGTGGGGAGATGAAGGCAAGGGTAAAATAATTGATTATCTTTGCCTTAAAGAAGATGTAATCGTGCGTTTCCAAGGCGGAAATAATGCCGGCCATACTGTAGTGGTTAATGGGGAAAAGTTTATTTTTCATCTTATTCCTTCCGGTATTTTACGCAAAGGTAAAATATGCGTTATCGGCAGCGGTGTGGTTATCGACCCCAAAGTATTAATTCAGGAGATAACATCTTTAAAATCAAAAGGCGTGGCCATATCCCCAAGAAATCTTAAGATTTCTCCTTTTTGTCATATAATTATGCCTTATCATGGTTTGATGGATAGCTTGCGGGAGAAGAAGCGTATACAGAAAATCGGCACAACTAAACGGGGAATTGGGCCTTGTTATGTCGATAGAGTTTCTAGATGCGGTATAAGGCTGGTTGATTTTATTAGCCCGGGAGTTTTTTCCCGTAAGCTAAAAAGCAATTTAGATGACAAAAACAATACTTTAAGGAAAATATATGGTTTTAAGGAGTTTTCTTTTCGTAATATGTATAATGAATACAAAAGGTTAGCAAAAGTTTTAAAACCTTATATGTGTGATTTGGTAGACTATTTTTATAAAAAAAATAGGGGGGGATTTTTATTTGAAGGGGCTCAAGGCACATTTTTAGATGTTGATTTCGGAACATATCCTTTTGTCACATCTTCTTCAGTAATATCCAGCAACGCACTTTTGGGTTCAGGTCTTTCTTTCGTCAAAATTGACAAAATCATCGGAGTAGCTAAAGCCTATAGCACCCGAGTTGGCGAGGGACCCTTCCCTACAGAATTAAAAGGTAAATATTCAGAGTATTTTCGCAATAAAGGTACAGAATTCGGCGCAACAACCGGCCGCCCGCGTAGATGCGGTTGGTTGGATTTAGTCCTGGTAAAGAGAGCGGTTATATTAAATAAAATAACTGAATTAGTCATCACCAAGTTAGACGTCTTAGACGGGCTGCAAAAAATAAAGGTTTGTATCGAATACAAATACAGAGGTAAAAAGTTAAAAAAATTCCCTTATGACTTAGAAAATATTACACCTATTTATAAAGATTTTAAGGGATGGAATAAAAAAACTAATCCTTCAAGAAAGTTCTCTGATTTGCCGAAAGAGGCCCGAGAGTATGTAGAATTTATTGAGTCTTTTTTAGGTGTCAAGGCGGGGTTTATTTCAGTAGGAGAGAAACGAGAAGCAATTTTAAAGAGATAAGAAAGAGGTGGAATTATGAATCCAATTTTATTGGTCTTCGTGGGGTCATTTCTGGCTTTAAGTTTTTGCGGCTATCTCATACGCTGGCTGTTTAAGCAACCTCAGGGCAGTGAGAAGATGATTAAAATATCCCGGTATATTTTTGAAGGTTCAAAGGGATATCTAAAGCAGCAGTATAAAGTTGTAGGAATATTTTTTGGTGTCGTTTTCATTCTTCTTTCTTTTATGGCCTGGAAGGGATTTTTGGTTTGGTTTGTTCCTATTGCTTTTGTTACCGGAGGTATTTTTTCCGGTTTCTGCGGTTGGTTGGGGATGTATGTTGCGACTAACGCTAATGCGCGTACAGCCTATGCGGCCTCTAAAAGTTTGAATAAAGGTTTAAGAGTCGCTTTTAGTGCCGGAACAGTTATGGGCCTTATAGTTGTGGGACTGGGTTTGCTTGAGATGGCAGCTTGGTTTCTTATTCTTAAAGGGTATTACGCACATCATCCTTTGCCGCAAGGGAGTGATTTGTTAACCGCGATTACTTCAACAATGCTTTGTTTTGGAATGGGAGCATCGAGTTATGCTTTATTTGCCCGTCTAGGGGGAGGTATTTATACTAAAGCTGCTGATGTAGGCGCAGATTTAGTGGGTAAGATTGAGGCCGGTATTCCTGAAGATGATCCTCGCAATCCAGCGGTTATTGCTGACTTGGTAGGGGATAATGTTGGTGATGTTGCGGGTATGGGGGCAGATTTATATGAATCTTACGTTGATTCGATAGTTGCGACTATGGCTTTAGCCGCCGCTGCTCATTTAGGCTTAAAAGGCGTAATTACGCCTTTGCTGATAGCTGCCGGAGGAGTAGTCGCATCTTTAGTCGGATATTTCTTCGTCCGGACTAAGGAAGACGCCGATCAAAAGACTTTGTTGGCAGCATTAAGAAAGGGTGTTTTGACGGCTTCAGGATTAGTTGTAGTTTTTTCCTTTTTAATCGTATGGTTTGTTCTAGGTAAGGATTATTTGGGTGTATTTGGTTCAGTAATAATCGGACTTTTTGCCGGCGTTTTAATCGGTCGATTTACTGAATTATTTACCTCAACAGGCTATAAGCCAACACGAAATTTAGCCAAAACTGCAAAAACCGGCCCCGCGACAATAGTTATTGAAGGTATTGCTCTGGGTATGCTTTCTCCGGTAGGACCTGTGCTTATTGTGGGAGGTGCTATTTTAGCGAGCTTTGCTGTAAATGGCGGGTTTGCCGCTGTTGACGGGTTTGCAAAAGGTTTATACGGAGTAGGTATCTCGGCAGTAGGTATGTTATCTACTTTAGGTATAACTTTAGCTACTGATGCTTACGGCCCGATTGCTGATAATGCCGGTGGAATAGCTGAAATGGCGGATTTGCCTTCTGAGGTAAGAAAAAGAACCGACCAGCTTGATTCTTTAGGTAATACTACTGCTGCTACCGGTAAAGGTTTCGCAATCGGTTCAGCGGCTTTAACCGCGCTGGCCTTAATAGTTGCCTATCGTGATCATGTTATTCATGAGGCTGTGCGTTTAGGAGTTAAGGTTAATATGGATTTGAGCCTGCTCAATCCTAATGTTTTAATCGGTATATTTATTGGGGCAATGATGCCGTTTGTGTTTTGTGCTTTATCTTTACGGGCTGTCGGCAGAGCCGCCGGTTCTATTATTGAAGAAGTTAGACGACAATTTAGAGAAATAACAGGGTTGCTTTCTGGAGAAGCCGAAGCTGATTATTCGAGTTGTGTAACTTTAACAACGAAAGCGGCTCAGAAAGAAATGATTTTGCCGTCACTTTTGGCAATAATTGCACCTATCGCTACGGGTTTACTTTTAGGTGTAAGAGGAGAAGTAGGGCTTTTAGTAGGTGCTTTATCTTCAGGATTTGTTCTGGCAGTCATGATGGCAAATTCCGGCGGTGCCTGGGATAATGCGAAGAAGTATATTGAAGAAGGCAATTTAGGAGGAAAAGGTTCCCCAGCCCACAAGGCAGCAGTTACCGGAGATACAGTAGGAGACCCTTTTAAAGATACAGCCGGACCTTCTTTGAATATATTGATTAAACTGATGTCTATGGTTTCAATAGTTTTTAGCGGTTTAATTATTACCTATACATTATTTCGATAGCAACCAGCAGTTTTTTGGAATTACGAGCCTCATCGAAAATATTTGATGAGGTTTTATTTTTTGACTAGAAATCGTATAATATATGAATCAGCCATGAATAAGAACTCCGAATTAAAAAGATACCTTAGGCACTTAAAATTTAAAGAAAATGAATGGGAAAATTTGTGCATAAAATGTGGCGCCTGTTGCGGAGCATATGATGATCCTTGCCGGCATTTAAAGAAATCCGGTAATAATAAATTTCACTGCCGGATTTATTCTAACCGGCTGGGGACAAGAAAGACTGTCGGTGGTGAAGAGTTTGATTGCGTCTTGGTTAAAGAGATAATGCATACCTATTGGAAAAATGATTGTCTTTGTGCTTGTAAAAAATATTTAAAAATGCCTTTATCGCGTAAAAAGAACGCATGAGCAGGTTAGAAGTAAATAAAACGATAAAAGGCGTAAACTTAGGCAGTTGGTTGTTGATGGAGGGTTATATCCTCGGAGGCAGGAATATTTCAGAGAGTATTTTTAAGGGAAATTTTAAGAAAATTTACGGAAAGAAAGAGTTGGAAAAATTTGAATATTTGTTTAGAAAGAATTTTATAACCAAGGATGACTTTAAAAGAATCGCTCATATGGGAGCAAATTCTGTAAGGGTGCCGTTTAATTACAGGCTTATTGAAAAAAGACCTTATTTTTATTCGGAGGAAGGGTTTAACTATCTAGAGAAAATTTTTGCCTGGGCCACAGAGCAAAATTTGGGAATAATTCTTGATTTACATGCTGCTTGCGGCGCGCAAAATTGTGATTGGCATTCAGATAGTGCGGGTAAGTCGCTTTTGTGGAATAATAAAGAATATCAGCAAAGAACAATTGCCTTATGGGAGGTAATTGCCGATAGATTTAAAGACAAAAAGGCTTTGATTGGGTACGATCTTTTAAATGAGCCTGTTTTGGGAAGAAGGAGCGCAGCTGTTCTGAAGAGATTTTATCGCCAACTCATTAAGCGTATACGGCTTATCGATAAAAAGAATTTAATTTTTCTGGAAGGTGATATATGGGCCCAACGTATAGATTTTCTTGAGCCTTTAATAGCCGAAGGTATATCAATAAGTATCCATACTTATCACCCCCTAGAGTTTACTTTTAATTTTTCACCTTTTTATAAATTTCCTGGTAAAATAGGTAAAAATACCTGGGATAAGGCAGCGATTCACAGGTCATTAGAGCCGTACTTTAAATTTTCCCAGAAAAATAAAGTTAAAATTTTTGTAGGTGAGTTTGGAATTAATTGGCGGGGAGGATTTTGGGGAGAGTTGGATTGGCTAAGAGACATGCTTAAAGCTTATGACAATTATGGTTTTGGTTATACTTACTGGACCTATAAAGCGATAGCTAACAGTGTATTTCCTGACGGTCTTTATCAGCACATTCCAAACTCGAAATATATAAATAGAGAGGGGCCAGTTCGCGGTTGGGATACTTATTTGGATTTTTGGGGTAAGGAGAAAAAGAAAATAGTCGACTTCTGGAATACAACAAATTTTAGCCCTAATAGAAAAATTATCAATTTATTAAAGGAGTTTTTTAAGAAATGATAGTTCCGGCATTGTTGACAGATAGAAAAGAAAATCTTATTGAGATGATAGATTTATGTTCAAAATTTACTGACTATGTTCAGATAGATATTATGGATGGGAAATTTGTGCCTTCAAAAAGTATTAGCATTTTAGATCTGAAAGGATGGAAGTCCCGAATCAGGTGTGAAGCTCATCTTATGGTTAGTGATCCGCTTAGTTGGCTTAAGCCGTTTAAAAAACTTGGCGCAGAACGAATAATTTATCATTTTGAAATTAAGGAAAATCATCTCGAGATAATTTCGAAAATCAGGCAAACCGGTTTAAGCGCAGGCCTAGCGGTAAATCCTCCCACAACCTTGGAAGAGTTTGATTCTCTTGTATCTAGTGTTGATACAGTTCTTTTTATGTCAGTTAATCCCGGATTTTACGGTGCAAAATTCATGCCAGAAGTTTTAGAAAAAATAAAAGCGTTTAAAAATAAATATCCTCAAAAACAGGTTGGAATTGACGGTGGCATAAAACCGGACAAAGTAGTTTTAGCCCGAGAAGCAGGGGTGGATTGTATTTGTGTAGGTAGTGCTATATTGCAGAGCAGCAATCCAAAGCAGGCTTATGAGAATATTTTAAAGGTAGCGAATGGGTAAAAATTTAAGAGTAATTCTTCTTATAATTTTAATAGCTATTCCGATAATTTTTTATAAGTCGCTTAATAAAAGAAATGAACGCAGCGCAAGGTCTTTGTTTTCAAATAAGGGTGAGACTCGTTACCGTAAGCCCGCTGTAGCTTTAATATTCGATGATTTGGGCGAAAGCTTAGGCGATTTGCGGGAATTATACTCTCTAGGTATTCCGATTACAGTGGCAGTAATACCGAATCTAAAATTTTCAAAAAATATAGCCCACATAGCTTCACGCTGCGGTTTTTCGGTTTTTATTCATCTTCCCCTTGAACCGTCAGAGGGAGTAACTTTCAAGACTCATAAATATAGATTTGTCAGCGGTGATTTAAGTAGAAGAGAAATTATATCTACCTTGAGACAATATCTCAATTCCTTAAGGATAGCCATAGGGGTTAATAATCATATGGGTTCGAAAGCAACTGAAGATTCGGATTTAATGAAAATAGTTTTAAGTGAGCTCAAAAAAAGGAATTTAGTTTTTGTTGATAGCCGAACATCTCTTGAGTCTATAGCCTATGATCAGGCTCGTCGGCAAGGTTTGATTTGCGGATATAATGAAGGATTCCTGGACGCTGTCGATGACATTGGAGAGATCCAGAAACGGGTAAATGGACTAATTGCCAAGGCTAAGGAGAAAGGTAAAATAATTGTTATAGCCCATCCTCGAAAAAATACTATAAAATTCCTCAAAGAAAAACTGCCAGCTCTTAAGAAAGAGGTAGAATTTATTACGATAAAGGAATATTTTGATTTATAAAAAATTTGCGATATCGTGATATCTTTAACATTATAAAATGGAAAAAGTATTGTTGCATATCTGTTGTGGTGTATGCGCCTCTTATTGTATCCAGGAGCTAAAAAGGCAAGGTTTTTATGTCGAGGGTATTTTCTTTAACCCGAACATCCATCCGCGTGATGAGTATCTAAGACGAAAACAAACCGCAAAATTTGTAGCTTCTATAAACGGCATAGCTTTGGTTGAGGACACCTATGACTCCTCAAATTGGCTCAAACTCTGCGGACGGCATAATAAGGATAAAGAAGGAGGCCTGAGGTGTTGTTTATGTTACGAATTGCGCTTGAGGGCGGTTTTTGAGGCCTCAAAAGAAAAAAACTTTGACTATTTTACAACTACTTTAACTGTAAGCCCGCATAAAAAAAACAGCACTATTTTTGAAATAGCCAAGACAGTAGGGGGGAGCAGATTTCTTGTAATAGATTTTAAAAAAAATGATGGATTTAAAAAAACAATTGCTTTGGCAAAAAAAGAAAGTCTTTATAGACAGAATTATTGTGGGTGTGAGTTTAGCAAGAAGACTATAGAAAAAGGTACGGGCAACGAAAGCTGACAGCTGGGAACTGAGACAATGGAGAGGTTTTACACATTTAACAGGTATCTAAGGGGGATTTTTGGGGAGCGGGTCCAGAGGATAAGCCTTGACGCCGGGTTTGATTGTCCCAATCTTGATGGGACTCTAGATGAAAATGGCTGTATTTATTGCAACAATAAAGCTTTTGCTCGGTATTGCGGTTACAAGAAACCTTTGGAGGAACAGATAAGCGAGTCGATTAAATTTTATTCTAAAAAGTTAGGAGTGAAAAAATATATTGCTTATTTTCAATCTTTTTCAAATACTTACGCTGAGGTGTATCAACTAAGGCAAAGATATGAGGTTATAAGAAAATTTCCCCAAATAGTAGGTTTATCTATATCTACCAGACCTGATTGCGTTGATGAAGATAAACTAAAATTTATTTCCGGATACAATAAGGATTATTTAGTGTGGATAGAGTATGGCTTGCAAACTACCAATAACTATATTCTAGAAAAGATTAACCGATGCCATACTTATGAAGATTTTTTAAAGGCTTATTTACTTACCAGAAAGTATAAAATTAATGTAGGTGTTCATCTGATTTTAGGATTGCCTTCTGCGACATATAAGGTGATGATGGAGGATGCTAGAAGAATTTCTGAACTTGATATCCAGGGGTTGAAGTTTCATCTTTTGCATGTACTGGTTGGGAGCAAACTAGAGGAACTATATAAGCAAAAAGAGGTTGAGTTAATGAGCCTTAAAGAGTATGTGCGCTTAGTTTGTGATTTTTTAGAGAGGATACCGCCTAAGGTCGCAATACTAAGGCTCGTTTCTACTGCTTCTAGAGATTATTTGCTTGCGCCTTTTTGGATGAATGATAAAGTTAAGGTTATAGAGGAGATAAAAAAAGAGCTTCACAAAAGAAATAGCTATCAAGGAGATTTTTGTGAAAGTATTAGTTGTGAGAATAAAAAAAGGTGAAGTTGCCGTTGCGAAGAAAGCTGTTGCGTTTGTTGGTAAGGGATTGGCTGTATTTGTAGGAATAGAAAAAGGCGATGACCATCTCATACTGAACAATATGGCTGAAAAGGTAGCTAATGTACGGGTGTTTGAAGGCCAAGACGGCAAGATGAATTATTCCGTAAAAGATAAAGGGTATCAGATTTTATGCGTACCTAATTTCACCCTTTGTGCTGATACGAAAAGTGGAAGACGTCCTTCATTTGCTCATGCCATGCCTTATGAACAGGCAAGCAAACTGTTTGATAATTTTATAAAAATGCTTTCGGCAAGGGATGTTGCGGTTGAATCAGGCCTATTCGGAACCTACATGGATATAAAACTTGATTTAGATGGGCCGGTGAATATTATACTAGAGAGCGACAAAGGGGATAAGGGTTAAGGGAAAATAGATTTCCCTAAACCCTATCCCCTGATTTGAGGTTTAACAAATGCATCCAATCCTATTTAAACTAGGTCCGGTTACGATTTACACTTATGGTGTTTTTGTATTTTTAGGGGTTGTGGCCGGATATTTTGTGGCCGCTAGAGAGGCGCAAAAACAGGGTATCGATAAGAATATTTTTTCTAATATTGCTTTCTGGCTAATTATTTCTGCGTTTTTGGGAGCAAAAATACTTTATATATTAGTAGAATTCCAGTATTTTCTAAAGGCTCCTTTAACCATGATACGAACCGGCTTTGTTTTTTATGGTGGAATTATCTCTGCCATTGCTTGTCTTTATTTTCTGACCAAGAAATATAAAATTAATTTTTTGCAATTTGCTGATTGTGTAGCTTTAGGTATTCCTTTAGGCCACGCGTTCGGTAGGCTGGGATGTTTCTTTTATGGTTGCTGTTACGGGAAAGCTTATGAGTTTGGTATATGCCTTCTCTTTCCACCGAGTTCTCCGGCTGGTTTTGGGGGCTTGAAAGTTCTACCGACACAATTAATTTCGTCTTTGGTTCTTCTTTTAATATTCTTTGGGCTTTTTTTCTTCATTAAGTTTAAGAAGTTTGACGGTCAAATTTTCTTTTGTTATCTTGTTTTTTATGGATTGTTTAGATTCGTAATGGAGTTCTTTCGAGGTGACCCCAGGGGTTATATTCTTTTTCTCTCTACTTCTCAATTTATATCTCTCATTTTGATAGCTGCGGGTATTTTTATGCTCTATCGCCAGAGAAGCTCTTCTTGATTGCGTTAGGAAAGAATGTATAATAAACGATTATGGTTAGGGTAGCATTAGCTCAGATCAATTCCATTGTGGGTGATTTCAATCATAATTGCTCTAAAATTATTGCTTCGATAAAAAAAGCAAGAAGATTGAGAGCTGATTTTATTATTTTTCCGGAGTTGGCAGTGACAGGATACCCTCCGGAAGATCTTCTCCTTAAGCCGTATTTTATTTCTGAAAATATACGGTTTTTGAGGTTGATAAGCAAAGAATGCAAAGGGATAATCGCTTTTATCGGCTGTGCCGACAGACAAAATGGTCAAATATATAATTCTTGTGCTGTTATCCAGAATAAGCAGATAAGGCATATTTATCATAAGATACGTCTGCCTAATTATGGTGTGTTTGATGAAAAAAGATATTTCAGGAGAGGAGAACAAATACCCATATTTACTGTTAGCGGCTATAACATTGCAGTGACTATTTGTGAAGATGTTTGGACTGAAGAGTATATTCAGGTTTTAAAATCTAAGAAAATAGATTTTCTTATTAACATTTCTGCGTCACCTTTTCATTTAGGTAAGGTGCAGATGAGGGAAAGAGTTTTATCTTATGCCGCAAAAGAGCTTGGTTGTTTTGTTGTCTATTGTAATTTAGTGGGGGGCCAAGACGGCCTTGTTTTTGACGGGACCAGTAAAATTATAAACCCAGCCGGTAAAGTAATCAAGTGCGCCAGGAGATTCGAGGAAGATTTTTGGGTAGTAAATTTAAGCAAAAAGAAAAAATACTCCTCTCAAAAAATCCGCATTACCGAAAAAGAAGAAATTTTTTCTGCTTTGCGTTTGGGCCTTTATGATTATGTGAGAAAAAATTGTTTCAAAAAAGTTATTATTGGCGTCAGCGGCGGAATTGATTCTGCGGTAGTTGTAGCTTTAGCTGTGCTTGCCTTAGGTAAGAGAAATACTTACGCTTTAATTATGCCTTCACGCTACACATCTAAGGGTACATTCAGCGATGCAAAAAAGATATGCGATAATTTAGGAATAGAATATCGTATAGTGAGCATAGAAGGAATTTTTTCGTCTTATATCAAAAATCTTAAAGATTATTTTAAAGGTAGAAAAACCGGTAAAACAGAAGAAAACATTCAGGCTAGGATTAGAGGCAATATCCTTATGGCTTTTTCCAATAAATTTGGCTATCTTGTTCTTAATACCGGCAACAAAAGTGAAGTTTCTTGTGGCTATTGCACTCTTTATGGCGATATGGTCGGTGGTTTCGGTATTTTAAAAGATGTGCCGAAATTGCTGGTCTATAAACTTGCCCACTATATAAATAGGATTTCTAAGAAAAAAATTATTCCTAGCTCTGTTATAAAGAGAGAGCCGTCAGCAGAATTGAGAGCTAATCAGAAAGATGCCGATAGCCTCCCTTCTTACGGCATTCTTGACCCTATTGTCAAATTGTATGTAGAGGATGATTATTCTCTTAAGAAAATAGTTAAGGCCGGGTTTGATAAAAAAATAGTAAAGAAAGTCATCAGGATGATTGATGGTAGCGAATACAAGCGCCGTCAGGCTCCGGTCGGTATAAAGGTTACACCGCGCGCTTTTGGAAAAGATAGACGCATGCCTATTACTAATCGATTTTTCCAATAACTAATTATGCCGGCAGTTTTTATAGGTATTGGTTCCAATTTAGGGGATAGAGCTGATAACATCAGAAGAGCTATTTGTTGCTTGAAGAGCAAAGAAGGAATATCAGTTGAAAAAATATCTTCTATTATTGAGACTAAAGCCCACAAAGCAGTCGGCCCTGATTATTTAAATGGAGTAATAAAGATAATAACTATGCTGTCTGCAGAGGATATTTTATTATTGTTGCAAGAGTGTGAGAGGCAAATAGGCCGAAAGTCCTCATTTAAAAATGCGCCCCGGGTAATAGACTTGGATATTCTTCTCTACGGAGGAGATATTATTGATGAACCGAACCTTAAAGTGCCGCATCCCCGAATGTTTGAGCGCGATTTCGTCCTAAGGCCTTTATTTGAGATTGAACCGGGGATTAAGACAGTATTAGACGCCTTAAAGGATAAATACAGGAGTTGCCATAATCAGGATGCTTACCACTAAAAAAGTGAATATAGTAAAAGGGGCAGTAAATAAGGAAAAAGCGAAAGCTAAAACAGTAGGTTTTGTCCCTACTATGGGAGCTTTGCATAAGGGGCATCTATCACTAGTTAGAAAGGCAAGATTAGAGTGTGATTTTTTAGTAGTGAGCATATTTATTAACCCTTTGCAATTTGGCCGGAGCGAAGATTACAAAAAGTATCCCAGAAATTTGAACCAAGATGAATATTTGCTGGAAAAGGAGAAAGTTAATTTATTATTTTGGGCCCAGGCAGATAAAATGTATCCTGCTGATTTTTCTGTTTACGTTGAAGAAGTAAATTTAAGTAAAGTATTGTGCGGGTATTCCCGGCCCGGACATTTCAAAGGGGTCTGCACTATTTTGACAAAGTTATTTAACATAGTTAATCCGGATATTGCTTATTTTGGCCAGAAAGACTATCAGCAGGCCTTAATAGTAAAAAAAATAGTGCGGGATTTGAATTTTCCTATAAAGATAGAAATTTTGCCTACGGTAAGAGAAAATGACGGTTTGGCAATTAGTTCTCGCAACAGTTGCTTGAGTCTTAGGCAGAGAAGAAGCAGCTCTTGCCTTTATAGAGCTTTATCTTTGGCGAAGAAAACTATAAAGGGAGGCGAAAGAAACTCAAAAAATATTTTAGATAAAATGCGTCAAGAGATTAAAAATAATGACTTAACAAAGATAGATTATATAAAAATATTAGATGCCTATAGCTTAAAAGAATTAACTACTCTTAGGGGTAAGGTTGTGGTTGCCTTAGCCGTATATATAGGAAGAACGCGGCTAATTGATAACATAATATTAAATGTTGGGTAAGAAGTTAACACAAAGATTAAGAGTCGGAATAGTAGGCTGTGGTGCTATCGGAGAAGGACTTGCCTTATTTATTGATAGTCAGCTAAGTGACAAAATCAATCTATGTGCTTTAGCCGATAAAGATCAACAGCGAGCCGTTAAACTACAAAGAAAATTACGGTCTGTGCTTTCAGTTGTTGAGGTTGAGGAGCTAATAAAAAAAGTTGATTTAGTGGTTGAAACAGCATCAATTGAGGCAGCGAGATTTATCTTGGAAAGAGCTCTCCTTTACAAAAAAGATATGCTTATTCTTAGCGCCGGTGCCTTGATTGAAAATTTCCCCTTATTGGCTCAAGCGGAAAAGGCAAAAATAAATATATACGTGCCTTCCGGAGCGATTTCCGGAATAGACGGCTTGGGCGCATTAAGTTTAGGCAGTATAAGAAAAGTGTCTTTGATAACATCAAAGCCTCCCCGGGGACTTATAGGCGCAGATTATCTAAAACGAAAAAAAATAAACTTAACAAATCTAAAAAAGGAGAAAGTGGTATTCAAGGGAAGTGTTAAAGAGGCGGTAAGGTATTTTCCTAAGAATGTAAATGTAGCTGCTATTTTAGTTTTGGCTTCTTCTTCCCAAAATGTTGAAGTATGCATAAAAGCAAATCCCAATTTAAAGCGGAATACGCATTGTATAATAGTAGAGGCTAAAGAGGCTAAATTGAGCGTTACCGTTGAAAATACCCCTTCAAAATTAAACCCCCGGACTAGTTCCTTGGCTATTCTTTCTGTGCAATATTTCTTTAGGAAAATGTTTTCCAATTTTAAGGTAGGTAGTTAGCTGGTTAATATAGCCGGAAAAGGCATTATATCTAAGAAAATCATAAAATGAACGATTGTATAGTTATAAGAGGCGCAAAAGAGCATAATTTAAAAAATATTAGCTTAAAAATTCCTAAAAATAAACTAATAGTTATTACCGGACTTTCCGGTTCCGGAAAATCATCTTTGGCTTTTGATACTATTTATGCTGAAGGCCAGCGCCGGTATGTAGAGAGTCTATCTAGCTATGCCCGTCAGTTTTTAGACCAGCTGCAAAAGCCTGATGTTGAGCATATTGAGGGACTTTCGCCGGCAATTGCCATTGAACAGAGGACAGCCGGAGGTTCCCCCCGTTCTATTGTCGCTACCCAGACAGAGATTTATGATTATCTAAGATTGCTTTTTGCCCGTATAGGCAAACCCTATTGTTATAAATGCATGCGTCCTATTGTTAAGCAGACTTCTGAGGAGATAATTGATAAAGTTATTTCTTATTCTTGCGGCCACAAGATATTGATACTTTCTCCGGTTATTAGGGGTAAGAAGGGTGAATATGAGGCTTTATTTAAACGGCTGCTTAAAGAAGGGTTTGTGCGGGTCAGGGTTGATGGCAAGATACATGAGCTGGAGGGAAAAATAAAACTTGATAAGTACAAACTGCACAATATTGAGATAGTTGTTGATAGGATTAAGGTTTGCACAAATTACAAAAAGAGAATTGCTGATTCGGTTGAAACTGCGCTTAAATATTCAGGGGGTTATACCTTGGTGTATGATGATACAGCGAGAAATGAGGTTTTTTTCAATACCCACTTAAGTTGTACTCATTGCGGAATATCTTTACAGGAAATGCAGCCGAGAATGTTTTCTTTTAATTCTCCTTATGGGGCTTGTCATTCTTGCAATGGCTTAGGTATAAAACTAGAATTTGACTGGGATCTTATTATGCCTGATGATAGTAAAACTCTGCGAGAAGGGGCGATTGAAGTCTGGCGCAGGGGCGGCCGGGGTTATATTATGTATTACCGGGCTCTCTTAAGAGAGTTTGCTGAAGAATTAGGATTTTCTATGGATATAGCATTTCGTAAGCTGCCTAAGAAAGTGAGAAAATCTATTATATATGGTGACGAAGATACCTATGTGTGGGGTAAGCCTTTTGAGGGGGTTATTCCTAATCTGGAGAGGATATTTAAGACTACAGACAGCGAATATCGAAAAACAGAAATCGCCAAATATATGTCAAAATTACCCTGTCCTCAATGTTCGGGCCGTCGCCTAAGAAAAGAATCTTTGGCAGTATATATTAATGATAAGTCAATATGGGATATTGTCAGAATGGGCATTGATGAATGTTTTGGTTTTTTTTCTTCGCTTAAGCTGACTGCTTATCAAGAAAAAATAGCCAGTTATATTATAAAAGAAATAAAAGGACGTCTTGAATTTTGCATTGACGTAGGTCTTTCCTATCTTTCTTTGGACAGATTAAGTTTTACTTTATCCGGCGGAGAAGCTCAGAGGATACGTCTGGCGACTCAAGTTGGTTCATCCCTTTCCGGGGTAATATATATTCTTGATGAACCAACAATAGGCTTGCACTCGCGGGATGATGCAAAGCTCATCGATACTTTAAAAAAGTTAAAAATGCTAGGTAATACAGTAATAATTGTTGAACATGATGAACAGATGATACAAGCAAGCGATTGGATAATCGACCTTGGGCCTGGCGCTGGGATAGGAGGGGGCAGGATTGTTTATTCGGGACCTAAGGAGAATTTACTTAGCAGCAATACTTTAACAGCTAAATATCTAAGAGGGGATGAGCGAATAGCTCTGCCTTTGGAGAGAAGGATTTATGAGAATAAGCCTGCCTTATATATACGAGGAGCTTGCGAGCACAATTTAAAAAATATAGAAGTAAAGATTCCTCTAGAGTCTTTTGTTTGTGTTACCGGAGTTTCGGGTTCAGGTAAATCGACGTTAGTTGAAGATGTACTTTACAAAACTCTAGCGCGTAATCTTTACGATTCGCGTCAGAAACCGGGTAAAGTCAAAAAGATTGACGGTTTAAAAAATATTGATAAAGTGATCATTGTAGATCAAACCCCTATCGGCAGGACTCCTCGTTCCAATCCTTCGACATATACGGGGGTATTTACTTACATAAGAGAGATTTTTAGCCGTCTGCCGGAGGCTAGGATGCGGGGATACAAAACTTCACGCTTTAGCTTTAATGTTGCGGGAGGAAGGTGTGAAGCTTGCCGGGGGGAAGGCACAAAAAGAATAGAGATGCATTTTTTGCCGGATGTATATGTGCCTTGCGGGATTTGTGCAGGCAAGAGGTTCAATAAACAAACTCTGGAAGTAAAGCTAAAGGGAAAAAACATATCCGATGTGCTGGTAATGAATGTAGATGAAGCCTATGAGTTATTTGTTAATTTTCCCCGGGTAAAAAATGTTTTACAAACTCTAAAAGATGTAGGTTTAGGCTATATCGGCTTAGGTCAGTCTGCAACTACCCTTTCCGGCGGTGAAGCTCAGAGAATCAAATTGGCGTCTCAGTTGCGCAAGAAAGCAACAGGCAAAACTCTTTATATTTTTGACGAGCCAACGACTGGTTTGCATTTTGATGATGTCAAAAAACTTCTTTCTGTATTACAGCGATTAGTGGATAAAAGAAATACTATTTTAATTATCGAACATAATTTGGATGTGATAAAATGTGCTGATTATGTAATAGACTTGGGCCCAGAGGGCGGAGAAGGTGGGGGTAATATTGTTGCTTGCGGTTCGCCTGAGGATATTGCTTCCAATAAAATGTCATATACCGGCAAATTTTTAAAAACCAAACTAAGGAAAAGAACACAAAAAAAATAATTATCTCGATGCGGGGAAACTTTAAGGCTTTTGAGTTCGGGGCGAAGGATATGAAGATAAGAGCAAAAAGTTATATTTTTATCGTGGCTTTGATTGTGTTTTCCCTTATTCCCTTTAAAGGGTTTTCTCTAGAGAGAGAAGATGAGAGATATTATATCGCAGTTACGGCTTTTAATGATGGATTCTATAATGTCGCGCTATCACTTTTTCAAAGGTTTGTCGAAGATTTTTCGAATAGTAACCGGCTCTATAAGGCTAAATTATATATAGCCCGGTCTCATTATCACAGGAAGAACTACCCGCTAGCTTTAGAAATTCTTGCCGAAATTGAACGAAAGAAAATAAGGCACAATCTTATCGACCAGGTTTATTACTGGTTGGCAGTGATCAATTTTAAAAACAGAAATCTAGATGAGTCTGCTGTTTATGCCCAGCGGATCATTGACGATTATCCGCATTCTCAGCTTTTTTGGAGGGTATATTATTTGCTCGCTGATATTGATGTTGAGCTTGGCGAGATTGAGGAAGCGCAAAAAATCTTAACAAAGATTATTAATGTAAGTCCAGACAAAGGAATACAAGATGCGGCGTACTCTAAATTATTAAATCTATATTTTCGCGGGAAAGAATCCCAAAAAGTTATTTCTTTGGCTGAGGAGTATATTAAATATTTTCCAGGCGGAAACATAAAAGAAAAAGCTTATTTTTATTTAGGGGAAAGTTATTATGGCCAGGGTGAATGGGATAAAGCCATAGAGAATTATCAAGGTTCTTTATTGACAAATAAAACTTTAGATTTTGTTGATTTGTGTTATCAAGGGTTAGCTTTTAGCTACCTTGAGAAGGGAATTAGTATAAAGTCCAAAGATATCATTGCTAAGATTGGAGATGAGCAATTGCGTTTCTTTTCTCAAGGTATTTACTATTTTAAACTAAAAGATTATAATCGGGCTTTAGATATTTTTAATGCCGTATTGCGAGATTATCCTTACGGAAAGTTTTCCTCAAGCGTTTATTTAAATAGGGCTGATCTCTTGTATGAGATGGGTAGAGTAAATGATGCTGTCAGTGCTTATAAATATGTTCTAGAAAATTTTAAACCTCCTCAATATGCGGGTGTATTTAACAAGGCTCACTATGGATTGGCCTGGTCTTATCTGAAGAGCGGTGAATTTAAGAAAGCGATAGATGAATTTAAATTTACTCTTGTTTTTGAGAATGATCCTGTAGTTAAGGTGGGCTCACAAATTCAGATTGCCGATGCTTATCAAGAAACCGGTAAATATGATAAAGCTTTGACCGTATATAATCGAATTCTGGAAGAAAACTCTAATACTGTCCATGCTGATTACATCCAGTTTCAAATTGGCATGGTTTTGTTAAAGGCAAAGAATTTGGAAAAAGCCTTTCTTGTTTTAAATAATTTTAAAGATAAATTTCCTTCTTCAAAATTCATTCCCCAGGCTCAATATTATTTAGCCGTGGGTTACTTTTCTCAACAGAACTTTTCCGAGGCCAAGGTTCTGTTGCGCGAATTCATAAGCGAATACAGTCATTCAGAGTTAATATGGGAAGCTAATTATCTTTACGGAAAGTGTTTATTTAATGATAAGGATTATCGTAAGGCTTTGGCGATTTTTAAAAAAGTAGCCGCTAAATCCGAAAATAAAAAAACAAAAGAGCTCGCTGCCATTGACGTAGGAAATGCATATCTAAATTTAAACTTATTCGAAGGGGCTGAAAAGGCCTGGAGGGATTTCCTGAGTCGATATCCAAAATCGCAGTACGCAGCTTCTGTGATTTTGTATTTGGGAGGGTTGCATGAAAAAGATAGGGATTATCGTGTTGCTGAAAAATATTACAAGGATATTATCGAAAAACATAAGGATTCGATTTGGACTGATGAAGCCGCAATTTCTTTAGGGCGTCTTTATATGGAAAAGGAAGAAATCGATAAAGCCCAGCGTTATTTTGAGGAGTTAGCGCAAAAGGAAACATCCTCGGCCTTTAAAGCAAAGATGTACTTAGCTAAGATTTTTACCCGGAAAAAAAAGTATGAGAAAGCTCTGGGTTTTTATGATGAATTGATAAGATCCGAGTCATCTGTCTCTAAAATTGCGTTAGTTGATAAAGCTAATCTTCTTAGAGAAATCAAACGATACCATGAGGCTATTAAGTTTTTTAAGAAGGCTATAAATAAAGGTATTGATGGTGCCGAGATAAGATTCTCGCTTGCGCTTTGTTTGGAGAAGTCTGGCCGCTCCCAAAATGCGATAGATGAGTATCTTAAACTTATACATTCTTCTCCTGGCAGAAGAACCGGGCTTGTTAACGAAGGGGCTGGAGGCTATAAAATTAGGGCATATTTTCGGATAGCGGGGATTTACGAGAGTAAATCCAATATAGAGGCTGCTAAAAAAACCTACAGGCAAATAATTAAATTAAAAGTTAAGGAATCCAGGGTAGCCCAAATAAGGTTAAAAAAATTAGAAAACAGATAGCGAAATTTTGGCTGGTAATATTATCTAAGGAGGAAGTTCTATGTGGGGATTGATAGCTAAAAGTGGTTTATTGATTATACCGATATTTTTATGTTCCATATTTTCTATGGCGATTATAATAGAGAGGCTATTTTTTTACTGGAACATCAGAAGCAATAAGATGCCTGTTTTATCACCCATATTGGATTTAGTCCGCAAGCGCGAGATTACAGAAGCTATTGATTCCTGTGAAAAAAAACCATTTTACGTCACCAATATCTTAAAATCCGGGCTTAGCCATTACGGAGAGGAAAAGGATGTAATGCGGGAAGTAATGGAGAATGCTTCTTTGTATGAAATGCCTAAGTTAGAGCGAGGCTTGAATTTCTTGGGTACCATAGCGCATATTTCACCATTGCTTGGCCTTTTAGGGACCGTGGTGGGTTTAGTAAAATGTTTCTATATTATTGAACAAAAAGCAGTAAAAGTTGGGCTTGTTAACCCTGCGGATTTGGCAGGAGGAATATGGGAAGCTCTTTTGACCACAGTAGCTGGTTTATTCGTCGCTATCCCTACCTATATTATGTATAATTATTTTGTCCACAGAGTTAATCTAGCTACTCTTGAGGCTGAAAGAGCGGCTACTGAGCTTCTTGAAATTTTACCTCGAAGCCGATAAAAGCAATGAAGTTTAGAAAAAGCGCACGCCTAGAAGCTGGATTGCAGCAGATAGATATAGCCCCGCTGATTGACTGTATTTTTTTGCTGCTTATATTTTTTATGCTTACCTCAAGTTTTATAATTGTACCCGGCATAAACATCAAGCTTCCTAAGGCATTAACTTCCGAAGAAGTTGATTCAAGGGCTTTAACAATTACTATTTCCGGTGAAGATATAATTTATTTGCAGGATCAGCCTTATACTATAGATGAAATTGAAGATTTTATAAAAAAAGGCACTTACAGGTCGATTTTTATAAGAGCAGATAGAGATGCTAGCCTAGGGACAGCAGTGAGTATATGGGATATGTGCAAGAGGATTGGAATTGATAAAATAGCCATTGCTACTACCGAGGAATAAATCCAGCAGGGGTGAGAAACAGCTTATATTTACAGGCTTATATCCAGAAAGCAGCCCTTTTCTTAAATGGCATATTTCACTGGACAAAGTTAGGGCGGGTAGTAAAATAAATGGAAATAGATTCTTCGCTATTTATATGCTTTTTGCTGATCGGTACAGGGTTGCCTTACCTTTGCAAGAGATAAAGAGCAAGGAACCTTGAGGGTTCATCCCAGGGGCTCCATCTGGGTTTTTTCTGGAATTTATAAGTAATAAAGGAAAGATGATTACTGAAATAGGCATAGTAGCTGGTGAAATTTGGCATTTTCTGGATAAACACGGGAAGGCTGAATTAGAACAGTTGACAGCTGGAGTGGGGAGATCTCGCGAGATAATCTTGATGAGCTTAGGGTGGCTGGCTAGAAAAGGTCATGTTTTGGTTGAACAAGAGGGCGAGACCTATAAAGTGAGCTTACGCGATACAAAGCAGACTTCAGACTAAATCTAAACATTATTCTGTTATAACCCGCCTAATAAGCACTAGAGTTAACTAGTACTGGCAATAAACCAATATCGGCGCTGTTACATAATAGCGCCAGCGCCTGATTTCAATGATTAAAAAGGAGATTACAGCGATTAAGAATAATTTAATCTTTGTAATCTGTATTTAATCTATGTAATCAGGGACTGTTGTATTTTGCAGCAGCAGTCCCTTTTTGCCTAGTTCCGGCTTTTCTTGACAAGAGAAGCTTTCTTTGACAAAATTATATCCCAAACAGGCGTTTTTAAAGCGGGCCGGTAGTTCAGTTGGGAGAACGCCTCGTTCGCAACGAGGAGGTCGGCGGTTCAAATCCGCTCCGGTCCACAAGTTTAAACGGTAATGGATAGAGATATGTGCAAGGCAAGAGTTTATATTGAGCCAGCTCAAATAAATGATAACATTAGTTTAGGCGATAAGGATATTATTCACAAGCTAAAAGATGTTTTGCGTCTTAAGAAAGGAGAGAGGGTGCTAATTTTTGACGGCGCAGGTAAAGAATACAGTTATACAATAGCAAATTTGGACAAAAAAAAGGCTCTTTTTAATAAATGTAAAGTGTTGATGGATGAAAAGCCGCCAAATAAAAAAGTTATATTGGGGTTTCCTGTCGCCAGAGAGAGCAAGATTAATTTTATCCTGCAAAAGGGTACTGAATTAGGAGTTTATGAATTTATTCCTTTTCTTTGCCAGAGAAGCCTAAGCGCAAAACCTTCACAGAAGAAAATACAAAGATGGTCTAAAATAGTCATTGAGGCAACGCGGCAATCTCAGAGATTATGGGTTCCTCGCGTAAATAGTATTTTAGACTTTGCAGAAATCGCTGTACTTAAATATAAGACTAAATTGGCAGCATCCATCGCCGGTAAAAGCATTCCCGAGAAAATCAGTGAGGGATACAATGAGATTCTTTTTGTTGTAGGACCTGAGGGAGACTTTTCTCCGGAAGAATATTCAGATTTGAAAAAGAATGGTTTTAATTTTATCAGCTTATCATCTAATATTTTACGGGTGGAAACAGCGGCAATTTTCGGCTCAGGACTATTGAAATATTTTTTAGATGGACGATGAAGGTTAAATTTTTAACATTAGGTTGTAAAGTAAATCAATACGAAACCCAAGCTCTTCGAGAAAAGTTTCAAATGTTGGGTGTTAGGCCAACAAAAACAAAAGCTGATTTGTGTGTGGTTAACACCTGCACGGTTACCGCACGTGCTGATTTAAAATCCCGGGATATTATCTTACGCGCAAAAAGGGAAAATCCTCACGCAAAGATCGCTGTTTGCGGATGCCTCGTCCAATTAAATCATGATTTTATAAACAATTTGGGTGTTGACTATATTATCCCTCAGGATAAAAAGCATCTTTTGCCGGAAATTGTTTTAGGTTCAGCTCCTGAAAGGTTAGTTAAATCTGCCGGAGATGTTTGGTCTTTAAAAATAACGCATTTTTCCAATCAACGTGCTTTTGTCAAAGTCCAGGATGGCTGTGATAAGTTCTGTTCTTACTGTAAGATTCCTTATTTAAGAGGGCCATCGCGCAGCCGGGATAAGCAAGATATAATTGCTGAAGTTAAAAGAATCTCTTTTTTTCATAAAGAGATTGTGCTTTGCGGAGCCAACCTAGGGCTTTATGGGAAAGATTTGAAATCCCCTCAAAGCCTGGATAATTTGACTGAGGATATTCTAAGCATACCTTCTTTAGGTAGGTTACGTCTGAGTTCGTTAGAACCACTTTTTGCAAGCAACAGGTTATTTTCTCTTCTTAAAAGCGATAAATTATGCCCTCATTTTCATTTTCCTTTTCAATATGGTGATGACAGGATTTTAGAAAAAATGAATAAGTTGGAAACAGTTTCTCTATATGAGGAAAAAGTATTCCGGGTCAGAGAAATAAACCCCGATATTGCTATAAGTTGTGATGTTATGGTTGGTTTTCCTTATGAAGACGATGGAACTTTTAAAAATACTGTAGAATTTTTAAATAGAATTAAGCCTATGCGTATACATATTTTTACTTTTTCTCCCAGAGAAAAAACTGTCTTTGAGGGTTTGAAAGTAAAAAATAAAAAAGATATCAAATGCCGTTATAATTTCTTGCGACGGCTAGCCGATAATTTATCTTTTCAGTATAAAGAGAAATTTTTAGGGAAAGTTCTCAATATGGTCGCAGAGACCCAGAGGGATAGAGTCATATCAGGATATACACAAAATTATATAAAAGTCTACATAAAAGATAATGTTACCTTGGGTGAAGTTATTCCGGTAAGGATAGAGCGAATCGTAAAGGGGAAAGCTTACGCCAGAGCAGTCAAATAGCAAATTTCAATTATGATATGGTTTGCTGAATCTGTAATTTAATGCATCTCTCATGCGTTTGAATCTTTTTATAGCCAAAAGCGGTTATGCCGCAAGAAGAAAAGCTGATTCTCTTATAAAAAATGGTCAAGTAACAGTAAACGGCAATGTTATTCATGAGCCGTTTTTTAATGTGACCGTCAAAGATAAGGTGAGGATTAATAAAAGTCTACTTCATTTAAAGGAGAAAATTTATATTTTATTTAATAAACCATCAGGAGTAACTACTACCCTTTACGATAAGTTTGCCAAAGTCAAGGTAACCGATTTTTTGCCCGCAAGCCTAAGGACTTCTAGAGATAATTCGCAAGGTAGCAGCAGTGTTTGCCAACATAAACAGGGTGTGTATCCCGTAGGCAGGCTAGATAAGGAATCTTCCGGGCTGCTTATTCTTACCAATGATGGAAGTTTATGCTACCGGGTCACCCACCCAAAATTTTCTGTAGAAAAAGAATATCTGATTAAGCTTAAAGGCATATTAAAAAGTTGTGATTGTCAAATGGCAGTGAAGGGTGTACGTGACGAAATTGATCATCTAAAAGTGGATAGTATAGAGATAATAAATAAAGAGAGGAATGATACTGTCTGTAAAGTTATTGTCCGCGAGGGCAAGAAGAGGCACTTAAGACGCTTATTTAAGAGTTTGGGCTTTCGGGTGAGGGAATTAAAAAGAATACGTATCGGGGGGTTAATTTTGGGTAAGTTAGGTTTGGGTAAATGCAGAATAATACCTAAAGATAAGATATACAGAGCGCTTTTCCCTGGTAGTCGTCCAGAAATATCTTGAAAAGAAATGGATTAATGTTAGTATAAAAAAGTTACAGAAGTTTTTTTAGCAACCCAGTTAATAATTTCATTTTGGGGAGGGTAGTAATGAAAGTAGCTTTTCTTGACCGTGATGGCGTAGTTAATGAATATCCCGGGAACGGGGAGTATGTAAAGAATTGGAAAGAGTTTAAATTTATTCCCGGAAGCACAGAGGGAATAAAAAATCTGCATAGATGCGGATTTAAGATATTTATTATTTCTAATCAAGCCGGAGTAGCAAAGGGAATTTATCGCCAGAAAGATTTGGATAAAATTAACAAAAAGATGCAGTCTCATTTTAAAAAGAACGGCGTAAGCCTTTCAGGCATTTATTGCTGCACTCACCTCGTTGAGGATAATTGCGCTTGCCGCAAGCCCAAAATAGGCCTTTTAGATAAGGCCGTGTCTGAGTTGGGGGCAAATCCCCAGGTATCTTTTTTTATTGGTGACTCTTTTGTAGATATGAAAGCCGCTAGAAGTTTCGGAGCTAAGCCAATACTTGTTCTTTCAGGTAAAGAAAAAATATCTAATCGCAATAATTGGGAATTTGAACCTGATTATGTATTTGACAATCTTCTCATAGCCGCGCATTACCTTTGTTCTCGTCATGAGTAAAATTCTAATTGTTTATGCCAGTTTTGGCCAAGGGCATAAAAAGGCGGCCCAGGCCTTAACCGAGCATTTTGACTCTTCTTGTTGTGATCTTCTGGATTTTTCCCATCCAGTTTTGAAAAAAATTTATTCTTTGGCCTATCTAGTAACTACACAATATTTACCTTGTCTCTGGAACTTCGCATTTTTTTTAACCAAAATTAATTTCTTTTCATCTTTACTCAATAAAAGACATAAGAAAATATTCGCTTCATTTTTTTCATTCTTGAGAAAGGAAAAACCGAGGATTATAATAGCTACCCATTTCTTTCCTCCCATGCTTATCGAAAATATAAAGAGCGAGTTAAATATTAAATTAATTTCTGTAATTACCGATTTAAGGGTCCATCCTTTATGGATAAATAGATGCGTAGATTATTATTTGTGCGCTTTAGAGGAAACAAAGAATGACTTACTTAAAGCCGGCATAAGGGGAGAGCAGATTATTACCGGGTATGTTCCGCTACGGAAGGGGTTTTTGGCAGCCTTCTCGAGAGAAAATTTTTCTAGGAGATTTTATCTAGGCACGAAACCGTCTATTCTTTTTGTTTCTTCCTCCAGAGGAAGATTCCCGTTTTTTAAAGAAGTAGTCAAGGTTCTTTTAGAGAAATTTAATATTTTTGTAATTTACGGCAGGAATCGGAGATTAAAGCTGTATCTAGAAGGCATCGATTCGCCTTCTCTTAGGTATTTTCCGTTTTATGAGGAAATGTGGGAATTGATATCGGTGAGTTCAGTTATCATTGCTAAGCCTGGCGGGCTAACTGTTTTCGAAGGAATCTATAAAAAAAGACCGTTTATATTCACTCATTATATTCCCGGCCAAGAAAAAGCGAATATGGATTTGTTAATTAAATATGGCGTTGCAAAGTTTGCAAGAAGCAAGCAAGAGCTAATAGAGGCGATATACCACTTGGCTGATAAAGGTAAAGATTTTGAGGAGCATTACCCTTTAGAGGTTAAGGACGCAAGCTTTGTTCTTAAAAGTTTAATTCAGAAAATTGACAATGTATAAAATAATAAAAGTAGTTGTGGCGATATCTTTGGATAAAGAGTTCGATTACTGTTTTAATCCTGAGTTAAGAATTAGTCGCGGAATGCGTGTTCTTGTGGATTTTAATGGCAGAAAGCGCGTAGCTATTGTTGTCGGTCTGCCTAAAAGCTCTAAGATTAAGAAATTGAAACCAGTCATTAAAGTTCTTGACCAAGAGTCCTTGTTGAGCCAGGAGAAAATAGACTTTGCTAAAGAACTGAGTAAAGTTTATCCTTACTCAAGGGGTGAGTTTCTATTTATGATGTTGCCGTCCTATCTTAAAAAGGCAACCGGATACAATTATAAAAACACAACAGATAAGACTCTCAGTAAAGCTTCAGGGTCAGCCGATTTAAATGAATCAAAACATTGCGAGAAAAATGTTTTCATAAAAGCTGATGATTTCCTAAAAAGGTACTCGTTATGGAAAGATGCGGTTAGCCGAGAGCTTAACAAAGGCTCGGTTCTTATTTGTTTTCCTCAGCTCAGTTATCTTCTAAAGGCAAAACAGATAATAGATAAAGATTTTCCCAATAGAGCGAGAGTCATTTGCAGCCAGAATAAAGAAAAAGATATTTTTTTTAATTGGGAAAAAACAAGAAATAAGGCCTTGATGTTGGGAACAAGGATGTCTATATTTTATTACCCATATGATTTAGGGTTAATCATAGTAGAGGAAGAGAATAATGCCTGTTATTTCCAGGAAGAAAAACCGTTTTATCACCTTTTGGATGTTGCTTTTTTGCTGGCTCGTCTTAAAAAAATAAAGTTGATTTTAAGCGGGGATTTTCCGTCTTTGAATACTTATAACCGTATTAAGCGTAAACTGATTTTTTTAAAAGAGAGTGTGAATTTGCCGAAAACAATAAAAATAATTGAGACCGGAAGATTCAAGCAAAAAACGATAATAAGCCCTATTTTGTCGGAACTGTTACGCAAGATGCTTAAAGATGATAAAAGAGGGGTTGTTTTATGGAATAGGAAGGGTTTTTCACGGGTCATTTCCTGTTCAAGCTGCGGTCATGTGTTTAAATGTGAGCATTGCTCTGCCTTTCTGCAATTATCTCTTAAAAGTAAAGAGGGGATATGTCCCTATTGCCAAAAAAAAGCTTCCTTGCCGAAAGTTTGCAATTACTGCCAAAGCGGTTATCTTAAAAACTCCGGGTATGGTATTGAGAGAGTTGGGCTTATTTTAAAAAAGATGTTTCCCGAGGCTAAAGTTAGTGATTGGCAGGATAAGGATTCTAAATCACAAATTATACTTTCGACTTCAAAAATACTGAGTCATCTCTACGACCGGGAGGTTTTTGATCTAGGTTTTGTTCTTGATGCGGATTCGTTTTTAGCCCGCACTGATTACAACGCCACCTTTAGTGCCTTTATTTATTTTAAACAGTTATCTTTTTTATTCAGAGATGCACTTTATATATTCACTAACAATAGGAACTATTATCTTTTTGAACAGCTAAATGAGCAATGGAATAAATTCTATAATTTAGAGCTGTCATTCCGAAAAAAATTGAACCTTCCGCCTTTCGGATTAGTGGCAAAATTAACTTTACGGGCAAAAGATAAAAATAAACTTTTAAAAAGAGCCGAAGATTTATATAGTAGGCTAGAGGAAAGATCACAAGAAGTCTATGGACCTTTTCAGGAAAATCCGTTTAGATTGCGTGATAAATTCCGGTATTCTCTTATCGTTAAAACAAAACGGGGCCTTGCTTATAGGAAGGTACTTAAAGAGGAAATCAAGAAGTTTCGGACTTTTTCTTCCTTAAATTTATCAGCTATACTGCAGTGAAGATAGAGCAGAGGTTAGCAGGCAGCCATTCGCCAGAAGCCACGGCCCTTAAGGCGTAGAGTTTCGCTAGAACATGAAATTCATTTATTTCGGGAGTTCAAAATTTTCAAAAGAAATCTTGGCCGGTCTTTGGACTAGCAAATTAATTCCTTCACTTATTCTCACTAAGCCCGATAAGCCCAAGGGAAGAGGGTTGAAATTCGCCTCAACAGAAGTTAGCTTATTTGCCCAAAGTAAACATATCCCTTGTATAAAACCACAATCTTTAAAAGAGTATTCTTTGGATAATTCGCTGGACAGAGAGCAGGCAGATTTTTTTATTGTTGCTGATTATGGAAAAATAATACCTGAAAGTATACTTTCTCTGCCAAAAATATTCGCTATTTGTGTCCACCCGTCTTTTTTACCTTTTTATCGCGGCTCAACACCTATAGAGCAGGCAATAATAAGCGGAGAAAGGCAAACCGGTGTAACTATTTTTAAAATAAATGAGAAAATCGATGCCGGAGATATTATTATCCAAAAAACCATATCGATTGAAGATGATGATAACTTTTTTTCGCTCAGGTATAAATTGGCTCAGGAAGGGGTGCAGTTATTGATAGAGGCAATAGCCAAAGTAAAAGATAATAGCTACACATTAACCCCCCAGGATGTTAATAAAGCAACTTTAACTTATAAATTAAAAAAGACCGACGGTAGAATAATATGGGATAACGATGCGGTAAAGATACACAATTTTATTCGCGCTACCCTGGATTGGCCCACGGCTTATACCTATTATAATAATTTAATGCTCAAGGTACTGGCTACAGATGTCGCTGAAGGCATGAATCCGGATTCTCCGGGGACAGTCGTGGATATAGATAGAGAAGGAATCTATGTAGCGACTTCAAAAAATACACTCAAAATAAAAAAATTGAAACCCCAGGGTAAAAAAGAAATGGATGCTTTTTCATTTGTTTGCGGTCACAGAATCAAGGCCGGAGATAAATTTGGATAATAAGCAGTATCATATTGTTGTATCAGGAACTGTACAAGGCGTAGGTTTTCGTTTTACTGCCAAAGACCTGGCTAATAGGCATCATATAAAGGGCTGGGTAAAGAATTTAACTGACGGACGTGTGGAATTAGTTGCTCAGGGGCCTAAAGATAATCTTGATATTTTTCTTAAAGATTTAAGGGGCATATTCGACCGAAATATTTCAGAGTTTCAGTCGCAAGAAAATTCTAATTGTATGAACCTTGGAGATTTCCAAATCCGCTTCTAGAATGATACACAATTACAAAAAAACATTTGTGTGATTTTTTTCTAAGGTTGTATGCTGTGAGGGTAAAACTGACTATGAAGTATGGCATTTTTTCCGACGTTCATAGCAATCTGGAAGCGTTTGAAGTTGCGCTGGATTATTTGAAATCCGAAAGTGTGGATAAGTTCGTTTTTCTCGGAGATATCGTCGGCTATGGAGCAAATCCGAATGAATGCACATCTTTGCTTAAATCCTTGAATGCGGTTTGTGTTGCTGGAAATCACGACTTGGCGGCAATCAAACAACTTTCTACATACAATTTTAACTCTTATGCCAGGGAAGCTATTGACTGGACTAGCTTGCAGTTGAATGATAAAAGTAAGAAGTATTTGCAAACTTTCAAGTTTACTTACCAGCAGGATGATTTTATTTGTGTTCATGCAAGCTTAATGAATCCCGAGAATTTCGATTATGTCCGTAATAGAATTGATGCCGCAGCTAGTTTTTCTGTATTAGATAGGAGGCTTTGTTTTATCGGCCATTCGCATAGGATAGGTATTTATTCCCTAAAGAATGATAACATATTTGAATCCCGCGAACAAATACTGCATCTTGGGCAGAACGAAAGATATATTATCAACGTCGGCAGTATTGGCCAGCCTCGAGATAGAGACCCCCGGGCGGGGGTGTGTTTGTACGATAGCGATAAGGGTTTAGTAAAATTTATGCGTTTAGATTATAATATAAAAAAGGCTGCTGATAAGATTTTCAAAGAAGGTTTACCGTCTGCATTGGCTTTAAGGCTTTATGATGGCCGATGAGATAACAATTATCAGCATCAAGCCTCAAAGCCAATATATACATAAAAATGCGCAAATTAAGGAAAGTTAGTGATGAGCCTAAAGGGAATAGAAAAAAAGATTGAAAACTTGCGCCGGTTAATCCGGAATGCAAATCACCGCTATTACGTTTTAGATGATCCTGAGATTTCTGATAAGGAGTATGATGATCTGTATGGTGAGCTAAAATACCTTGAGAAAAAATATCCTCAGTTGATTACTCCGGATTCTCCTACTCAGCGCACTGAAGTCGGTTTGGCTAGAGGGTTTGGGGTAGTTAAGCATAAGAAGAAAATGCTCTCTCTGGACAACACTTATTCTATAGAAGAATTAAAAAACTGGGAAAAAAAGATAAGACGTATTCTTAAAAGTAATGTTGAGTTGGATTACTTTGTAGAGTTAAAAATGGATGGTATCAGCATGAGCTTAACTTACGAAGGTTCTCATCTGACCACAGGCGCTACCCGCGGAGATGGGGAATACGGCGAAGAGGTTACTGCTAATTTGAAAACCATAAAATCAATACCCTTAAAAATGTTAGGTTCTGTTTTTCCCCTTCTTATTGAGCTCAGAGGAGAGGCCTATCTGAGCAAGAGTGATTTTGCCAGATTGAATAAGAAGCGGACAAAAAACAATGAGCCTTTATTTGCTAATCCTAGAAATGCCGCCGGAGGGTCATTAAAGCTTCTGGAATCTTCCTTGGTCGAGAAGAGAAATCTCAGCTGCTTTATGCACTCTTTTGGTTTTGCCCAAAACTATTCTTTTTCTACCCAAGAAAGCTTTTTGAAGAAACTTAAGAGTTGGGGTTTTCGTCTCAATCCGCATAATAAGTATTGTAAAGACTTAAACCAAGTTATTGATTATTGTCTACAGTGGCAAAAAAAACGCGATGATTTAGACTATGAAGTTGATGGGGTAGTGATTAAAGTTAATTCATTCGCCTTGCAAAAAGAATTAGGTATTACCTTAAAGAGTCCTCGCTGGGCTGTAGCTTATAAGTTTCCGGCGCATCAGGCTACGACTAAACTATTGAGAGTTGAAATTGATGTGGGCAGGACCGGCGTGATAACTCCGGTAGCAATTTTGAAACCAGTTGAGTGTGCGGGGGTTGTCATTTCCAGAGCTACCTTACACAATTTTGATGAGGTTAAAAGGTTAGGAGTGAGAATAGGCGACACGGTTTTGATTGAAAGAGCAGGAGACGTTATACCTAAGATTATTAAAGTTATAACTTCTCAGCGCAAAGGCGACGAGGCCAGAGTTGGGATTCCTTCCCAATGCCCTAAGTGCGATAGTAGTGTGGCTAAAGAGAATGCGAAGGAAGTGCATTTATATTGTTTAAATCCAGATTGTCCGGCTCAGCTTAAACGCTCATTAAAGCATTTCGCCCATCGGACAGCTATGGATATCGAAGGTTTAGGTGAGAGCGTCATTGAGGAATTAGTGGATAGAAAGTTTGTCGGCAGCCTTGTGGATATTTACAGTTTGAGAAGCGAGGATTTACTTAAACTGTCGCTTTTTAAAGAAAGAAAAGCCGGCAATTTGGTTACTGCTATTAAGAACAGTCAAGATAAATCACTTTCGTATTTTCTTTACGCTCTAGGCATACGCCATGTCGGGGAAAAGGCAGCTTTTGTGCTGGCGAAAAAATTCCCGGATATCGACAACTTCTTTATTTTAAAAAGAGAAGATTTAGAAGATATTCCTGAGATAGGTCCGGTTATGGCCGCATCCGTTATCAGATTTTTTTCTTCGGCAAAGACTAAAAAGATGATTAAGGGTTTCAAGTATGCAGGTCTAAATTTAGCTCAAAAAGAACCGAGAGTTAAAAAAAGCAAGCTCACTGGCAAGGTTCTCGTATTTACCGGAGAAATACCCGGTTTTTCACGAATCCAGGCTAAAAGATTGGTGGAGGCTTTAGGCGGCAAATGGTCATCTTCTGTAAGTAAAAATACTGATTTTGTAGTCGTGGGATCTCATCCCGGCTCAAAATATGAAAAAGCTAAAAAATTAGGCATAAAAGTTATATCCGGTCAGGATTTCAGGAATTTTATCAAAAGATGATATTTTGTTAAATCTCGCCCAAGGTCCCCTCTTTTTTCGAGACGCGGAAAAACTGAAAAAAAATCATTTTTTTCTTGACAAAAACATCTTTTATAGTAACATCGATAGGTCTACTTTTTCCAAAAAATTAAAGAAAAATGCCCACGTAGCTCAGTCGGTAGAGCACTTCGTTGGTAACGAAGAGGTCACCGGTTCGATTCTGGTCGTGGGCTAAACAGTGGGTAAAATAATTTTAAAACCACAAAAGTGGGAAGGGGGGAGTGCAACCTCTTTTCTGCATTATTTCTATAACTCGCTATGAGGGAATTAATTGCGTTAGCCTGTGCAGTTTGTAAGCGAAAGAATTATTACTTTACAAAAAATAAACGGAAACATCCGGAAAAGCTTTCAATGAAAAAATATTGTCGTTTTGATCGAAAGCATACCGAACACAAAGAAGCTAAACCATAAAACGCGAATAAATGCAAATCTGAAGAACGTGAAATTCACGTGAATATTTTATTCGTGTAAATCAACGTTAGATTAGCGAAGATTAGCGTTTTTAGGCGAGTAGCTCAATTGGCGGAGCACCGGTCTCCAAAACCGGGGGTTGCAGGTTCAACTCCTGCCTCGCCTGTAGGATATATTTGCTGATTGTAGATTAGATGTTTGTTTGAGTTGGCTACCCAGCCGGGCGGTCTGTTGATCTAGAGTTGCCGGGAAAAGATGTTTAAGAAGATAAAAAAAATTCCTGTTTTTTTCAAGCAAGTACGGGAAGAGTTAAAAAAGGTAAACTGGTCATCGCGGCAAGAATTAATGGCAGCTGTGCGTGTCGTAATTGTTGTTATGTCTTTATTGACTGGCTATATTTTCGCAGTAGACATAGGCCTATCAAAATTAATACAGCTGGTTCTGAAGTGATTATCATTAACAGACAAGACAGGTAGAAAAATAGCAATAAAGAGTTAAAGAGTTGTGAAATTAAGTGCTGTATATAATCTGCCTAAGCAGAGTAGAACTGAAGAACTGAGCATCACAGCCGTTATTGCCGTTTATAAAAAGAGATATTTTCGAAAAAACTCGAAGTCAATACCTGAAAAAGGAGTTAGGTAATTAAATGGTGAAGCAGTGGTATATTTTACATACTTTAAGCGGTGCCGAAGATAAAGCCAAGTCGAACCTGGAACTAAGGGTAAAGGCCAGCACTTATCAAGATTCCATTGATAAAATTGTTATTCCTAAGGAACAGATTACAGAAGTAAAACTTGGCAAAAAGAGAATTTTAGAGAGAAAATTTTTTCCCGGTTATATTTTAATATATATGGAAATGAATGATGACACCTGGCTTTTTGTCCGTCAAACTCCGGGCATTACCGCTTTTATAGGTCCTCGAAGAAAACCTTCCCCTATATCTCAAGAAGAAGTAGACAGGATTTTGGTTAAAGCCCAAGAGAGTAAAGAAAAGCCGGCACCCAAGGTGAGTTTTGAAAAAGGCGAAAGTGTACGGGTAGTTGAAGGCCCATTTGTTAATTTTAATGGCGTGCTTGAAGGTGTTTATCCTGATAAAGGTAAAATCAAAGTGAATGTATCAATTTTTGGAAGGACTACCCCGGTTGAATTGGAGTTCTGGCAGGTAGAAAAAATATAATGCTAATTTTTTATGAGTAATTTGGAGTAAGGTAAAAATGGCAAAGAAAAAAAAGAAGAAACCAAAATGTCAGATTAAACTGCAAATTCCTGCCGGGGCAGCTAATCCTGCGCCTCCTGTCGGCCCGGCCTTAGGCCAACATGGGGTAAATATTATGCAATTCTGTAAGGCCTTTAATGAGAGCACGAAGCAGAAGGAAGGAATAATTCTACCGGTTATAATTAATGTTTACGAAGACCGTTCTTTTGATTTTATTGTTAAGAGCCCGCCGGTTTCCTTTTTGCTAAAACGTGCCGCTAATCTGGCTAAGGCCAGCTCTCAGGCCGGAAAAGAAATTGTCGGAGAAGTGACTAAGGCTCAAGTTTTAGATATCGCTAAAGAAAAGATGCCGGATTTAAATACTCGCGACCTAGATGCAGCAGCCCGAATAGTTGAAGGAACCGCTAGAAGCTGCGGCCTTACGGTGAAAAAAAATGAAGAGAAGTAAAAGATATTTAAAAGCTGCAGAATTAGTAGATGAGAATAAAACTTATTCTCTTGACGAGGCAATAGGGATATTAAAATCTATGCCCCCGGCTAAATTCGATGAAACTATAGAAATTAGCGCTAAGTTAGGAGTGGATGCGAAGCAGTCCGATCAAATAGTTAGAGGGTCCGTTGTGCTTCCTTCAGGAACCGGAAAGGATGTAAAAGTTTTGGTATTTTGTGAACCTGAAAAGGAAAAGGAAGCAAAAGAAGCCGGAGCTGACTATATTGGTTCCCAAGAGATGATAGATAAAATTCTAAAAGATGGTTGGACTGATTTTGATTGTTGCATATCTACCCCGTCGCAGATGCGACTGGTTAGTAAACTAGGTAGATTCTTAGGGCCGAGAGGGCTTATGCCGTCTCCTAAAACAGGTACGGTAATTGAAAATGTGTCTTATGCAATAACCCAGGCCAAAGGCGGGAAGATTGATTTCCGTATGGATAAATTATCTTGTATTCATCTGGGAGTTGGCAAGGTGTCTTTTGCTAAGGAGGACCTTATAAAAAATGTAGAGGCTTTCATAGAGGCGCTGAATGCTTCTAAGCCCCAAAGCCTAAAAGGCGATTTTATTGAAAGTTTTTTCCTTTCAACGACCATTAGCCCATCGGTAAAAATAGCTATGTAATCAGAGCACTAAAAGATATTTAAAGATGCAAAAAATTGGTTTATTAGTCAGAGAAAGAATAGTAAAAAAAGTCAAGGGCAAGGTTGAAGAGGCCCAAGGATTCTTTTTTATCGATTTTAACAAGGTAGGAGCTTTTGCTGTTAATACTCTGCGCAATGACCTTAAGGATTCAGGCGCTAGGGTTTTTGTTACAAAAAATTCCCTTTTTAAAAGAGCTCTGCAAGAGTCAGGATATCAAGATATAGAGAGTTTTCTAGAGGCAGAAACCGGTGTTGTTTTCGTTGAAGATAAAGATGTTGTTAAGGCTTGCAAGGTATTGGTTAATTTTGCAAAAGAGAATGAGGGTTTGAAAATAAAGGGTGGAATAATAAGTAATAAAAAAATCGGCCCCAAAGATTTAACTGTTATGGCTAAGCTTCCTTCCAGGGAGGTATTATTAGGTATGGCAGTTTCAGGATTGGCAGCACCTTTGATAGGTTTTGCCAATAGCCTAAACCAGATAATTTTAAAATTCCTATGGGTTGTTGAAGAAATAAAGAATAAAAAAGTCAAATGAGGCATAACTTACAGAGCGAAGCGAATGCAAGTTATCTGGCCGAATTTGACCCCGCCCTTTTGGTAAAGTGGGAGAGGGGTGTGTTTTATAAATGCGAATTTATCGAAAAAGTTCCGCCCAAAAGGGCGGGGTTCGATTCGCGCGTACAACTTATGAGCGCTGTGCTCCCTAAGTTGTGCGTTCATTGAAGGGAGGAAATGATGTCTAAGATGGAAGATGTTTTGAAAATGGTAGAGGAAATGACTGTTTTAGAACTTTCGGAGTTGGTCAAGGCTTGCGAGGAGAAGTTTGGAGTAAGCGCAAGTGCACCTGCTGTGGCTGTTGCTGCCGGAGCTCCCGGTGCCGGAACTGCTGCCGAAGAAGAGGAGCAAACTTCCTTTTCAGTGATTTTAACCGGAACCGGAGCAAATAAGATAGCGGTAATTAAAGAGGTAAGAGCGATTACAGATTTGGGCTTAAAAGAAGCAAAAACCTTAGTTGATTCCGCTCCCAAACCTGTTAAGGAAAATGTTTCTAAGGAAGAGGCTGAAGAAATAAAGAAAAAATTAGAAGCAGCTGGAGCAACGGCAGAATTAAAGTAAATTTGTAGGGTTCGGTAATTAGCTAATGGCAACTAGGTATTTGGTTAGTAAAGGATTAATTAATAATAAACAAAAGGGAGAATGGTTTTGAAAAAAGCTAAAAAACTATCTTTTGCTAAGGTTAAGAAAGGCTCAACTATACCTCATTTTCTTGAGCATCAACTGCGTTCGTATAAGGAATTTTTGCAGACAGATATTTTAGCTGAGAAGCGTAAGAACACCGGTATCCAGGAAATTATGCAAGAGGTTTTTCCTATGGAAAGCCCTGATAAACAGTACCGCCTTGAGTTTGTTTCTTATGCCCTGAGCAGGCCGCGGTATAGCGTTGAAGAATGTAAGAGAAGATCTCAGACTTACGCTTCCCCTTTAAGAATTCGGCTAAGATTGATAGATCCTTCCCAGAGCATAAAAGAACAGGAGATTTATTTAGGCGACATGCCTTTGATGACAGAAACAGCGTCATTTATTATTAATGGGGATGAAAGGGCAGTTATAAGTCAGTTGCAGCGTTCGCCAGGCGTATTTATCGAAGAAGAAACTCATCCTACGGGTAAGCGTATTTATTTTGCGCGGATAATTCCTTATCGCGGCTATTGGTTGGAATTCAGGACTGACATAAATGATACAATTACAGCTATTATCGATAGAAGAAAAACTTTCCCTGCTACTCAAATCTTGCGTATCATGGGCTTATCTACTAACGATGACATTTACAAGCATTTTTCTGACAAACCTTACCCGGAAATTGTGAATACAGTCAAAAAGGACACATCGACGAATAAGGAAGAAGCATATCTGGATTTTTATAAAAAGATGCGGCCTACGGAACCAATTACTCTAGAGGCTGCAAAAGAAGTTTTTCGCAGGATGTTTCTTGATCCCCGCAGGTATGATTTAGCAAGAGTAGGAAGGTATCTGATTAACAAAAAATTAGGGGTAGATATAAGTTTAAGTAAACGCACACTAGACATAGCAACAATTGTAGGAATTATCAAATCATTACTTAAGGTGAAGGCCGGAAAAAGAGAAACAGACGATATAGATCATCTTTCTAACAGAAGGGTAAAGCTTATTGGCGAACTCCTTCAGCATCAAGTAAGAGTTGGCCTCTTGCGTGTGGAAAGAACTTTTATGGAAAGGTATTCTTTGATTTCATCAAGCGATTTTTCTATCCAGCACCTTATTAATTCCCGAGCATTTTCGACGCAAATTCAAGATTTCTTTGCCCGGTCACCTCTATCACAATTTATGGATCAGACTAATCCTTTAGCAGAAATAACTCATAAAAGGAGACTTTCGGCCATGGGGCCGGGAGGCCTGTCTCGCGAGCGTGCAGGTTTTGAGGTTAGAGATGTCCATCCTACGCATTACGGAAAGATTTGCCCTATAGAAACGCCCGAAGGAGCGAATATCGGTCTTTTGTCTTCTTTGGCTACGCATGCCCGTATAAATCCTCTAGGTTTTCTTACCACACCTTACCGAAAAGTTGAAAACGGCATAGTTGATGATAAAACAGAATATTTAACTAGTGACGAAGAAGAAAATAAGAAGATTGCTCAAGTGACAGCTAACATTGACGAGAATGGCAAGATTAAAGATAAAGAAGTTTATGCTCGATATCAAGGTAAATTCCCTAAACTTAAACCCAAAGATATCGAGTACATGGATGTGTCTAACCAGCAGATAATTTCAGTTTCTGCTTCCTTGATACCATTTTTAGAGCACGATGATGCTAACCGCGCTCTAATGGGATCGAATATGCAGAGGCAGGCTGTACCACTTATGTTTCCCGAAGCGCCTTTGGTAGGAACTGGAATAGAGGAAAGAGTAGCTAGAGACAGCGGTGTAGTAGTGACCAGTAAAGAGTCGGGCCGGGTAACAGCAGTAGACGCCTCTTCGATTAAAGTCGATAATTTTATTTATAAATTAAAGAAATTCAGCCGTTCAAACGCGGATACTTGTGTAAACCAAAGGTCTCTGGTGCGCAAAGGGGATGAGATAAAAAAAGGCACTATTCTTGCTGATGGTATGGCGACTAGCGGCGGAGAGCTCACCTTGGGCACTAACCTTTTGGTGGCATTTTTGCCTTGGAGAGGTTATAACTTTGAAGATGCTATTATTATCAACGAGCGATTGGTCAGAGAAGATAGGCTTACTTCTGTGCATATTGAGAGGTTTGAATGCGAAGCCAGGGAAACGCGCCTAGGAAATGAGGAGGTCACCCGGGATATGCCTAACGTTAGCGAAGAAGCCTTAAGCAATTTAGATGAGAGCGGTGTTGTAATAATCGGAGCAGAGGTTATGCCTGATGATATCTTAGTGGGCAGAGTTACCCCTAAAACAGAGAAAGAGCTTTCTCCGGAGGAACGGCTCCTGAGAGCTATATTTGGAGAGAAGGCCGCTGACGTAAAAGACACTTCTTTACGGGTTCCTCCCGGGATTAACGGGGTAGTTATAAATGTAGAAGTTTTTCAAAGAAAAGATAAAGGCCGGCGTTCTAAGAAAGTGAAAACTGAAGAGCTGTGCAGGATAAAGGAGATAGAAAAGTATTACGAAGAAGAAAAAAAACTCTTGGAGGCTGAAAAGTTAAGACGTCTCAGCCTTGTTTTAGGTAAGAGCGAGAAAAGAATCTCTGTTTCTGATTGTGAGGATAATGAAGAGGCTAAAGCAACCCTTAATATTTACGATGAACGACTTAATGAGTTAGCTATAGAAAGGGATTTGGAAATAGCTAAGATCAAGAAAGGTGATGAACTCTCAGCAGGGGTTTTAAAGAGGGTGGTTGTATTCGTGGCAATGAAACGAAAGATTTCTGCCGGCGATAAGCTTTCCGGGCGTCATGGCAACAAAGGGGTAATTTCTAAGATTTTACCTCAGGAAGATATGCCTTATCTTGTAGACGGAAGAACAGTAGATATAATATTAAACCCTCTCGGTGTTCCCTCAAGAATGAATGTAGGTCAGCTTCTTGAGATGCACCTAGGGTGGGCAGCCAAGAAAATGGGGATAAGGATTATGTCTCCGGCTTTTGATGGTGCCAGCGAGGAGAATGTAAAAAAACTGCTAGAAGAAGCCGGGCTTTCTCCTGACGGTAAAGTTACTCTCTATGATGGCTATACTGGAAAACCTTTTGCCCAGAGGTGCGGTATAGGGTACATGTATATAATGAAATTAGTGCATATGGTTGATGATAAAATCCATGCTCGAGCTATCGGTCCTTACTCTCTTATCACCCAACAACCTTTAGGCGGAAAAGCTCAATTTGGCGGCCAGCGTTTCGGGGAAATGGAAGTTTGGGCTCTTGAGGCTTATGGGGCCGCTTTTACTTTGCAAGAGATGCTTACCGTAAAAAGTGACGACGTAGAGGGAAGAACGCGGATATATGAAGCAATTGTTAGAGGAGAACAAAAGTTTCAACCGTCTGTGCCGGAGTCTTTTAACGTATTGATAAAGGAATTGCAAGGTTTGTGTCTTGACATTAGAGCAGAAAAGGAGAGTAAATGATTGAAAGAGGAACTTTTTTTGATTCTATAAGCATAAAACTAGCTTCCGTCCAGATTATTAAGGGCTGGTCTTCCGGCGAAATTAAGAAAGCCGAGACTTTAAACTACCGAACCTTAAAGCCTGAGAAAGATGGTCTTTTTTGTGAGAGGATTTTTGGTCCGGCCAAGGATTGGGAATGCCATTGCGGCAAATTAAAAGGGATAAAGTTTAAAGGTAGTAAGTGTGATCGCTGCGGAGTTGAAATCGTGCATTCTTCCGTACGTCGCCAAAGAATGGGCCATATAGATTTAGCCACGCCAGTAACCCACATATGGTTTTTTAAAGTCCTTCCTTCAAGAATCGGCGCACTCCTGGATTTGAGCATTAAACAATTAGAAAAAGTTATTTACTATGAAGAACATATTGTGATTGATCCCGGTACGACAAGTTTAAAAAAGCTGCAGCTTCTTAGTGAAGCCGAATATCGCAAAGCAAAAGAAGAATTTGGTAACGAGTTTAAAGTTTCAATAGGCGCCGAAGCAATAAGAGAATTTTTCAAAGAAATGAGTTTGGATAAATTAAGCAAATCTATACGCCGGGCCATGGAGAAAGGCAAGGTGGGGGTAAACAAGCGTCTTTTAAAAAGACTTAAAATAGTCGAAGATATGCGGCGGTCAGGCAATAAACCTGGGTGGATGATTCTTGATGCTTTGCCGGTTATTCCTCCGGACTTGCGTCCCCTGGTTCCTTTAGAGGGAGGAAGATTCGCATCCTCTGACCTCAATGATCTTTATCGCCGAGTTATAAATAGAAATAATCGCTTGAAGAAGCTTATTGGCTTGGGAGCACCGGATATTATCATCAGAAACGAAAAAAGAATGCTCCAGGAAGCGGTTGATGCTGTTATAGAAAATGGCAGGCATGGCCGTCCGGTTGTGGGCCCTCAGAATCGCCCCCTGAAAAGTCTTTCTGATATGCTTAAAGGTAAACAGGGTCGTTTCCGGCAAAATCTTTTAGGTAAGCGTGTAGACTATTCCGGAAGAAGCGTTGTTGTTGTCGGTCCGGATTTAAAACTTCATCAATGTGGAATCCCTAAGCAGATGGCTTTAGAACTGGTTGAACCTTTTATTATAAAAAAATTAAGAGAAAAGGGTTTTGTCCACACCATAAAAGGCGCCCGCAGAATGGTAGAACGGGCCCGAATTGAGGTTTGGGATATTTTGGAGAGTGTTATTGACGGACATCCTGTTTTGCTTAATCGTGCCCCTACTTTGCACCGTTTAAGCATTCAGGCTTTTTATCCTATATTGGTTGAAGGCAAAGCTATAAAGCTGCATCCCCTTGTTTGTGCAGCTTTTAATGCTGATTTTGATGGCGACCAGATGGCTGTTCATCTACCTTTATCCTTAGAAGCTCAAGCTGAGGCGAGGATTTTAATGCTCTCAGTTAATAATATATTTTCTCCTTCTGACGGCCGTCCGGTTATAGCACCTAGCCAGGATATGGTTATTGGATGCCGGTACCTTACCTTAGATAGGGATGATTGCAAGGGGCAAGGTATTATTTTTTCTAATGGAGAGGAAGTTATTACTGCCTATCAGGATGACGAGGTTTCGCTTCAGGCTAAGATTACGCTAAGAATAAAAGAAAATGGCCGGACTAAGTTAGTGGAAACTACAACGGGAAGAGTCATATTTAACCGAATTTTGCCTAAAGGGTTTAGGTTTGTTAATGAAGTTCTTGGTAAGAGGGTTATATCTGAAATCATCAACGAATGTTATAGGCAATTCGGACACAGTTCTGTTATTGAGCTTTTGGATAAGATAAAAGACTTAGGATTTGAATATGCGACTTTAGGAGGCGTAAGTATCTCGATTGACGACTTAGAAGTTCCTCAGGAAAAGGGAGCGCGTATTGATGAGGAAAATAAAGAATTAGCTAAGGTCGAAGAGCAATACAAAAGAGGCATAATTACCGAAAGGGAA
>JAMXCX010000049.1 GCA_024542985.1 Candidatus Omnitrophota bacterium | reverse complement strand
CTTTGAATACTGGGGTAAATCTTCCTTCGGAACATTTACCCCAGAGCGCCTCGGATGTGCTCGCTGGAAGCTCGCAAATACCGGAAAAATCTTTGGATATGAGTAGTGATGGCTGTGCGGCCAATTGTATATCCTATTTAAAAATGAGTAAAGGAAAATTTGATATTAGCGGTGAATTCAAAGAAGCCTTGGAATTAATGGAGGATTCAACTGAGAATATTTTTGTTACCGGAAAAGCCGGTTGTGGAAAATCAACCCTTTTGCGTTATTTTATGACTATCACTGAAAAGAAAATTGTCACCCTTGCTCCTACCGGCATTGCAGCTATAAATGTTGGAGGTCAAACTATTCATTCTTTTTTTAGTTTTCCTTTGGGTTTTCTTCAGAAAGAGCAGGTTAAAAAATTATATCGGGATAAAAAGAAAATAATTAACAATCTTGATGCGATTTTAATCGATGAGGTTTCGATGCTTAGGGCTGACATATTCGATGCTATTGACTATTCTTTGAGGCTTAATAGAAAGGAGATGGATATTCCTTTTGGAGGAGTTCAAGTGATTTTGTTCGGTGATATTTTTCAATTGTCTCCGGTGGTTGAAAGAAGCCTGATGCAGATAATGGGAAGGTGCTATGATAGCCCTTATTTTTTTAAGGCAAAAGTAATGGATGAAATATTTTTAAGATATGTGCAACTTAATAGAATATACAGGCAAAAGGATAAAAAATTTATAGATCTTTTAGGTAAGATTCGGGTGAATGAATGCAAGGAAACAGATATTGATTCCTTGAATAAAAGGGTAGGGGTAACCGCCGATAGTGAATATATTACCTTAACAACAACTAATAGAGATGCCGAAAGAATGAATAGAGATTATCTGCAAAAATTAAATTCGCAGGAGTATCAGTATCAGGCTGAAGTAACAGGTGATTTTAAATCAAACCTTCATCCCACCGAGATGTCTTTATCTTTAAAGAAAGGGGCCAGGGTAATATTGCTCAATAACGACAAGGATAAAAGATGGGTTAATGGAACTATCGCTGAAATTGCTGCGCTTGCCGATAAGTCGATTAAGGTTGAGGTAGGTAATGAGGTCTATGTTTTAGAAAGGTTTGTTTGGGAAAAGATAAAATATACTTTTGATGATAATACCCGGGAAATTAAGGAGGAGGTGGTTGGAGAATTTAAACAGTATCCCTTAAAATTAGCCTGGGCTATAACCATTCACAAAAGTCAGGGACAAACCTTTGAGAAAGTGATTATTGATATTGGCCGGGGAGCCTTTAGTCCCGGGCAGATTTATGTTGCTTTAAGCCGGTGCACGAGTTTAGAGGGGGTAGTTCTGAAAAGAGCTATCAGAATGAGCGATGTGATTGTTGACGATGATATGCGCAGTTTTCAGGCTATAAACTTATTATCGGTTTCAAGCCCGGGAATTTCCAGTGAAAAGTAACATACAGGAGGTAAACAGATGGGGTTAATATCGTTATTGGCTAGCAATCCAGCGGCTTTTTTTATACTGGTGCCGGTGCTTCTTTATTCAGTAATTATGCATGAGATAGCCCATGGCTGGGTTGCCTCGCGGTTTGGAGACAACACTGCCAAGTATTCCGGCAGGCTGTCGTTTCATCCGGCATCTCACATTGATCCCATGGGGGCTATCGCGCTTTTTTTGGTAGGGTTTGGCTGGGCAAAGCCTGTGCCTGTAGATTATTCAAATTTAAGCCCTTCGCGCAGAGGCATAATTTCTGTAGCTTTAGCCGGGTGTGTCGTAAATATCCTGATTGCAATTGTTGCCTTATTTCTACTGCAGTTTTCGGCGTTTAATTCAAACAGCCTTTTTGCTCCAGTTCTCTATGTTGTGGCAAGGATAAATCTTATATTAGCTTCACTTAATTTAATCCCCATACCGCCTTTAGATGGCTCGCGTGTTCTTATGGAGTTTTTGCCCACTAGGGCTAAGTATAAGTTAGCTGTTCTTGAGCCTTATGGTTTTTTTATAATCATTGGTTTACTTTGGACCGGTCTATTGACTCCCATAATTTCATTTGTACAGGGCGCAATTCTTGGATTTATTCGAATTCTGTTTTAGCTTTTAAATATAAAATGTCGGGGGGCACGTACCTAATAAGGATGCAGCGACTTTTTTTCTTACTAAACCTTGCCTGTCTGGTATAATAATCCGGTATATAAGTATTATGTTTTCTGATTTTAGAAGCAGATAAGCCCAGCCGCCTACATATCAGGTTAAATCTTACTTAGCTTCGTAACTTTTAACCCGAAGCGGCTCGGACATAGTAGCTGCGTAGCCAAAATATGGATAAGAATGAGTGAAAAAGATAAAAACCAAGTTGCGTCCGGGAGCCTAAATACCGGGAAAAATTCTACGAATTCTCCCCGGAGCGCCACGGACATGGCCGCTTCGCGGCCAGAAGTGTATCAACTAAAAGATGACCGGACAAATAATCTGCCGGACATAGATCTGGATGCTGACGCAGTGAGAGTACAGGTAGCAAAAGCAACTCGGGATTTCAAAAATTCCTGGAAAAATCTTGCCCAAGTTTTACATGTTGTTTGGAAAGAGAAACTATACCGCAATTGGGGATATGAGAAATTTGACCAATTCACTGAAAAGGAAGTGCATGTTCGTAAGCATACCGCCATGAAGCTTATTCGTTCATATGCATTCCTTGAGAAAGAAGAACCATTGTATTTGCAAGATTCTCGTACTGAAGATGAATCTGATAAGGCAACACCAAGCTTTGATGTAGTTAATACTTTGCAGCGGGCACGTAAAACTTTAGGTGATGATGATTATCGAAAAGTAAAGTCTGATTTATTAGATAGAGGAAAACATCTTGGCGAGGTTAAAAAAGACCTTACTCAAATGATAATGCAAAGAAGAAAAGATGTAGATCCTGAAAAAGAGAGAACGCGTTCAAGTAGAGTAGCTATTATGAGATTTATTTCTGACTTAAAAAAGTTTAAGCGTGAAATTGAGACTCTTTTTATCCTCCCGGATATTATTGCCAACGATATAGATAAACTTATAAATAAGGTAGAAGGTTATATTTCTTGATTAGAATCTTCGAAACTTATTAATAAAGGGGCTGCTATCGCGCAAAAGGAAGGATTTAAGTTATTAAATTAACTCCGTCCCTTTTGTGTCCTTTTGTCTATTCTGGTTCGGGGCTCAAAGCCTGTCCACTCAGAGGCAAGAAGCATTGCATTGACTTATATCACAAAATTGCTAATATATAGCACAGCAAATGTGATTTATGGATATATTCCAACCCAATAGGGTGGGAAGAAAAGCTTATTAATGTACAAGCTGCATTGCAGGGGAGTGTGGTTTTTTCTGACCCTGTGAATTTACAAATAAGTAGAAAGTTTGAAGGTGACTTAACGCTTAAAGGAATCTTATCATCGGTAAGGACGCTGATGTAAGAGCTGATATTGTAGAGGAAAATATAATTATCGCTGGAAGTATTAAAGGTAAAGTCAAAGCAACCCTGATGCTTAAACTTACTTCTACCGCTTGTGTTACTGCTGATATTGAGGCGCCTAAAGTTTGGATTGAAGATGGAGCGGCTTTTAACGGTAAATGCAAGATGTCTCAACAGAAATCATCTTTCCTCGGGTCGTCTGAATATATATCTGATGATGAGGGAAAAATAAAGGAGTGGATTGATAAGGAAAGAGTCCCTGTTGAGTAAGATAAGAAGAATTGTCTTATTCCCAATAAGTACGCTTGGATTAACCAGAACCATTGGGATAGTTTGATATAAATTAAGTGACAGAAAAAGTTGAGTGTTGTGAAATAAAAATTTTTAATTTCAAAAACAAATTAAGGAGATGCGATGGAAAAAATAAAAATAGCAATAATCGGAGTTGGCAATTGTGCAAGTTCTTTAGTACAAGGAATCCATTATTACAAGGATAAAAATTCCGAAGATGCCATAGGTTTAATGAATTGGGATATCGACGGTTACAAACCTTACGATATAGAGGTTGTGGCTGCTGTTGATATAGATAAAAGGAAAGTGGACAAAGATGTGAGTGAAGCTATTTTTGCCAAGCCCAATTGTACAACCGTGTTTTATAGAGATGTTCCCAAGACGGGAGTTAATGTTGTTATGGGCAAAGTGCTGGATGGTATTGGCCGGCACATGAAAGAATTCCCCGAGGATCAAATCTTTATGGCTTCAGAGGCGAAGGAAGCCGATATCGTGGATATTTTGACCAAGAGTGGAACAGAAATTGCTTTAAATTACCTCCCCGTAGGTTCGGAGGATGCAACAAGATTCTATGCAAACTGCTGTTTAGAGGCCAAGGTTGCCTTTATAAACTGCGTTCCTGTGTTTATTGCCAGTAGCAAAGAGTTTGCTGAAAAATTTAAACAAAAAAATCTTCCCATAGTAGGAGATGATATTAAAGCCCAGCTTGGAGCTACTATTACTCATAGAACCCTGGCTAAGTTATTCGTCGATAGAGGTGTTAAGTTAGACCGGACATATCAATTAAATACGGGTGGTAATACAGACTTTTTGAATATGTTAGCCCAGGAGAGACTGAAATCAAAAAAAATCTCCAAAACAGAAGCGGTTCAGTCGGTCTTAAATAAACCATTAGAACCCGATAATATTCATATTGGTCCGTCTGATTATGTGCCCTGGCAGAAAGATAATAAAGTCTGTTTCTTAAGAATGGAAGGGCGAGTTTTTGGTGATGTTCCTATGAATTTAGAATTACGTTTAAGCGTAGAAGACTCACCAAATTCTGCCGGTTGCGCCATAGATGCCATTAGGTGCTGTAAGTTAGCCTTAGATAGAAAAATAGGAGGTATCCTTAGCTCAATTTCCGCCTACACCATGAAACATCCTCCAGAACAATTCCCCGACAATAAAGCCAGAGATATGGTGAGGGAGTTTATACAAGGAAAGCGCCGAAATTAAGATGAAAGCTCTAATAATCGCCGCAGGAAAAGGTAGCAGACTCGAAAACCTTTCTAAAGGGCATCCTAAACCCTTGATTAACCTTTTAGGTTTGTCTTTGTTAGAAAGAGTAATCTTGACTGCAAGAAAAGCTGGTATTGCCGAATTTATAATGGTCATAGGTTTCCTGGGGGAGAGAATAAAAGAGAAATTAGGCGATGGAAAAAATTATGGAGTAAAGATAACTTACATTGAAAATAAAGAATGGCAAGGAGGCAACGGCGTTTCAGTTCTGGCAGCTAAGAAGGTGTTGAATGAAGACTTTGTTTTGTTGATGGCAGATCATATCTTTGACGCTAAGATATTAGATGAATTGAAAGAAATAAACCTGAAAAATAAAGAGTGTATTCTGGCAATTGATAGGACACCAAGAGAGTATATTGATTTGGATGATGCAACCAAAGTAAAAGTAGAAAATGGTAGGATAGTGGATATTGGTAAAAAAATAGAGAATCATAGTGGCCTTGATTGCGGCATATTTCTATTATCACCATCCATTTTTGAAGCCTTAGAGAAGAGCGTCAAAGAAGGGGACCAAAGCCTATCTGGAGGTATAAGGGTTTTAGCAAGGGATAGGATAATGAAATATTTTGATATCAAGGATGCTTTTTGGTTTGATATTGATACAAAGAGCAGTTACAAAAAGGCTGAAAAAATATTATTTAAACAATTAATAAAACCTACGGATGGCCAAGTATCAAGATTTCTGAATAGGCCAGTTTCCCTAAGAATTTCAAAACTCTTGGTAATGACTAAAATAAAACCTAATCTAATCTCATTCGCGAGCTTCCTCATCTGTGTATTCTCAGCCTTCCTTCTTAGTGCGGGTAATTATTTCTCCCTTATAATCGGTGGAGTCTTGGCGCAATTCTCTTCCATTGTAGACGGCTGTGACGGTGAAGTAGCGAGGCTAAAATTTCAAGAGTCAGATTATGGAGCCTGGTTTGATGCTGTTCTTGATAGATATGCCGATGCTTTTCTTCTTTTCGGTCTCACCTATCATGTCTACTTTTTAAGCGGAAGTCACCTGAGCCTCTTAATCGGATTTATGGCTATTTTGGGTACCTTCATGAATAGTTATACTGCTGATAAATATGACGGTTTTATGAAGAGAAAACTCGGCCCAGGAGGGCACTATTTTAGAATGGGCCGCGACGTGAGAATCTTTATTATATTTATTGGAGCCTTAATAAATCAACCTCTTTTGGCTCTTGTTATCATCGCCATCTTGATGAATATAGAAAATATCAGAAGGGTGGTGGTCTTGAGTAAAAATGGATGATATTAATTACCTAAAAAGGAAAATCAAGGAGATTATTAAAGAATCGCCGGTGCCTGAAGATCTAGTCCACTCGAAAAATACGTTAGAGTGGTTGCTTAAATTAAACCCTGATGCTGATGAGGCCTTACAAATAGCTGCTTTAGGTCATGATATAGAAAGAGCCATTGAAGGGCGGAAAGTAAAACGCGAAGATTACAAAAATTACAATGAGTTTAAAGATGCCCATGCTTTAAACAGCGCTAAAGTTATGACAGAAATAATGAAAGAGTGCAATATGAGTAAAAGATTAGCCGACGATATCTTTTCCCTGGTGCGCTATCATGAAACGGGAAACACGAAACGTAGTGATATCTTGAGAGACGCCGACAGCATCTCATTTTTCCATGTAAATTTACCCTATTACTTTATTCGAAATGGTGCAGAAGAGACAAAAAAACGGTGTTCGTGGGGATATAGGAGGATATCCGAGCACCTGCAACCTATTGTGGCTGAGTTAGTTTACCGCAATAAAGAGCTCGAGGCATTGGTAAGGACTTGTATCAGTGAGAGTGAATAACGATGAATAAAAATTTAATTAAAATATGATTATTGCCAAAAACGTCACAAAATATTTCGCAGGGTTTCAAGCCTTAAAGGAAGTAGACCCTTAATATTTTCCCCGCCGCCGATATTTAAAAGCTTATTTAGGGAATTTTTGCCCTTCGGTAATACTCAGGATAAAACGAGGGGGAGGGCGCAGGCCCCGCACCGAAAATCCTCTTACCAAACTAGTCTTTTCTGCTATAATAATCAGACCTGAAAAAAGCGGGCGGGCGCAGGAAAAAAGAGAAATAGGTATTGTGTTTCCTGATTATGCGCAAAAGGGACATGAGTGTCCTCTTGGAAGCATCAGGTTGGGCGATAAATGTGCATATGCGGCTCAATGCTACTTTGGGACGACTCTTTACTCACCTACCAAATTTACCTAAAGATGCGCTCAAGGAACGCCGAGATGTGGTAACACAGTTCGTAAAAGAGTTTGGTCGCGGCCCATTACGTTCAGGGAAGCTGTCTAAGATACTTTTGATTAGTTTACTCATCATACTTGGTTTAATACCGGCTCTGGTTACATTCCCTGGATTGAAGCCCTTATAATAAGGGGACAGCGATGCCTGAGGAACTCACGTTATTTAGGAAGAAGAATATGCGTATTGCACAAATAGCTCCCATTTGTCTAAGTTTGCCGCCGGTTAGTTATGGTGGAACCGAACTGATTGTTAGTTCATTAACAGAAAGTTTAGTTAAACGTGGACACGAAGTTACTTTATATGCATCCGGAGATTCCAAAACAAGCGCCAGGTTGAAATCACTTTTTAAAAAAGCTTTAGGGTTTGGGAATGATCGGCCTGAATTTTGTATCGCAAATGCAAATTTTTCATTTCAAGATGCAGATTTATTTGATGTCATTCATAGTCACATAGGATTCTATGGTTTGCCATTTTCAAAATACGCGAAGCCGCCAGTAGTTACTACTTTGCATAATGATATTGTCAAAAGAAATGATAATTTTTTTGAATATTATAAGGATGTTTGTACATTTGTGGCGGTGAGCCAAGATCAATATAGGAGAATGCCGGAACTTAAAGTAGATGGTTATATCCATAATGGTATTGATGTTGATCGTTTTCAATTTGGCGACAACAAGAAAGACTATTTATTATTTATTGGAAATATAAGTAAGAATAAAGGGGCTGATATTGCAATCAAAGCCGCAATCAGGCTTCAAAGAAAATTACTTCTAGTTGGAAAAATCGACCGGGATCATAACTCGTTTTTTGAACAAGAAATTAAACCCTTTATCGATAATAAGCAAATTATTTTTGAGCCTTTAGCGGATCATTCACGTAAGCAATCGTTGTATAGCAATGCAGAGTGTTTATTGTTTCCTATTGATTGGGAGGAGCCCTTCGGCCTGATCATGCTTGAATCTTTGGCTTGTGGAACACCAGTGGTGGCATTCAACCGAGGTTCGGTGTCAGAAATTATTGTGAATGGTAAAATTGGTTTTGCTGTAGATTCATTTGAAGATTTTTTGAAAGCAATTATAGACGTTAAAAATTTAGATCCACGGGATTGCAGAAAACATGTTGAGGAATTTTTTAGTGTTGAAAAAATGACGGATCAGTATGAAGTGCTATATAAAAAAATAATTCAAGCGAACGATCAGCCCATTATTGAAAAATTGTTTATAGGATGTGAGGTATAGTAAGAAGTGGGCATAGGCAAAGACGGTAAATGGGATTATTAATTCCGGTATAAGGATGGGACAAAGCCGAATCTTTCTGCAAATATAGGTGGTTAAGAATACCCCACCCACCCAAAGTTTGTCTCGGTGCTCGCGACTCCCCAGCACTAATTTTTCAAGGGAGAATTTCCATAGCAGAAAATTAGTGCTGGGTCGCCTGCCTGCGCGGAGTTTACCCTCCGTAGCCCGACAAAGCGTTTAACTCAGATTCCAAGGGCGAAGGAGGGAGCCAGCCTTTTCCCTAAGAGGAAAAAGTTGACATAGCGAGTTAGAAAAGCTAAACTTGCTAAGTAATGCTGAAAAGAAATAGATTCTACCTATTCTTTATATTAATCCTCACAATATCTTTAATTACCCAGGCCGTATGTTCCGCAGATGATTTTGTTTCTTCACGAGTTAAAGACATATCAGATCGTAGTTACGAAGAAGCTGTAATTGCTCTTCTAGATAATGCCCAAAATTCCATAGTTATTTCTATGTATAGTATAAGTTTAGGGACAAATACTAAAAATCCCGTAAAACTTTTGCTTAACGATTTATTGGAAGCCAGAGAAAGGGGTGTTGAGGTTACGCTATATCTTAATACCCGCTTCCGGGATTCTAACAAAGGCGGGAACTCCTTTATTGGGAGTCCTATTTTTAAGAAATTAGAGAATGCCGGAGTTGTTATTCATTTTATACCCTCTAATCGCAGGCTTCATGATAAGCTTATAGTAGTTGATAGTCGATATATAGTTGAAGGCAGTGCTAATTGGTCTATTTCAGCCCTGAAGAATAATTTTGAATCTTCTACACTTATTGATTCTCCGGATTTAGCCCAGGTAAAACTGTCACGCCTTAAAAACCTTCTTATATCTTCGGCGCCGCGCGATGAAAAACGTTATACTCCGGCCTATATAGAGAGCCTACCTAAAAGCTTAACTGTTCCCGGAGAGTTTCTTTTGAATAAAAAATATCTTTCTCGTATGGTTACCAGCTATGATAAACGCTCTATGGAGCTTTACTTGTTGCTTTTAGCTCATAGTCAGGCTACAGGCAAACAGGAGTTTTTAATAAGCTTAGAAGCTATGGCTTTAAGTTTAGGTATGCCTGATTCTTGGACTGATACTGCTTTAAGGCGCCAGGTAATTAAAACTTTAAGAAAGCTGCAAAAACGCTATCGACTTATCGAGGTAAGCTTTTTCCATAGCCGGGATGCCAAGGTCATGCTTACGGATATCCCCGGTAATACTTTT
>JAMXCX010000048.1 GCA_024542985.1 Candidatus Omnitrophota bacterium | reverse complement strand
TTCTGCAAACCGTCATAAACGCCGCTCAAAAGCCCCGGGCCCAACTGCACTGAAAGCATCCTGCCGGAAAACTCTACTTTGCTCCCCACGGATATTCCTTTAGTGTCTTCAAATACCTGCATAAAAGCAATGTTGCCTCTTATTCTAATGACCTCAGACATTAAGCGTTCACCCTTGCACAATACATAACCTACTTCGTTCTGGATAATATTCTCATTAACCTGAACTGTTATCATATTACCCAATATTGACTTGATGTAACCAAAGCGTTTTTCCATTAGCTCACCTCACATAGAGTATCAAAAATAGTTATTCCTTCTTTTTTATTAAATCTAAATAACCTTTCTAAAATCTGTAATTTTAAAAAGTATAATTTCAAGAAATCTAAATCAAAAAAATGTCCCTGCTCCTGTTCATCAATAAATTTCCATCTTAAGAGCAAAAGTTTTTCTTCGATATCTAAAGGTGAAGTTGCGGATAAAGCCTGTTTTATATCTTCCGGCAGTTGATATCCGGAAATTGTTCCTGAAGATTTTCTAACGAATACAAGGTCCTTTCGCAACCTTTCTTCAAAATTTTTATAATTACAGATAACCGCACAATCTGAGGAGTTATAATAAAAATTATTTATGTTTACTTCAGAAAGACTCCTGAGCGCTTTCCCGGAAAGCCACTTAGCAGCTTCCTTTAAAAAAGAAGTTTTATAAAACTCAACTTTTTCATTAAATTTAAGAAAAGGGAGTTGAGATACAAAATAGTAATACTTATCCATTACTTGAATCAAGCATAGCAGAAATCGCGGGATTAAGAAAAACTTTTAATGATTCTAAAATACTTTCGTCAGTAAAATCATAATAGGCAGCGTCTCCTTTTATTCCGATACGAAATCCTTTACTTACTGCGCCGGACACTTTTAGCTCTATTCGGTCCCTGGCTTCTTTTTTTATCTGGCTAAATATCAAATCTACTAACTTTTTCTGCTCATTCTTTGCAACTAAAACCTCTATTACTTCACCGTCTTTTGGTGACCACTTACTAACCAAAGAAAGAATAAGCTCTTTGAGGTACTCCGGGCTTAACTCCTCTGAGATTTTTCTTTTGAGTATTTTATCAAACAACTTATTTATCTGCTCCCGCAGGGCTAAAACTAAATCTCTAGCTGCCTGCTTCAAGGAATTTTCCGTATTGCTTTTAAGTTTCTGGGCTTGGGCCTCAGCCTGTTTTACTATGGCATCTGATTCAGTATTAGCCTGATTAATAATGCTCGTGGCTTTTTGCTGAGCTTTATCAATAATCTCAGTAGCTGTTTTCTGGGCTTCTTCTACCCCATCTTTTCTTATTTTTTCAATCAAACTTTCTAACTTTACATCCATTTGCTACCTACCCCCTTATTTGCTTCTTGCCTTAAAACTGCAAGCAATATTTTAACTGCATATTTGGAGAAAAAAAGTATTTTTTCTTAAATTATCAAGTTAACCTTTTAAAATGCGTTCTGCTGCCTCTAAATACCTATCTTGGCTTATAATCGGCCTTCCCACAACAATATAATCAGCCCCGTTAGCAAAAGCTATACTGGCCGGGGTAATTCTTAGCTGGTCTCCCGCATCACTTCCCGGATTACGAATTCCCGGTGTAATCACTTTAAGCTTGTTGAATCCCGCCTTTATTCCCTTAGCGTCACGCGGAGAAGCAATGACTCCATCTAAACCCACAGAGTCTGCCAGCGAAACAAGCTCATTGACTTCATCCTGGGTTGCCAGTGAGCTAGTAAGTACGCTAACCCCTAAAATTAAAGGCCTGCGTTTACCCAATTTATTGGCAGTTTCTATAACTTCATTTTTTACTCCCTTTAAGGCTTGCTCTCCGGCCTGCAAATGAACAGTAAAAGCCCAGCAACCCATCTCGGCAATAATAGCAGCAGTTTTCTTCATGGTATTAGGGATATCATAAAGCTTTAAATCAAGAAAAATATCTTTTCCTTCTTCAATAAACTCTTTTACAAAATCAGGCCCAAATTTAGTAAAAGCAATAGAGCCTATTTTAAACTTAACGCCCTTGGGAGAGAGAACCTTTACTACTTCTTTTATTTTCGCTTTATCGTCTAAATCTAAAGCCACTATTAATTTATCCCATTTTTGGCTCAATTAGGCCTCCTCGCAGGTTTTTTATACTCTTTATATTTTTTCTTTTCATATAAGCTTTAATGCCTTTTAAAACATCTTTTGAAGCATCAGGGTCAATTAAATTCACAGTGCCTAAACTAATCGCAGTTGCTCCGGCCAAAATAAATTCGATTGCATCGCAAGAATTCTCTATTCCTCCTCCGCCGATTATGGGAATTTTTACTGCTTTGGCAACCTTCCATACCCTATATAGACTCAGGGGCTTTATTGCCGGGCCGGAATAACCCCCATAACCATTGCCTAAGTAAGGTTTTTGGGTTTCAATATTAATAGCCATGGCAAAATAAGTATTTACTAAAGATACAGCATCCGCACCACCGTCTTGGACAGCCTTGGCAATTTCAGCAACATCATTGACTTCCGGAGTTATCTTTATAAATAAAGGCTTTTTAGTCAGTTTGCGTAAAGATTTTGTCAGTTGATAAGTGGCCGGGGCGTTTTGTGATATTAATTTTTTTAACTGTATATTGGGACAGGATAAATTTATTTCAAAAGCATCAAGACCTTTTTCTTCATCAAGCCTCCTAACTATTCTTTTATATTCTTGGTTAGAGAACCCACCCACGCTCACAATCCGCTTAGTAGTTAGTTTGCGCATTAAAGGCAATTTTTCCTTTATGAAAGCCTTAAGCCCGGGATTTTGAAGGCCCACAGCATTCATTACCCCGCACTGAGTTTCATAAATTCTCGGTTCAGGATTTCCCTTACGAGGGCTTAAAGTAATGGTTTTTGCGATAACTGCGCCTATGTTCTTAAAATCCACCAAGTCTTTTAACTCATCACCATAGCCAAAGGTACCGGAAGCACAGACAATTGGCGTATTAAGTCTTAATTTTCCAAGCTTAATTCCTAAATCCATATTCTCCATTGTATTCGATAATAGCTATATTTTCAAACAATACTTTCTCTCGCTTAAAAGGCCTTTTTTGTATATGTATTATAAGCAAAATATGCTTTCATTCAATAAATTTCTTTATTATATGTATGATAATGATATGATATTCTATATTGGCCCAACCTGCCGTCTCTCGGCGTCGGCTCGTGCCAGTGAGTTTGTGTGTTAGGAGAAAAAATAATGAAACAACAAAGTCATCAACTTTTAATTGGTTATGTTAAAAAAATAATACCACAGCGTATTTTGATGTTACTGCGGTTATTAAAAGCAAAAGATAGGCACCTTTACTACTACTATCGAATTTATAGAAAAAGAATTCTTTGTTCAAAACCGGTTGTATGTGATAACGCCAGCGAATTTGAAGTGCACATTATAATTTCTGAAAATGACCTTTTGAATGCTCTTTGGTGCCTAAAAACTTTTTATCATTATAGCGGGTTGCGGCCGAAATTAGTCTTTCACGAAGACGGAAGCTTAAGCGCAGATGGTATAAAAACGTTTTTAAAGCATTTCATAAATTGCAGAATCATTAGATGGAAAGATGCCACTAAAGATTTAAAACACTTTTTAGCAAACTACAAATATAGTAAAAAAAACAGGCTGAATGAAAAGTTTTTCTGCGCTCTAAAATTATTCGATCCTTTTTATTACACTAGCACAGACAAGTTTTTATGTTTAGACTCTGATGTCTTGTTCTTCAAGAAGCCTAACGAACTGATTGGATACATAAAAAATGATAAGCCATTCTTTAGTAACGATTATCGAAGTTCATATTCTAAACCTGCCAGCCAATTAAATAAAATTTTCGGTATAGACATCTTCCCTGCGGTTAATGCAGGGTTAATGTTTATGCGCAAAGAGCTTTATATTAATAATCTTGATTTTATAGAGAATTATTTCGAAAAAATGGAAGACCCTCAGTTTCACGATATTAATCGGCATGAACAAACATTGAATGCTCTTTTATTATCTAAATGCAGAGCCATCAGGTTGAATGATAATTATCAAATCTCAAAACAACCTATAACTGATAAAACTATATCTCATCATTTCGTAAAGGATGGTTCTCGTAATGATTTCTATAAAGAGGGCCTGAAGTATTTGAAGTTAAATAAATTTTTAAAAGAATTTAATAAGGTTTCACATATGCGATATGATAAAATTATCAAAAAATATAAACCCTCAAAGGGAGAACTCAAATCAGCAAAAGAATGCAATCTATATGCAGGTGAGAACCATTTAGGAGGATATTTGAGACGTAACAAAAAATTCCCTCATGGCGATCCTGCCACTTGGTTTCCGCAGCTTTGGAGGTGGGTATATGATGAGTTAGGTGTTCGCTCTGTTTTAGATATAGGATGCGGGGAAGGACATTCTACAAGATTCTTCAAGGATTTAGGTTGCGAAGTATTAGGTGTTGATGGTAGTATTCAGGCAAAAAAAGATAGTGTTATCCCAGAATATCATCATATCCATGACTTTAATAATGGACTATTTATACCACCAAAAACTTATGATCTTGTTTGGAGTTGTGAATTTGTAGAGCATGTAGAAGAAGAATATATAGACAATTTCCTCAAAACTTTTAGTTATGCTAATAAATATATTATGATGACCCATGCAAACCCTGGTCAATGGGGTTGGCATCATGTAAATTGTCAACCTGAAGAATATTGGGTTAAAAAGTTATCTCAAATTGGATTTAAATTAGACCCGCAATTAACAGAAACCTCAAGAAAAATAGCGGGAGGAGGACATTTTGCAAGGAGTGGCCTAGTTATTACGAAAATAAAATATGATAATTAGAAATGAAAGCGAATCTAATATTTTGGATATAACTACTATTCATAATCAAGCATTCAGTGGTTCAGACGAAGGAAAAATCGTTGAAAATCTAAGAAAAAATAAAAACCTTACCCTGTCATTGGTGTCTGAAATAGACAAAAAAATAATCGGTGCCATTGCCTATGAGTCAATATATAATAAAAATAAAGAAATTATCGGAATAAGCTTGGCACCTATGGCTATATTACCGTCCCATCAAAGACAAAAAGTAGGCTCAAAGTTTGTTAAAAAAGGAAACGATCTAGGGCTATCGAAAGTGTTCAAAAAATATTGCACCTCGTTGTAGAAAAAGGCCATCTGTCGGCAAGATCCCTACAGCGACATTTTGCCAATATATAATTGGATAAACTAAAATATAACAAATTACCCGGCTAATGAAACTTAGATTTTTTCAATATAAACAAGGAATATTTAAAATTAAAAAAATCTTAAGTACCCTAGCACCTAAAAGCTTGAAGGATATTTTCAGAAATACACTGCTTGATATAAAGTTGAAAAAGATTTTTTACTTCTCGAATCCAGAAATGCCCTATTACGTTTTTAATTTTGCCCCAATTATTCTTTTCTATATCCCCCACATTCCATTTGGTAAAGAATTCTTTTCATACCTCCTGAAAAACAAAAAAGCTTACTTTTTCCGCATTATATGGAAAAATGCTAATACTGATGCAAAAATTCAAGCTATATTTAAAGAATGGCCACGCTGGAAAAAAAGGTTCCCACAGCATGAGATCATTTACTTATGTAATACGCATTTTCAATATGAATCATTAGGAAAATATAATATTCCAAGACTTTTTTGCAACCAGAATGCTTTTTGCGACGAAAAAATATACACCCTGCTGCCCAATAAGAACAAAAAGTTTGATGCTATATACAATGCCAGAATGGCCGATTTTAAACGCCATTATCTTGCACAAAACATAAGAAGTCTGGCTCTTATTGATAATGGCTATAGAGAGGGTAACGATGAATGTTTTAAAAAGACCAAAAAACTCCTCAAAAATGCTACCTGGCTTAATCAAATCAACAAAAAATATACATTTTTAGCTTCTAGTGAGGTTGCTAAATTCTATAACCAGGCAAAGGTAGGCTTATGTTTATCAAAAGAAGAAGGAGCAATGTATGCAAGTATGGAATACTTGTTATGCGGATTACCTATTGTTTCAACCCAAAGTATTGGAGGTAGAGATATTTTCTTTGACGAAGAATACGTAAAAATTGTTAACGATACCGCCGATGATGTAGCAAGAGGCGTTCAAGAACTAATAGACTTAAATATTGACTCCCAATACATAAGAGAAAATACTCTCAAGAAAATACAGACACATAGAGAAAAGTTTATCACTAAAGTGCAAGATATCTACGATAAAGAAAATGTTAACAAAGATTTTAGAGAAAACTTCAATAATATCTTTATTGATAAAATGCTCCGCAACGAAAAAATTAAAAATATAAAAAATTACACTATTGAAAAGATAGGATCAAGCATTGAAAGCAGAAAATGATTATTTAGTCTAGCCAAATAAACCAAAAAATCATAAAAATAAAGCCATCTAACAATTAGCTGCAGACGCCAGAAAGTTACACTTTTTGGCGTTTGAGCCCGAATGTTATATAAAAACAATTAAAGAAAAAATGTAAAATATATAGATTTATCTGTAATCGAAGATTTTTTAGCTTCTAACCTTACTTTCCTAAAATCATCTTTAAAGATATAAACAAGAGAAAAACGCCAAAAACTTTTTTAAGAAGCATATCCGGAATCCTATCTACAAACTTAGCGCCGATAAACCCTCCCAAAAAAAACCCTGCGCACATAAGAGCTGCCGCGCCAAGCTTAACATTGCCGGACTGATAATATTTCATTGCTGCTAATAATCCTATAGGAGGAACCATCATAGCTAAAGTCGTTCCTTGAGCCTGATGCTGGCTAAATCCAAACATAAAAACTAAAACCGGTATTATTATCGCGCCTCCTCCTAAGCCCAGAAAGCCGCTAAATACTCCGGCCGTCAAACCTAAAGCTAAATATAAATACCACATATTCCCTCCCTTTCACCATATCTCTTTTATATTAAACACCGGCCCATCTTTGCAGACTTTCTTATATCCTTTTTTCGTTTTGATAACACAACCGCAGCAAATTCCCAGGCCGCAGCCCATAAACTGTTCAAAAGAAACCTGACAATTAACCTTAGGGTACTTCTTTAATATTTTACTGATTTCTGAAAACATTTCTTTAGGGCCGCAAGCGTAGATATTAGCTTTAAGTTGTAAGTTATAAGTTTTAAGTTTTTTTTCTAATAAAGTAACTACGCTGCCTTTTAACCCTCGGGAACCGTCATCAGTGGCAATTTTCACTTTAAACTGAAGTTTTTCAAAGTCATTTTCACATAAAATTTCTTTTTTATTTTTTGCTCCCAGCAAGACTAGATTTTCCATTCTAGTTCTTGCAGTTTGCATTTGCTTTAGTTTTTCTCCCAAATAAACTAGAGGCGCCACCCCGATTCCTCCCGCCACTAAAATATTGTGTACGGATTTCGGGTTTTGGGGTTTAAATTTTGCGGTTGTTTCATTTTTCTGCGGGCTAATTTGAAATCCTTCACCCAGGGGCCCGATTATGTCCAAGACATCGCCTTTTCTGCTCTTCGCCAGTATATTTGTTCCTCTCCCCTTTACTTTAAACAATATATATACCTTATTTTGCGCTACCCTATGGATACTAAAAGGCCTCCTTAAAATTACAGAATTTATCTTTAAATGGAGAAAATTTCCCGGTTGAGCTGTTTTGGCTATATGTCTAGAGACAAAGCTCATCAAAAAAGTCTCAGACTTTATTTTCTTAACCTCCTTGATCTTTGTTTCTATTTTCTTAATCCCTTTACCCATACTAGCTTACATTCTACCAAATACGCCTGCTTTCTCAATCGCTTTCGGCTTATTTTTACAAGGCAAAACAATTTCCGCCTCAATAAGTCCTCTTAGCGAATTGCCTATATATACTTTGTCAGCCTCTAGAATATCCTGGAGATAAAGAACTTTTTCTTTAACTTTCCCCTCACTTAAAAGATGCTCTCTTAAAGTTCCGGCTAATAATCCACACTCAAGAGTCGGAGTATAGAGCTGTTTATGTTTTAAAATAAATAGGTTACTTATCGTGCCTTCAGTAACTTCTCCCTGAACATTTAGAAAGATAACTTCAAAAAACCCTTCGCTGTTTGCTTTCTTTCTCTCTTGGTTATACAAAACTCGCCGGTCAGTCTTATGATAAAGAAAACGATTGCTGGGGTCTATTCTCCTAGGGCTTATCTTGACCTTGACCAAAGAACCAATTTCCTTTAAAGTTTCTCCTTCTATGTGTATATTGCCTGCGGAATTTACCAATACTCTTATTTTTAGTCTTCCTTTCTCAGAATTCACTATCTTTTCCAATTTTCTTTTTACTGCTTTTATATCTAAAGGAATAGAAAAGTATTTAGAAGATTTTTTTAGCCTCCTTAAGTGTAATTCCAAAAGAAAATAACCGTATTTTTTGCTCCAAAGAATAGTTTCTATAAGATTTATTTTAGAAACTCCCTCCATAAAAAACCTGGCCTTAAGAAGAGCTTCCTTGTATTCACTTTCCTCTTTTGAATCATAAACAATTCCGCCGCCTATACCCAACTCGCCTTTACCGTCCTTAATGTGGATTGTTCTTATAGCCACATTGAAGCAGGCTTCTTGCGACGGAGAAAGATATCCTATTGCCCCGGTATAAACACCCCGGGGTTCTTTTTCCAAATCTTTTATGATTTCCATTGTTTTTATTTTAGGAGCCCCGGTAACCGAGCCGCAAGGAAATAAAGAAGAAAACAGCTCCTTTAATTTTAGATTTTGTTTAAGTTTTGCCTCTATGGTTGAGGTCATTTGATAAAGAGTTCTGTATTTTTCTATCTTGAAAAGATTTGGCACCCAGACTTTTCTCGCAATTTTTCCTAAATCATTCCTTAATAAATCTACTATCATTAAATTTTCCGCCTTAATTTTCTTGCTTTTTCGCAAAATATCCTTAGCCTCTTTATCCTGCCTGAATGTCAGCCCTCTAGGCATAGTTCCTTTCATCGGCCGGGAAACTATTTTTCCTTCTTCCATTTTGAAAAAAAGCTCAGGCGAAAGAGAAATTACATGACTTTGGCCTGTATTGATTAAGGCTGCATAAGAAGTGGGCTGCGAGCGCCTTAAGCCTAAGTAAAGATCCAGGGCTTTACCTTCGAAATCGAATTTTATTTTAAAGGTGAAGTTAACTTGGTAGCTAAATCCTTGCTCTAAATACTGCTTTATCTTTCTTATTTGTCTAGAATATTCTGACTGATTAAGGTCTGACTTTCTGTTTTGCCCCTTCCAATAATAATTTATTAATGGGGAGTTGTTGTCTTTAGGAAAAAATCTTTTCTCTTTGTGGTTAATTACCTCCGGTTTTTTGCATACCCCTAACCACACCAGAGGCTCTTTGTTGTATCCTCGAAGATGATAAAGAGCCGGCTCCAGGAAATAACCGAACTCATAAGAAAAATACCCGCTTAGCCAGAATCCTTTTTTCAGATAACTTTCGGCTTTCTTGAAAAACAAACCGAGATCATCGCCAGGGTTAAATACGAGCACGTCAACAAAATCAGAAAATAAAAAAGACGTTTTGTTTTCTTTATCAAATACCAAGGTTTCTAAAAAAACATATGGCGGTTTTCTGCCGCCGAGGTATTGCTGCAGATATTTTTCTGAAAATTGGCGGGTATTCATCTATGAAAAGTTTTCACTGTTGGCAATAGGAACAAAAGCAAGTTCCTCTTCCCCCTAGAAATATTTTTTTGAGGGGTTTTTTACAAATCACACAAAGCTCTTTTTCTCTCCCGTAAACTTTTAGCCTTTTTTCCATTCCGCCTTTTTCTCCGTCTAGACGCCGATAGG
>JAMXCX010000047.1 GCA_024542985.1 Candidatus Omnitrophota bacterium | reverse complement strand
GATAATGCTTTTGAAGCTACTCAGGAGAAAAAAGATAAGTTATCGCAAGATGGAAAAACCGGCTACAGCCCTTTGATCGAATTGAAATTGACTCAGGAAGCTGTTATCTCTTTCATTGAAGTTTCTGATAACGGAATCGGAGTTGAGAAAAGTAATGTACACAAGATATTTGCTCCTTTTTTTACTACCAAATCTTCTTATAAATCCGGAACCGGTATTGGGATGTATGTAGTTAAGAGAATGGTTGAAGAAAATCACAAAGGCAAGGTTTGGTTTAGCTCGACCTATGGTGAAGGCACTAAATTTTTTATAGAGCTGCCTAAAAAGTAGAACCCTTTTGTCCACCTCCGCGGTGGATAAGCAATTGAATTTGTATAATATAGTATGCCAGGAGGTAAAAAATGAGTAAGGTTTTGATAGTCGATGATGAGGTTGAGGTTGTTGATTTTTTATGTAATTTCCTTAAAAGATTTGAAATTTCCAGCGAAAAGGCTGTTGGCGGTCAACAAGCTTTGGAAGTATTTAAAACAACAAAGCCCGGTTGGGTTTTTCTCGATATAAAAATGGCTGACATGGATGGCCTCGAGGTTTTGCAAGAGTTAAAAAGAATTGATCCTAAGGCCGGAGTAATAATGATTACCGGTAGGGACGATAAAGAATCCCAAGATAAGGCCAAAAAATTAGGAGCATTAGATTATATTGTTAAACCTTTAGATTTAGAAGAACTGCATCAAAAAATACAAACCTACATATTAAAGAAATAACCAAATTAAGCTATAAGCTATAGGCTGTAAGCTGTAAGGTTTCTGTTAAATTTATACCGAATGTTATAGAAGATAAAGTTGTGCATGGCAAAATACTTAACATAAAGAAATAATATATGCCTAAAAAAACACAACCGGATTACAGGAAAGAGTTGGAAAAATCTGCCAAGCAGATGATTCTAATTCACCGGGTGGATACTCTCATCAGGATTATCTTGAGAGCTATGATGAGAAATTTAAAGATAAAGCATGCCGGACTTCTTTTGTATGATAAGGATAAAAATGAGTATGTAGCCAAGGTGTCTAGGGGCAAAGCCGGAGGAAAAATTCCTGCCGGGTTCGCTAAAGTTGGAAAGAATAATGCCTTAATCCGCTATTTTGCTGATGCTCAACTAAGGGTATTCGGCTCGGATTATCTTTCTTTCGAGAGGGTAAGCGCTTTTCTTAATTCCAAAAAAGGCAAGAAAGATAAAAAAGTAAAAGCCTTCCTGGAAGATGTCAAATTCCAGTTATCTCTTTATAACGCTAAGTTTTGTATTCCGGGATTTTTTAGGGATAAGTTGATTTGTATTTTTTTCTTAGGCCAGAAATCAGACCGTAGAAAATTTACGGCTGAAGAACTGGGTTTTCTTTCAGTTTTAAGCTCTGATGCGGTCATGGCTATTCAAAATGCCTGGTTTTATCAGGACTTGAATAAACAACTCCAGTTAAACAGAAACTTATTTTTGCAGACTGTAATGGCTTTGGCTACAGCTATTGAAGCTAAAGATAAATACACCTCAGGCCATACTGAACGTGTCTCGAGATATTCTCTGAGTTTGGCCGAGGAAATAAGGACAATGCAGAAAATAAACCGCCGTGATTGGGTAAAATTACTCCGGGATTTAAAAATTGCGGCTTCACTCCATGATATCGGAAAAATCGGCGTAAAAGAAGCGGTATTAAATAAACCCGGGATTTTAACTGATGCTGAGCGCAAAGATATAGAAAAGCATACTTTAGTAGGTTTTTCAATATTAAAGAGCGTAGATCGGTTTAGAGAGCCGATTTTAGGGGTAAAGTATCACCATGAGCGCTATGACGGAAAAGGCTACCCCGAAGGCCTAAAGGGAAATAAAATACCGCTAATTGCTCAGATAATCTCTGCGGCCGATACCTATGATGCGATGACTACAGACAGGCCCTACAGAAAGGCCTTATCTAAAGAAAAGGCCTTAGAAGCAATAAAAGAAAATAGAGGTAAGCAATTTTCGCCCTTAATCGTAGATGTTTTTGTAAGAGCCTATAAAAAGGGAAAATTCGAGATAAAAGATAGTTTCTAACCTGCCTATTATTTGATATAATCATTCTAGGTCATTTTATATATTGGAGAGGTCGCGTAGCCCGGTTTAGCGCGCGTGTTTGGAGTACACGTATACCGAAAGGTATCCAGGGTTCGAATCCCTGCCTCTCCGTGATTTTTTATGATTTGCAAGAGGGAGGAGATTGAGCTTAACTCAACGCAACACAAGGCCCAATACATTTTCGGATGTAATTATGTCTTTTCGGGAAGCTTCGATTACATCGGAGATTGCATACTAACCCTTTCCTATCCGTAAGTCTTTGTTATTTAATAAATAAGCTTTGCAGAATAATGATTATAAATCCGCAAAAAAAAGATATTGTTATCAGCATCGCGGCCAATTATACCCTTGATAAAATAAGAATTTTTTTGTTATCTCTTAAAGAGACAGATTTCCGCGGAGATATTTATCTGTTTGTTTCTAATATATCTTCTGTGGCCTCCAGAGCATTAAAACGTTACGGAGTCCATCTAATACCTTTTAAGGAAAAGTATCCCTATGCCAACGATGCCATTCCTGTTGACACAGAATGGTCTCGGTCAAGTTTTGGCAATTTGAAGTTATACGCCTATAGATTCATTATGTATTATTTTTTCTTAGAAGAATATAAGGAGCGTTATTCTAGAGTTATGCTCTCTGATATACGAGATGTAGTTTTCCAGAGAAACCCATTTGAGTTTAGCTTTGATGATGACTCTTTGTATTGTTTTTGCGAAAACAAAAATATATCGATAAAGCAAAATCTAATGAATGCGGGCTGGATTCGTACGCTTTACGGAGAAAAAGTATTACAACAAATAGGAGACAAGTCTATTGTCTGTGCGGGGATAACGATAGGCACAGTTTCCGTTATATTAAATTATTTAAATACAATGGTAAAAGGCATAAAAGAATTAGGTAAAACGCAGCTAAGCAATACAGATCAGGCTGTCCATAACTATAGTATTTACACAAATAAACTTAAAAATGTAAAGCTCCTAAAAAACGAAGACGGCCCTATCGCGACCTTGCGTTTAGTATCTTCGGAAGAGATCCGTACAGATAAAAATGGCTTAGTTTTAAATTCCGAAGGAAACATCATGCATGTTGTCCATCAATATGATGGACATCCTTTTTTAGTTAAGAGGATTATGGAAAAATATTCTTCTTCGGGGCTTCGTTTAGGGTTTTTTGCAAGAAGGTGTGATTTGTACCCTAAACTATTTCGATGGATATTAAGTGGGTGTCCTAGGAAAGAATTTAAGGGAAGGCATCCTCTTCAAAATATTTTTTTATATTTTATAAAAAAATTTAAGAGCATTATAAAACGTTTTCTTAACCGGTTATTGTCCGGGTGCAGAACGATATTATGATAAACGAAAACTTTTAATATTCGGTGTATTTATGGTGGATAAAAATTTAATCAATATAATTGCAAAATTTATAGGATACCAGAAGTGGCCTGCAAGGTTAAAGCAATTTATTCGTCAGGAAAGGAAAAAACTCTACGCATGGATGAGATTTTTTTATACTGTTTATCGTGTTCAGGTAGGTAGAAGGGTCAAGAAAATTAGGCCAGTTATAATAACGCATGATGCTAATATTAAAATAGTAAGTGATTTTGTGGAATCTTATAAAAATGCTTCTCTTCGTGTGGACCGGCCAATAATTGCAGCTGGTTATTCCAGCGAAGAAAAAAAAGGCCAATTGCAGCGTTTACTAAATAAACTCGACCCAGAGGTGGTTTTAGAACAAGGCAGCTATGGTTTTAGTAAAAGGGGCAATTTACTAACGTACTTTTACTACGATTTTTTTCGTTCGGTTTTGCCTTATATTGATGAATTCATGCTGTATTTAGAAGATGATATCTCATTTTCCTCGAAATTTTGTGAAGTGCTTCGGAAAATTAAAATTCCGCAGGATGCCGGAATAGTTACTTTCTACTCTATAAATGAGGGGTATGGCCCGATAAATAGATATTTTATGTATGAGGTGCAAAATCCTTGCCTCGTTGGAGCCCAAGCTTTATTGCTTCCTAAACAAATTGTAGAATTGTGTGCAAGGAGCGGTCAAGATATGGCTAAGCTTAATTTAGCTGGCTGGGAGATGAAGTTTACAGCTTTTGTTAAAAATAGTGGCTATAAGCTGTATGCTACTTATTATTCTTACGTACAGCATCAGTTAACATCGAGGCTCCATCCTAGTAATTGGCTTCATATATCTAATAGATTTATACCATAAGCTTGAAATAAGAAGCGTGAGTATAAAAATATCGAAAAAAGGTTAGACTACGATAGTATAAATATACGTACCGATTATCTTAAAGAAATAAGGGATTTTTCAATAGTAAAAATTGGAGTTGTAATATTTGATTAAGATGCAGTGCGGTTAGAGATTAGGCAATGATGTCATTTTAGAATAAACGGGGCGCTTGAAGTATCGTGGCCGGGTAGTATTAGCAGTGGGAGTAGTTATGAAAATTAAGCGAAGGGCAAAGTTGGATTCGTATTTTCATGGTTTAGATAATATTTATTGGAGATTTATTAAAAAGCTTGGTTTAAAAAGGCTACTAAACAGATGACAGTTCATACTCTGAATTTATATCCGAAGTACTTTATATCCTTTGCACATTTTTCTGCTACAATTTGACGAGTTTGATTGTTATAGTACTTGGTGTAATCCATATGGTTAGTTTTAAAGTCATGTGGTAGTTTTCCTTTTTCGATGCCAAGTATATCGCATATTTTGTCAAAGTCCTTTTGTAAATATTCAAATCTTCCGATAAAATCTATCATTAGCTTATTTTTTTTATTTAAAATAAAGTCTACTTGCGGCCGATGGTGTTGCTCCCAACTCTTTTCTTGCCATTGAAAGTTTTTTAAAAGATAATCCTTGAACGAAATATCTCTAATAGATTTATCTTCACAAAAATTATTATGATATTTTATTCTCCAAGTGTATTCGGAAACATAACGATCCCAAGGATTTCTGACGAAAGCGCACTTAAAATAACTGGAAAATGTTTTTTTGTCTACTAATTTAAGCGATATAAGCTCGCTACATGTTGCATGTTGAAGAAAAAACTTGTTTTTTTTATCCCATCCACAGAGACATTCTGTTTTTCCAAACCCGTTTAGTTTTTTTTCAATACTTGTTCCGCCGCATTTAGGAATATGTATGAATATCAATTTGTGCGTATGTAGAACCATCTACTTTTATTTTTTTAAGAAAGTCTTTTAAAATTGTCGCTAACAGGCTCCCTTCCAAAAATTAGTTCTCTATATTGGACGAATTTAGAACTTTTTTGCGTTTTGGAAGAAACGGAGAAACTATATAATGCGTATGCCTTCCGACCTTGGAATACAAAATAACCTACTCCGATTTTGTAATCTCAGATCGATATGGAATGCTCTTTTTTTTAATTATACTTCTTTTTGTATTTTTAGGCAATCGTTTCGTTTTTGCCATTTTAGATGGTCTTGTCCTGTGAAGACTTGACAACCCAGCATTAATTTGTAGTTTTTACGTTATAAATTAGTGCTGGAGGACACAAGCCCTGCCAATCTCAGGCTTGCGCGGCATTGGCGGGGCTACCGAGCTCGGCAGGTTAGAGAATTTTCTTGATTATTTTAAGGGTTCCCCTTAAAATAGGTTCGAACAACGGAGTAAACACTCCGTAGTTTTTTATGATTTGCAAGACGGAGGAGATTGAGCTTAACTCAACGCAGGGCAAGGCCCAATACATTTTCGGATGTAATTATGTCTTTTTGGGAAGCTTTGGTTACATCGGAGATTACATACGAATCCCTGCCTTTCTGTTATAGTTCGCAATTATAAAGAAGTTTCATAGAAATATGCTCCGTATTTTGATATAATAGTCTTGTAAAATTACAGATAAGCGATGATATATTTTGGCCGGGTAAAAATATAGAAAGAATATTCGAATTTAACGATTACAGAACAAGAGGTATTTATGCGTAAATTTTTTAGTTTTTTGTCCTCTCTTTTGATTTTTTTTGTGATATTTCTTGTAGGTATTTATGCAGCAACTGTATACTTTTTAGATAAATATTCACGCCAGGGTCTAGAAGATCTTGTTACTAGAGGTGAGACATCAGACATTGAATCAAATCGGCCGAGATTCAGAAAAGTTATCATTGGTTCTTACAATTCTGTTACCTGGGAAGATGTTTCAATTGATATAAATGTATTAAAGGGTGATGATTCAGCATCTGATAGGAGTTTTTCTATACGCACCCCTGATGTCACAATTACCTTAAAAGATTTTTCAAAGCGCAAGTTTATCTTTACCGTTGATGATATGAATATTATTTGGCACAAATTTTTTGATATCTCAGTGGATGCTTCTCAACTCCGGCGTGACAACTTAGAAAACGGCAAACTCGAACTGGAGTTTAGTTTTAACTCCTTTGAGCAAGCTGAAATTCTTTCTCGGGTTAGAGATGTTTTTCGCAATAGTCTGGATTTTATAAAGCAGGGAAGAACAGCTACTCCGATTACCTTTTCCGGAACTAGTAAATTCACAATTAGCAACAAAGCTATGAAAGCAAAGCTTCAGACAGTCCGTGAGAAAGGAAAATATATTATAGTTATGAACAAAGCTGATTTGCATTCTGTCGCCAAAGAGTTAGATTTAGACGGCGATTTGACCAAAGAAGAGGTTGATTTGCTTTCCCGGAATCCTTTTCGGGCGCCTAGGCTTTTAAGAATTGCAGATTATGCCAAAGATACATCGAAAAAGAAACACAATAAAAATTCGGAATTGCCTGAAGATGCTTATCGGCATGTTTTGTGGAGCTATCTTTTGACTAAAGCCTATGGTGATGGATTTGCCAAAAAAGTTACTGATGCCCACGAAGCCGGAGATACCGGTGATACTGAACCCCGGCGCAAGATGGATTATAATAATAATGCTGTGGGAAGACATTACGTAGATGAAGGCTATAGCGAAGCCAGTATTATCTGGCGGATTATGGATGATGATGAGGTTATTTTTTCTCCTCGGGAAATAACCCCGGAGAGCGCTGAACAAGAAGAACAAGAAGGATCTATTGATAACGAGCAGGAGCAAGAAGAGCAAAAAGAGCCTCAAGATGACAGTCAAACTATTGAGGATGATGATAGTCAGCAAAATATCCCGGTAGATGCTGGTAGTGGGGGCAGTCAAGAAGACAGCCATCAACACCATCATGAAAGTGAAGAAGAGGCAGACTGAGTTAGCAGCAAGCAACCCGTCAGTTTAATAAAATAATAATTTATCGCAGAAGATACCTATGTGGCAGACTTGGATTCTTTTAATTTTAACCATTGTTTTTTGGGGAACTACGCCTATTCTAGAGAAGGCCGGGCTTAAACAAATAGATGAGTTTACGGCCCTTTTTATAAGAAGTATTGTAATATTCGGTATTCTCCTTGTTGCTTTTACTTTTAGCGGTAAACTAAGCTCATTATCGAAGATTCCTCCCAAGACAATATTGATTTTTGCCCTTAGTGGAATTTTTGCTGGTCTGTTGGGCATGTGGACTTATTTTAAGATTCTTAAGCTTAATCCTTCCTCAAAAATTGTCCCTTTAGTTGCAACTTATCCTTTAGTTACTTCGCTTTTAAGCGTTCTAATCTTGAAAGAAGAAGTAACCTGGCAGAGGATAGCAGGGACAATCTTCATCGTCTTAGGCATTTTACTTGTAAAATGATTTAAAAAAGGCCCGGTATCGATGAATAAACATGAAATACACATGCAGAAAGCTATTAGACAAGCTAAATATGCTTTTTCTGAAGATGAAGTACCTGTGGGGGCAGTTATTGTTTATAAGGATAAAATAATTGCCAAAAGCTATAATCAGATAGAGAAGCTAAAAGACCCCACAGCTCATGCTGAGATACTCGCAATTACTCAAGCCGCCAGCTACCTGAAGTCAAAATGGCTAAAAGACTGTGCGCTTTATGTTACTATCGAGCCTTGTTCTATGTGTGCCGGAGCGCTCATCCTTAGCCGCATTGAAAGGGTAGTTTTCGGCGCTTCTGACCCTAAAACAGGGGCTTTTGGCTCAAAAGTCAATATAAATACCTTGCGGCTTAATCATAAATTAAAAATCGACAAAGGAGTTTTAGGGCAGGAATGCTCGCAGATTTTAAAAGATTTTTTCCGGATTAAAAGGATATCTCATTGAGGAAAAAACAGTTTCTGTAGGGATGATTATTTGGTATAATCATTCTAAAATATTCGCTCGTATTTTGCATATATCGGAGAGGTGGCCGAGCACGGTTTAAGGCGACGGTTTGCTAAATCGTTGTACGGTTTAAAGCTGTACCCAGGGTTCGAATCCCTGCCTCTCCGCCATACTCTCTAATTCTGTACAATGAGTATATTTTCTAATAGCAGCCTTTTTTTACTGGGTTTGGTATTGCTTATTGCAAGTTCTGACTGGCTCATCCAATCTTCAGTAAAATTATCCTATCTTTTTAGGCTTACCCCTTTGTTTATTGGTCTTATAGTGGTTGCTTTCGGCACCTCAGCCCCTGAAGCCGGCGTAGGAATAATGGCAGCTATAATGGACCAAAAAGACATTGCTTTGGGTAACATCATCGGTAGCAATATCTCCAATATTGGCCTAATTCTGGGTTTATGCGCTATGGTAGTGCCTCTAAAGATAAACAAGTCTATCTTTAAGCGGGAGCTGCCGATAATGCTTTCGGCTGTGCTTTTATTTTACCTTTTAAGCCTGGATAAAGTAATCGGCCGCCTGGACGGGATAATTTTTATTATCTTTTTCATTGTTTTTATAATAGTTTCTTACAAAGGCTCAAAAGATTCGTTTGACCAAGGCGAATTAGACAACTTTAAATTCAGAAAACTTTTTAGAAAAGCCAATTCTAAACCCATAATTTTTACTTTAGCTTTTGTTTCGCTAATAGGCGTTATGCTTGGGGCCTATTTAATGGTTAAATCAGGGGCAAGATTAGCAGCTATTTTCGGTATAAGCCCTTGGATTATCGGTATTACAGTCTTTGCAATCGGCACGTCTTTACCGGAGTTAGTTGCTTCTTTGTCAGCCTCTTTGAGAAAAGTCCCCAGTATAAGCGTGGGAAATATCGTAGGAAGCAACATTTTTAATATTTTGTTTGTCTTAGGCATAGTTGCTTTGATACGGCCGATTAGGCTTTCATCATCGCTTCTGGGTTTTGAGTTTCTTGCGCTTTTGTTCTTCAGCGTTATCATATGTATCTTTATGCGTACAGGATATAAAATAAGCCGCAAAGAAGGCCTGGTATTATTTCTAGCTTATCTTATTTTTTTATTTTATATTTTTTCCCGATAATACTTTAGAGTTTGTTAAAACCATAGATAGTCAAGGCTCTGATTGGAAGTTGACTTGAAGGCAATCTAGGTTTATACTGATTTACTTTTTGCAGTAAAAACAATTAAGATAGGTGGTTAATGAGCTATATAGCCTTTGCCTTAAAATACCGGCCGAAGAACTTTGATGAGGTTGTGGGCCAGGCCCACGTAGTTATCTCTTTAAAAAATGCCATTTTAAAGGATAGAGTGCATCATGCTTATCTTTTTAGCGGGCCTAGAGGGGTGGGCAAAACGTCTTTAGCCAGAATATTAGCCAAATCTCTTAATTGCTCTCAAGGCCCGACAGTAAACCCTTGCTGTAATTGTACAAGTTGCCTTGAAATAGCCAAAGGTAATTCCTTAGATACTATTGAAATCGATGCTGCATCCAACCGGGGCATAGATGAGATAAGGACTTTAAGAGAAAATGTAAAATTATCCACTGCCTATTGCCGTTATAAAATATATATCATTGATGAAGTGCACATGTTAACCCAAGAGGCCTTTAATGCCCTGCTTAAGACTTTGGAAGAACCGCCGGCCCATGTAAAGTTCATTTTTGCCACC
>JAMXCX010000046.1 GCA_024542985.1 Candidatus Omnitrophota bacterium | reverse complement strand
CTTTAGCTAGCCTTTTAGCATCATCTTGACTTGCGTTTATATCTTTAATTAATACATATTCAAACGTAACTGCCTCTTTACTGCTTCTGATGAACCCTCTTACCGACTTAAGTAGCTTTCCTAAGGGATATTTTTTATTAATTGGCATAAGTTTACTGCGAACAGCCTCATCTGCAGAGTGTAACGAAACAGAAAGCCTTACCCCTAAATTCAAAGCAGAAAGTTTATCTATCTGAGGCACTAAGCCGCAAGTTGATATAGATATCTTTTTCTTTGAAAGAGCAAGGCCTTTTGAAGCTGTTAATATTTCTATTGTTTTTATAAGGTTATCAAAATTATCTAAAGGCTCCCCTATGCCCATAAATACGATATTAGTAATTCCCTGAGAAGGAATCGAATCACAAACCTGTAAATACTGATTTATCATTTCGCAAGCTCTTAAATTCCTCTTAAAACCATTAAAGCCACTGGCGCAGAATTCGCACCTGTATTTACATCCTACCTGAGTAGAAATACATAAAGTGCTTCTTTTTTTTTCCGGAATAAAAACTGTCTCGATAGAGGATAAATCTTCTAATTTAAACAAAAATTTCTCTGTTCCGTCTAAAGATTTCTCTTGTTTTAAAATATCCGCTTTACTAAATTTAAAGTTTTTCTTTAAAAATACCCTTGAGTCTTTAGAGATATCGGTCATTAAATCAAAATCCTCAGCTCGTTTTTTGTATATCCAGCCAAAAATCTGCACAGCCGCAAACCGAGGTAACCCTTTCAAAATCAACTGGTTCTGCAACTCCTTTAAGGTAATATCGTATATATTTAGCATCTTAATGCCATATACCATCATTTTTGTTATTTTCTGTTATTATAGGTCTTCTAGTGGACAATTCAACGACTTTTTGGATGCTTGTAACCGGTAAGCAAAAAAACAATCGTTAATGCGCGTGGGGCTCAATTATTACCTTAAGTGAGTCTTGACTATTGGCAACAAGACTAAAACCTGAAGCAATTTCGCTCAAAGGTAATTTATGCGTAATTAGCTTAGAAACTCTAACAGCCTTGCTGCGAATCAACTCTATAGCTACAACTGCATCTTGGGGACTATTACCGTAAGAAGGCATGATTTTTATACCGTTGCGCCAAAAATCATTAACCGGAATAGAAAGATTAACCCCCGGCTCAGTAGGGGCAAAGTATAATACTGTCCCTCCCCGGTCAACACATTGTAAGGCTTGCTTAAAAGCGCTTATAGCAGAAGTACAAATAATTACTAAATCAAAAAGATCGCCTTTATTAATCCGGTTCAGAACTGCTACTACATCTTCTTTTGCCTGAATAACAGCATCTGCCCCTAAGGTTTGGGCGCTTTTTAAGCGATAGTCACTTATGTCGGTAGTAATAATTTTTTCGGCCTTTCTTGCTTTAGCTAATAACAAATGCAAAAGCCCTGAAATGCCACTACCAAGGATGAGTACACGTTGGCCTGACCTAAGCCCAGCTAGACGCTGCCCGCGCGCTACACAAGCTAAGGGTTCAATAAATGTACCTTCTAAAAAGGAAACTTCTTCCGGTAAAAGAAACGTCCCTCTGTCTACATTAATCTCCGGTATGCGGATATATTCGGCAAACCCGCCCGGATAAAAGTTTGTAGTATGCAAAGTTTCGCAAACAGTATGCTCTCCATTTAAACAGTAACGGCAAGTATTACAGGGGACGTGGTGAGAAACAAAAACTCTATCCCCTTTTTTAAATTTTTTTACTTCTTTGCCAACTTCAACGATTTGACCGGTAACTTCGTGGCCTAAAACGAGAGGGGCTTTTTTAAGGCGGTACCACTCCATCACATCACTGCCGCAGATGCCGCTGGCTATTATCTTAAGTAAAAACTCTTTGGGCCCAATTTTAGGCTTAGGCATCTCTTGAACTCTGACGTCATGATTATTATAATACATTGCAACCTTCATAAAAATCTATTTCCTCTTAAATAATATCGAACTAAAAGTATCATTTATTTTTAAAGCAAGGATGGATGATTCTAGAAATATTTTATTCCTTAAACTGCGGCTTGGCTCCAATACTCTTGGCCTCATTAAATATATCCTGGGCCTGTTTAACAGTCACATTTTCATGGATAATAGCCCTGAGACTCTTTGCCATTGCCACCGGATAAGGATTTTGCCAAACATTTCTTCCTAAATTAATACCGATGGCCCCTCTTTGCAGGCCATCATAAACAAATTCAAACACTTCTTGTTCGGTCTTGCATTTAGGCCCGCCGGCCATAACTACAGGCACCGGACAGCCTTTTACAACTTTATCAAAATCCTTGCACCAATATGTCTTTACTATCCTTGCACCCAACTCAGCTGCAATACGACAACATAATCCAAGATAGCGGACATCTCGCTTCTCTAATTCTTTACCCACGGCAGTAACTGCCATTACGGGTATCGCATATTTTTCAGCCTCGTTTACCAAACGCGAAAGATTTAATAAGGTCTGCTTCTCATAATCACTGCCGATAAAAACAGAAATACCAACTGCTGAGGCATTAAGACGAATAACTTCCTCTATAGAAGTAGTAATCTCCTCATTGGCCAAATCTTTACCCACCATGCTTGTTCCCCCTGATACTCGAAGAATAATCGGCTTAGTATTTGCGGGATCTACTACTGCCCGCAAAACGCCTCTGGTGACAAAAAGTGCATCGTAAAAAGGCAAAAGCGGCTTAATTGTTTCGGCTGGTTTTTCTAAACATCTTGTAGGACCTTGGAAATAGCCGTGGTCAATAGGCATAAAAAAACAATGACCGTCAGGTTTAATAACTTGACTTAAACGATTCTGCATTCCCCAATCCATATTAAGCCTCCTTTAATGATTTCACTTTTCAGCGAGGGAAATTAAACCCCAAACCATCCATCAACCGGGCTTTTTTTAATACCTAAGCCTATATGTTTAGCCTGTGCATATTCAAAAAAACCGAGTTTACCTAAATTTCTACCCCAACCTGATTGGCCCATCCCCCCAAAAGGAGTTTGAGCGCTCATACAGGCAAAAGTATTAATCCATACCGTTCCGCTCTTGGCCAGCTTAGCTAAGCTATCTGCCCTTTCTAAATCTTTAGTCCAGATTTGAGTGACTAAACCGGTAGGATTATCTTCTAGAATTTTCTTTATTTGGTCTGTATTTTTAAATTTCTTAATAAGAATTACCGGGGCAAAAAACTCATCATAAGATATTTCATCAACCTCAATAATAGTAGGTGGATAAAAATACCCTTTGTGCTTTAAGATTTCTCCTCCGGCTAAAAGCCTGCCGCCTTTTGATAAAACAGCTTTAACTTTATTATCTATATTATGAATATGGTCTTTAGTAACCAAGGCCCCTATCCCGGAAAGCGAATCAAAAGGATCTCCCACTTTTATAGCGTTAGTTTTAAAAACTAGCTCTTTTACAAAATTTTCATACATGTCTTCTTGGACTAAAACTACGCTGGTGCCTATGCACATCTGACCCTGTTTCATAAATGAAGAACCCAGAACATTTTGAAGAGCAGCTTCTTTATCAGCATCGGAAAAAACTATTGTTAAGTTACACCCCCCTAGTTCACAAATTATTTTTTTAGGATTTTGGGCCGATGTAGAAATAACCTTTTTTAAGGTATCTCGTGAGCCGGTAAAGGATATTAAATCTATGTTGCTTTGGGCGATTTCCTTGCCGATTGATTGGCCCCTGCCGCTAATAATATTTATTAACCCTTTGGGAATGTCTAGACTATCTAAATATTTTGCCAGCTCCAGCATAGAAAGAGACCCGTATTCGGAAAGTTTAACGATTAAAGCATTTCCTGCTGCCAGGGCTGCCGCACAACTAAAACCAAAAATCATCAACGGCGTATTAAAAGGTAAATATACCCCGCAGACACCAAACGGTTCATAACTTATTGTGCTCAAACCATATTCACCCCTAATGGCTTCATCCTCTAAAGACTCTAAAAAGGAAGCGTAATAATTAAAACACTCGCCTCCCAGAGGAATATCCACGAATAAAGATTCTTTTAAGGGCTTGCCGATTTCTTTTGATTCAAGCTCAGCCAATACAGAAAGATTATCAAAAATAACTCTTGAAATCTCGCGCAAGACCTTAGCCCTCTCAAGATAAGACGTAGCTCTCCACTGGGCCTGTGCAGATTTTGCTTCTCCTAAAGCAATATTTAAATCCTCTTTGGTAGTCTCAAAAATATTAGCAAAAACTTCTTCGGTGGCGGGGTTTACAACACTAATCTTTTGCTTACTTTCTTTAAATTCTCCGGCTATATAATATTTATATTCCTGCATATTTTCTCCGTTTTTATTTCACCGGCGCTTGTTCCCACAATTTAAAGGTCCTCACCATTACCGGGTACCACTTGCTCATTTTGGCAAAATTACCCTTAGATTTAACTTTTCCTTGAGTTAAGGCAACAAAAGGATCAACCTGGCGGTTAAAAACTTTTTTTAGGATTTCTTCCTTGCCAATGATTACAAAGTCTGCCTTGTCAGTCCTATCTATTTTTATAATTTTACCCCTTTCGTAATGAAAACACATAGCCTCGTCATTATCCTGATTTTTTACCGCTAAAGTGCAAGTTAGTTCGTATTTTTGCCCTAATTCTTGAACCTCTTGGTCATTATTAATCACCTCTCTTAACTGCTGCATATGTTCTTTAGAGAGCATTTTGTGTTTATTTTTAATATTGTCTGGGGAGTCAGCTTTATTGGCTCTCTCTGAGCTAGGTTGAGATTGTGAAACTTTAGAGCTTTTGATTAAAAGATTAACCTTGGCTTGCTCTTCCAGCAATTCAAGCAAGCTAAAAACTTCTTTAAAATTACTCCCCATAGAAACCACACCATGATTTTTTAAAACTATAATATTGCTATTTTCTAAAGCTTCTAAAACCGGTGCTAGCTCTGTTACGGCCGGAGTTTCTTGAAAAATAGCTTTTATATCTCCCAAGTAAAACTTTGTTTCAAAAGAAAAAATATCTATTTTATCAAAATAATGAAAAAAAGCTGTTGAATAAGGCGAGTGGGCGTGAATAACCACCTTTTCGTTTCGAAATTTGTTATGAATACTTAAATGCAAATTTTTTTCAGTCGTGAGCTCTGAATTTCCTTCTAAAATATTTCCCTCTAAATCGACCAAGATAATTTCCTCATCTTCTAAATAACCCAAATAAGCATCATGAGCGGTTATTAAGACTTTCTCGTCTTCTACCTTATAAGATATATTACCGTTTTTTGCCGTTACCAAACCTTTTCGGTTTAAAACCTTAGCCCATTCGATTATCTCTTGTTTATATTTTTTATAGCTCACAATTCTTGCCCTCCTTAAACTATAACTTCTTCACTTGCCTCCACAATATAATCTTGTTTGTTTTTTTGAAAAATAAAATCCTGCCCCCATAAAGTAGAAGCATCCTTATCTGCTGCATTTTCAGATGCCTTTGCGGCAGGCACAATCTTTAGTTCTACATTATGAAGTTTACTCAATAAAGATACATACAAACTACCACAAGTGCCTATTATACCCTTATCATTTTTATCCTTAAAGAAAAGATAAGTTTTTTTTATCTTACCTTGATAAAATAAAAATCCCAATACATTGTCCGGGCAATAAAAGCACTTAATACCTTTGCTTTTGAGCAATGGCAATGTGTATGTTAACCCTAAAAGAGAAGGCCTCTGTTCCGGAACAACAATTAAACTCTCGTCTTGTTTAATTTCAGATAAACTCTCTTGGGAAGGTAACCCCCAAAGAATTATTGCTTTATCAATTTCTGACAGCTTCATCTAAAACCTCTAACTGTATACACCTACTTATAAATTCATGTTTTGTTATATCAAAAGCAGGATAAAATGCATCAATGCTACCATAATCGCCATCCAAATACATAAAAGCTTCTATCCCCGGACGTTCCTCAATTTCAATTGCATCCACATCAATATCCCGTGGATACTGAGTTAAGGAATAAAAAGGAATATTAAAATACTTCGCTAATCTGGCTAAAGAATATGTTCCTATTTTATTGATTACATCACCGTTTTTTGTCGCCCGGTCAGCTCCGGTAACAACGCAATTTATCTTTTTATTACTCATGAGGCTTGCTGCCTGATTATCACAAAGCACCTTAACAGGAATATTATTTTTTCTTAACTCCCAAAAGGTAAGACGAGTTCCCTGCAGGTATGGTCTGGTCTCAGAAACATAAAAAAAAGACTGTTTATTTATTTTTTCTAATTCCTGGTGCAAATACACCAGCTCTCCGTTAACATTGCATATTGTTAATATATTCGCAGGGCTAGGCAAAATCCGGGCTAATCGCTGAGCCCTTTGCCTTCTGGCTTTATCAAACCCATAGACGAAACCTTTAACCACGTTTTGGGCATCTGCGCTTTTTTTAAGGCCGCCTTTTAAGATCTCTCCCAGAAAAGGAAAATCAAAGGTCGGCCTCCTATTTTTAAACCTTTGTATTATTTGGTCTATGGAAAACTCTTTAAAAACAAGGCAGGAATAGAAAAACAAAAGAACCTGGCCCAAAGAACGGGTTTTCATCTCACCCAAAACCAAAAGGGCATCATCTATTGTTTTAACTTCTATATAATGCTCTTTAAAAGGGATTTGGGTTTCATCAAGAACATAAATTATGTTATTTTCCAATCTAACCGGAAATAAAAGTGGGCTATCCATGGACTACCTCTCTGTATTTGGATAATACCTTTAAGGTTATTTCACCGGGCTTACCGTTACCCAAAAGCTTGCTCTCACATTCAACTAAAGGCATTGCTTCCATGAGCGCACTGCTTATAAATGCTTCCTGGCAGCTATATAAATCTTCCAAAGTTACTTTTTCCTCTCTAATCTTAATATCTAAATCTTTTAATATTCTAAAAATAACCTGTTTAGTTATGCCCCTAAATGCTCCGCTGCCGCCGCTTGGTGTAATAACTTCCTTATCCTTAACTAAAAATAAATTACTGCGTGAACCACCGACTAAAAACCCTTGGTGATTTAAAACTAAAGCTTCGTCCTTGCCTTTTTTTTGGGCGCAAAACCAAGAAACTCTATTGTTAGCATAACTTAACGACTTTATCTTAGTATTTATGTCATTTATCATCCTTTGATGAGGTGAAATTATTGCCGTAAATCCCTTTTCATAAGTTTCAGAGGTATAATAGGCAAATTTATCCGCATATATAAGCGTACCCGTACCTTTCCTTTTTTTATAGGTAGTTATCCTTACATAGGCATCTTTTAAATTATTTTCAAAAAGTAAATTCTTTATTTCCTTTTCCCAGCCTAGGTTAACTTCTTCTAGGCCTAGAAGCTCCAAGCTAGAATTTAATCTCCTGATATGTAAATCAAGAAAAGGTATTTTCTTCTTATAGCTGCGTAAAACTTCAAAGTTACCCCAGCCAAAAAGAAATCCCGGCTCAAAGACTTCTCCTAATTTATCCCTATCGCATAAGTTTCCGTTACAGTACACTTTCATCCCGTTAGAGATAGGAAACGCTTCAATCTATTCTTGAGATAGCGTTTACCCATTCCTGATTTTAAATATTTCTCACGCGCTCTCGCATCATACTCATTGGCGCATGCCTCATAGTAAATAATTTTAAAAGGCCCTCTGTTCTTTGTAGATACCACTCTGCCATTATTATGTTCATTGAAGCGTTTCCGTAAGTTGCAAGTAAAACCTGTATACATTCTATTATTACTTTTACTTTGAATTATATACACATAAAACATATCATAGCTAATCTCTAACGGGATTCATGCTTTGAATAGATTATTAAAGTTTGTAAATTTTATTTTTTCCTGTATTTCCGATTCTAACTCCTCGAGCACTTTTAAATTTTCGTCCACATTGCCGCAAACAGGGTAATCTGAACCCCATAACAACCTATCTTGGCCAAATAGCTCTATTGCTAGTTTAATATTATTCAATGATGCGCCTGAAGTTTCTACATACACACTTTTTAATATTTGGGTAGGCCTTTGCCCTAAATCTTTAACTATTTCTCTTTTTCTAAGCATTGAGTAGACTCTATCAAACCTCTCTTTCAAAAAAGGCACTATACCGGCTAAAGATGAAAAGATAAATTTCACATTATAACGTTGTAAAATATCTTCCATCATTAGTAAGCCTAAGAACATAGAAATATCAAAACTGTACTCTAAAACCGGCATAAGAAGCGGATCTTTCACTCTTTCAAATCCAATCGGATTAATAGTCTGAGGATGGATAAAAATCGGCATATTATACTTCTGGATAGTTTCAAATAAGGGACGCATTTCATTGACCAAAAATTTTCCGTTTTGGCTTGAAGCAATACTTAAAGCCTTAAAACCCCGGGCTTTTAACTGTTCGATTTCTCGGGGCCAATTTAGGACACTTTCGACATCAAGAATAGCCGCGGCAATTATTTTAGGGTTTTCTTTAACCATTTGCTCTAAGCAAGCATTGTAAATTTTAACTACTTTAGCAAAACCTAGCTTCAGGTGGGCATCAGTGGAAGGATATACAAGCAGTGCTTTTTGGATATCATGCTCATCTAAGAATGAATAGAGTTTATCCTTATCTGCCCATATTCCTTTATAAAAAGAAGTATAAACCGATAGTTCCTCAGGGATAAAATGAATATGGCTATCACACAACATAATTATCCAGCTATAAGCCGTAAGTAATAAGTATTAAGCCAAAATATTTTGAATTAATGAACTTACAACTTGCTATTTTCTTAATTTTTCTTTCCTTTCTCTTTGCCTTTTTTCTTCAATTCCTTCTTCTCAGATTCTCTCTCTTTGTCTCTCTGTCTTAGCTTAAAGCTTACAACTTATAACTTACAGCTTGCATGGCTTAAAGCTCATGACTTATAGCTTTTAGCTTTTTCTAAATATGTGTTTCTCCTTTAACAGCTCCTTCTTCCCACTTAGTAACTCCGCGCATAACATCCTGGAAGCAAAGCTTAGCCAGCGGGTCAAAATTACTGGTCATAATTCTTTGGATTCTCCCCGGCTTGGAAAAGAACTCTCTCATGCTCCAAGCGCCTAATCTTCCCAAATCTTCAATTGAAAGATGATTTGTCGGTATCACCGGGTGTAAGAAATCCCATTTTAGAAAATCGATTTTTTTAGGGTCAACCCATCCTTTTTTCATACCGATTCTCCACATTGGTGAATTCGGTGCAGGCGTAACATAACCGACCCATAAAATATCAGGGTCTACCTTATCGGTGAATTCATGTCTTTGCTTAACAATCTGCTCGTTGTCATAGTCAAAGCCGATCATGATATCGGCAACTACTGCAACATCATTTGCACGTAAGATATCTATGGTCTTTTTGATCTGGTCAATAGTTATGCCTTTAGCAATTCTTTTTAACTCTTCAGGAGTAGTCACCTCTATTCCGAAAACTCCCATAAAAAGCCCTGTTTCCTTCATCAAAGGCAAAATATGTTCACAATTAACCCAATCTACGGCCCGGCCTAAAGAAACCCATTTAATAGGATTATTTTTTTCTTTCTTTAGATTGCAGAATTTTTCAACACGCACAGGGTCAACATTAAAATTGTCATCCTGAATTACCACAACTTTAGTGCCGAACTTATGATGCAAAAGTTCTAATTCTTCAATTACACGCTCCGGAGATTTGGCTCTCCATTTCAAGAAATCTTCCGGGTGCCTAGGGTCGTATTGGTCCCACTCATAGCAAAATGTACATGCTGAAGGGCAACCTCTAGAAGTCATCATCTCAACAAACGGCTTCCAATGAGTATGGCCGACATACTTATCCATAGGAAATAAATCATAAGCCGGAAGCGGAAGACTGTTTAAATCTGTCATCAAGGGCCTGTGCGGACCCATTAGGGCTTTTCCGTCTACACGAGAAGCTACTCCGGCTATATCCTTGATAGGACTCCCGGTATCAATTGCTTTCACTAGATCAAGAAATGCTTCTTCCTCACCCATAACCACATAATCTATTGCGGGTTGATCATTTAAAGTCTCTGTGGGCATGGAAGAATACCACAAGCCTCCCATAATTATTTTAACGTTTGGTAAAGCTTGTTTTATCCTTGAAGCTGCTTCATTAAAGTGCCAAATGACACCAAAACCTACTGAGCAATGGATCATATCTCCTAATAATATAACATCGGGGTTTTTTTCTTTTACCTTATTTGCTATTTTATCCAAAGGTATGTTTTCTACCGTACAATCAAAAACTTCTAAATCAGAATACCCTTTTTCCCTAATGTAAGCTCC
>JAMXCX010000045.1 GCA_024542985.1 Candidatus Omnitrophota bacterium | reverse complement strand
GGTGTACGTTTTTTTGCCGGCTATCCTATAACTCCTTCCACAGAAATTGCTGAAATTCTTTCCCGAAGGCTTCCCCAACTCGGAGGAAAATTCATTCAAATGGAGGATGAAATCGCCAGTATGGGGGCAGTCCTGGGGGCATCTTTAACCGGGATAAAAACTCTAACTGCAACCAGCGGACCGGGATTTTCTTTAAAACAGGAGCTTATTGGTTTTGCCGGCCTTTGTGAAGTTCCTTGCGTAATTGTAAATGTACAAAGAGGCGGGCCTTCTACAGGCCTTCCCACTTCACCTTCACAAGCCGATGTAATGCAGGCTCGTTGGGGCACGCATGGTGAACATCCGATTATTGTTCTTTGTCCTTCTTCGGTTAAGGAGACTTATGATCTAACTATCCGGGCAGTTAATTTATCTGAGAGCCTGCGAGTCCCGGTTATTTTGCTTTCTGATGAGATTGTGGGGCATTTGTATGAAAAAATTGAATTTCCTGAAATAGAAAATATTAAATTGTTGAGCCGGCCAAAAGCAAAGAAAAGCTTTAATCGAAAATATCTTCCCTTTGCTACGGCTTCTTCTTCGGATGTCCCGCGTATTGCTAATTTTGGTGAGGGGTTTCGTTTTAATGTAACCGGGTTAATTCATGACTTAGATGGGTTTCCGGTTAATGTTCCTGAAAAAACCAGTTCTTTACTTTTCCGCCTGCAGCAAAAAATCAATTCTCGCCTTAAGGATATTTGTTGGCTTGAGCATAAATATTTAGATGATGCCTCTTTAGTTTTGTGTTCTTACGGTGCTACTTCCCGCTCTTGTGATGAGGCAGCCAAAGAAGCCCGTAGGCAGGGCTTGAAAGTTGGTACAGTGAGTCTTAAAACTCTTTGGCCTTTTCCTGATTTTTTCTTCAAAAGTTTAGGTTCCCGTATTAAGACCATAGTTGTCTGTGAGATGAATATGGGCCAAATTTTGCGGGAAGTCCAAAGAATATCCCGGGGGAGTCTGCGGGTAGTAGGGGTCAATTCTGTCCGGGGTACGATGATAACGCCTCAGGAGATACTAAATGAAATCCAAAATTCCAATACTACTAAATAAATCCCAATTTCAAAATTCCAATAATCCCTTTTGGGATTTAGGATTTAGGCCCTTCGACATTGCTCAGGACCAATCCTGAGTGAAATCGAAGGATTGGATTTATTTTGGACCTGCCTACCGGTAGGCAGGTTTGGTACGTATTTGGATTTGGTAGTATTTTGATTATGTTAGCTGATATTACGAAATATTTGCGTATTGAGAAATTTCCGCATATCTGGTGCCCGGGCTGCGGCCATGGTATTGCTTTGCAGGCTTTTTTGAAAGCGGTTTTAAAATTAGCTATAGACCAGGATAAAATTGTTGTTATTTCCGGAATTGGCTGTTCTTCACGAAGCGTAGGATATCTTGATTTCGACACTCTTCATGCTGCCCACGGAAGAGCGCTTCCCTTTGCTACCGGAATAAAAATGGCCAAACCGGAACTTACCGTAGTTGTTCTTGCCGGTGACGGAGATATCGCGGCAATCGGCGGTAATCATCTTATTCATGCTGCCCGGCGTAATATAAACATTACCACAGTTGTATTCAATAATTTTAATTACGGCATGACCGGCGGCCAGTATTCTCCTCTCACTAATCTCGATGACCGGGCAACTACCGCTCCCTACGGAAACATTGAGAAGCCCTTTGATTTATGCGTCCTTGCTCAAGCTGCCGGAGCTACCTATGTAGCGCGTTCTACTACTTATCATGCGCTGGCTTTACCCAACCTTATTGCCGATGGTATTGCTCATAAGGGTTTTTCTCTTATTGAAGTAATTAGCGGTTGTCCTATTTATTACGGGAGATTGAATAATATGGGCAGTCCTGTAGAAATGCTTCGGTGGCAAAGGGATTGTGCTGTAAACGTAAAACAATATCAATTACTTTCCGATGCTGAAAGGGAAACAAAATTTGTTATTGGCTTGATTCATTCAAGCCAAAGACCGGAGTACGTAGATGAATATTCTAAAGTTATTCAAAAAGCGCAGAGTTCGAGCTCAAACAGAAATTCCCGATAAACCGGAACGCTTGGAGATAGTCTTAAGCGGTTCAGGCGGCCAGGGGATGATTCTCGCCGGAAAGATACTTTCTGAAGCCGCTTCGATTTATGACACCAAGGAAGCAGTAATGGCTCAATCTTATGGCCCGGAAGCCAGAGGCGGAGCATCAAAGGCAGAAATTATTATAAGCAGCCAGAGCATATATTACCCTAGAGTTACCCAGGCCGATATTTTACTCGCTATGACTCAGGAAGCTTTGGATAAATATGTAATGTCATTAAAGAAAGAAGGCCTTTTGGTAGTGGATGATACATTTATAAAAGAAGTTCCTCAGGGCTTTGTGAATGTATTTAAAGCACCCTTTAGTGCCTTAGCAATAAAGCTTTTAAATGCGCCGATAGTTGCTAACATAATTGCCTTAGGCGCAATAGCCGCTATTACAAAAATAATATCAAGAGAAGCTTTGATCCAAGCTGTTCTGGCCCGGGTTCCGGAGAAAATTTTAGTATCCGATAGAATGGCTATAGATACCGGTTTTAAGCTTGTTAATGACAGCAATTTTCAGTGGTCCAAAAGGAGTGTTAACGGGAAATGAATATCTATGAATACCAGGCAATGTCGTTATTTTCGCAATACGGCATTGACACTGTACCTTGGGAGTTAGTTGATACTCTCGAAACTATATCGGCAAAAGCTAAAAGCCTGGGGGGCAGAGTTATGCTAAAGGCTCAAGTTTTAGCCGGCTCTAGAGGCAAATCCGGCGGAGTGAAGTTGGTGAGTTGCGAAAAAGACCTTAAGTCAACAGCCGAAGAAATTCTTTCTTTAACCATAAAATCATTACCGGTAAAAAGCATACTCCTGGCTCAGGCGGTTAAAATTAAGGAAGAATATTATCTAGGCCTTACTCTTGACCGGGGTTTAAAGAAAATTGTCTTTATGCTAAGCAGCTCGGGAGGAGTTGAAATTGAAGAAATAGCCCAAAAAACACCCCAAAAAATACACAAAGTATACATAAATCCTTTAAAAGGCCCGGATGAATCAGTATTAAAAAATACCCTTTTAAAAGTTTTTAAGACCGATAGCGCTAGAGATGAAGCCTACGGCACTTTGCTGAAAATGTACCGGATATTTATTGAGAAAGATTGCACTTTAGTGGAAATTAATCCTTATGCTGCTGTTGAGCCCGATAACCGGCTTCTAGCCTTAGATGCTAAAATAAATTTTGATGATAATGCTCTGTTTAAACATCCGGAAATTGAGTCTTTGCGTAATCCCGAAGAATATAGCCCTGATGAAATACGAGCCCGGAAGGCAAATTTGAGTTTTGTCAGTATGAATGGCAATGTGGGCTGTATTGTTAACGGAGCCGGATTAGCGATGGCAACTATGGATATTATAAAGCTTTTCGGGGGAGAACCGGCAAATTTTCTTGATGTGGGCGGAAGTTCCAATCCTGAGAAGGTATTGAATGCTTTGGAAATCATATTAGCCAATAAAAAAATCAAGGTGATATTGATTAATATATTCGGAGGTATTACCCGCTGTGATGATATTGCTAAAGGCATTCTTATGGCCAAGGAAAAACTTAACATTCAGGTTCCCTTGGTTATACGTCTAGTGGGCACTAATGAAGAGAAGGGCCAAAGTATGCTTAGGGAAAAAGGATTAGCAGTTGCCGAAAAAATGAGTGAGGCAGTAAAAAAAGCTGTAGAAGTATTATGAGCATACTTGTTGATAAAGACACAAAAGTGCTGGTGCAGGGAATAACCGGCCGCGACGGTTCATTTCACGCTCTGGCAATGCTTGAATACGGGACAAATGTTCTGGGAGGAGTTACTCCCGGAAAAGGCGGCCAAACCGTAGGCTCATTAGAGGTATTTAATACTGTAAGCGAAGCAAGAGCCAAGTTTAAAATAAATTGTTCGGTAATCTATGTACCGGCAAAGTTTGCCACTAATGCTATCAGGGAAGCTGCTGATTGCGGTATAGCTTTGATTGTATGTATTACTGAAGGTATACCGGTTATTGAAATGCTGGAAAATTATTATTACGTAAAAGATAAGGGGGCGCGTCTTATCGGGCCGAACTGTCCGGGCTTGATTAGTCCGGGAAAATGTAAGGTTGGGATAATGCCGGCGCATATTCATACCTCTGGGGCCATCGGAGTTATATCACGAAGCGGGACGTTGACTTATGAAGTAGTGTATAATTTAACTCTTAATAATATGGGCCAGTCTACTTGTGTAGGAATTGGAGGTGACCTAATCGTAGGCTCAGGCTTTACGGATTTACTGGCTATGTTTGAGCAGGATAACCAAACCGAGGCCGTCGTGCTTATCGGTGAAATTGGCGGCGACGAAGAAGAACAAGCGGCTGATTATATACGTCAGAATATGAAAAAACCGGTTGTGGCTTTTGTCTCCGGCCGGTCGGCACCGGCGGGAAAGCGAATGGGCCATGCCGGAGCCATTATATCCCAGGGAAAAGGCACAGCTCAGGTTAAGGTTAAGGCTTTTAAAGATTCAGGAGTTATGGTTGCCGATAGGCCTGATGAGATTCCGGGCTTACTGCAAGCTGCTTTAAAGGAATGAATGTTCGAGGGAGTAATTCGCCCTTGATATTTTCGATGTCAAGGGCTCATTAAAAAGGAAGGTGGCTATGGATAATAAAAAAGTGATAAAAATTGTGGATACTACTTTAAGGGACGGAGAACAAACTGCCGGTGTCGTTTTCTCAAATGACGAAAAGCGTAAAATTGCACACCTTCTTGATGCAGCAGGTGTATATCAAATTGAAGCCGGGGTTCCGGCAATGAAAGGCGATGAAAAGCAAGCCATAAAAGATATTGTGGCTGATAGCCATAAGGCTAGCATATTGGGCTGGTGCCGGGCTGTCGCCGGTGACGTCGAAGATGCAATTGATTGCGGGCTTGATGCGGTTTGTGTTTCTATTCCCGTATCTCGTGTCCATATCGAGAAAAAACTAAAAAAAACTCGGGCCTGGGTTTATGAAACCGTCAAAAGGACCATAAATTTTGCTAAAAGTCACGGGCTTTATGTTTCTTGCAATGCCGAAGATGCATCCCGGGCCAAAATGGAAGACTTAATCATCTTTACGCGGTTAGCTAAAGATTCCGGCGCTGACCGTTTGCGTTTCTGTGACACCTTGGGAATACTTGGCCCTACTCAAACTAAACAAAGAATAAGAACTTTGGTCGAGGAAGTAGGATTACCTATCGAGTTTCATGCCCATAATGATTTTGGAATGGCGACTGCCAATAGCCTTGTTGCCCTTGAGGCTGGTGCGGAGTTTATCAGTACGACAGTAAATGGATTAGGAGAAAGGGCCGGGAATGCAGCTTTAGAAGAAGTAGTTATGGCCCTTAAGTACATCATGAACCAAGAAATTGCTTTTGATATTTCGAAGTTGAAAGGTTTATCGGAATTGGTCTCTCAAGCTTCCGGCAGAGAGATACCGGTAAGTAAACCCATCGTAGGAAAGAATATATTTACTCATGAGGCGGGAATTCAGGTAGATGGCTTAGTAAAAGAATCCGGGACTTACGAGTTATTTCATCCTTCCGAAATAGGCGGTGAGCGCCAAATTCTCATCGGAAAACATTCGGGGAAGAATGCCTTGCAGACAAAGTTTAGGGAATTCGGCGTTGACTTAAATAAGCAATTAGCTGGAAAAATATTAACGAAGGTTAGGAAAAAGGCTGTGGAAGTTAAACGTAGCCTATTTGATAAAGAACTTATGTATATTTATTATAGCGAAACTAAGGGGCTTAACAAAGGTTAATTTAAGCGGACAACTAATGAAGATATCAAGAAAAAAAATAACCAGTGAATTTGTTAAAAAAGTTCAGGAACTAAGCGGAGAGAATGTCTATGCCTGTTATCAATGCGGTAAATGCTCAGCAGGTTGTCCTTTGGTTGAGCATATGGATATTTTGCCACATACTATTATCCGTTTAATACAAATCGGTTCTAAGGATGAAATTCTGGAATCTAAAACTGTTTGGTTGTGTTCGACTTGCCTGCAATGTATGGCAAAATGTCCTAAGGGGGTAGATGTGGCTAAGATCATGGACACTTTGCGGGAAATATTAAAGCGAGAAGGCGTAGATAAGGCCGAGCTTAAAAAAATAGCTGATAAAATGTGGAAAAAATTGCCTCAACAGGCTTTAGTAGTTAGATTTCGTAAATGCAGCCAATAAAGCATAATGAAAAAAATACCTTATTTTCCGGGGTGCACTTTAACTAATAAAGCCAAGGGATTAAACGAAACTGCAAAGCTGTGCACAAAAATTCTTGATATCGAACTCGTTGAACTCGATAATTGGTATTGTTGCCAGGCAAATTTTTCTACAGTTACCGATAACCTCATGAATCACCTTGGGCCGGTACGAACAATAGTTTCCGCTAAGAAACAAGGTGAAAAATTAGTAGTTCTTTGTTCGACTTGTTATTATGTATTAAAAAGAGTAAATCTTTTAATTGAAGCTGACGAAAGTAAGCGTAAAACTGTATTTGACTTTTTAGAGGAAGAATACAAGGGATCTCTGGAAGTAGTGCATTTTCTTGAGCTTGTCCGTGATGAAATCGGTTTCGATAAGCTTAAGGAAAAAGTAACTCTTAATCTCAAAAATATTTCCGTGGCGGCCTATTACGGTTGTCAGCTCCTACGGCCGTCAAAAGATGTCGGTATTGACGACCCTTTTTCTCCCACTATTTTTGAACGGTTTTTGATAAGCTTGGGTTGTAAGTCAATAGACTATCCCTTTAAGACCGAATGCTGCGGTTCTTTTCTTGTCACTTCAGAAACTCAAGCTGTCCAGGACTGCGTTTCCAAAATTATTCGCTACGCAGTAAAAAACGGAGCCGATACCATAACCACAAGTTGCCCTTTATGCAATTTTAATCTTGATTGGAGCCAGCTGGCTTTGGCCAAAGAAGATAAAAAGTTTAAGAAAATTCCTATATTTTACCTTACCGAGCTTATGGCTTTAGCTTTAGGTATTGATATACCGAATGAGGTCTGGGATGAACACGTTATTGACCCGCGGGCTTTTCTTGAAACGAAAGGCTATATCCTGGCAACTAAAAAATAATAAGTGCGGGTAAAAATAAGGAGGGATGTTTTATGAATTGTCGAATATACTTTTTTATAATTACACTTGCTTTCTTAGGGTTATCGGGATACGGCTGTTCTGACTATGTCTCTGATGCCGAAAAACGAGTTCAATCTGCTGATTGGGCAAAAATGAAAACAGAAACAGTCATATTAAAAGAATATTCTTTTATACCTGCAGACTTAGTGCTGGAGAAAGGTACTCCTTATAAATTACGTATTGTTAACACAGGTAGGGTAAAACATTATTTTGTCTCAAAAGGATTTTTTAAAGCGATTGCTACCAGAAAGTTGCAGTCCAATGCCGACGGCGAGATAAAAGCGCCTTACTTTACGGCTATTGAGGTATTTCCAAAGCGTTCCCTGGATTTATACTTTATACCTGTAAAAAAAGGCACTTATGGCCTAGTCTGTACAATTAAAGGACATGCTCAAAAGGGAATGATCGGAAAGATAGAAATCAAGTAACAAAAACTTATGAAAAAAAGAATTGGTGTTTTTTTATGCTGGTGCGGTTCTAACATCGCCGAAGTGGTAGATGTCGACAAAGTTATTGATACCGTAAAGAATTATCCGGCTGTAGCCCATGCCAAGTATTACAAATATTTTTGTTCGGAACTGGGCCAGGAAATAATTGTCGAGGCGATAAAAAAACATAAATTAGATGGTGTGATTATAGCAGCCTGTTCGCCGGCTATGCATGAAGAAACTTTTCGCAAGGCCGTTTCCCGAGGTGGTCTTAACGAATACGAATGTGAAATTGCTAATGTCCGCGAACAATGCAGCTGGGTTCACCGGATGCAAAAGGGAGATGCTACCCAGAAAGCAATTAAAATAATTTCCAGCATGATAGAGAAAGTCAAACAAAACAAACCCCTGAAGGCTGTTTCGAGTTCCCTGATTAAGAGGGCTTTAGTGATTGGCTCAGGAATCGCCGGCATGCAGGCAGCTTTAGATATTGCTAATAGCGGTTATCCGGTAATGCTGGTTGAGAGAGCGCCTTCAATAGGCGGGCATATGGCGCAGTTGGCCGAGACTTTTCCTACCCTTGATTGTTCGCAGTGCATTATTACGCCTAAGATGGTTGAAGTTTCCCAGCATCCCAAAATTAATCTTCTTACTTATTCCGAAGTTCAAGATGTAAGCGGTTGTGTTGGTGATTTTACTGTAAAAATTCGCCTTAAAGCTGCCTATGTTGACCGAAAAAAATGTACTGGGTGTGGTTTATGTATAGAGAAATGCCCGGTAAAAGTAGACTCAGAGTTTAATCAGGGCTTAGGCAAAAGAAAAGCAATATATGTGACCTCGGCCCAGGCCGTACCGAACAAACCGGTTATTGATTCTGAGCACTGTTTATATCTTACCCAGGGAAAGTGTCAAATCTGCTCTAAGGTATGCGAAATCAAAGCTGTTGATTATAAACAAAAAGAGGTGCTGATAGAAGAGAAATTCGGCGCTATTATTATAGCTACCGGATATGACCTTTACCCGGATGATAAATTAGGTGAATATGGTTATGGCAGTTATAAAAATGTGATTAGCGGGTTAGAATTTGAGCGCCTAAATTCTGCTTCCGGGCCGACTAACGGTGAGATTCTTCGTCCTTCCGACGGCAAACCGGCCAAGGAGGTTGTCTTTATACAATGCATAGGCTCACGTGATCCGGAAAATGGCATGCCTTACTGCTCAAAGATATGCTGCATGTATACCGCCAAACACGCTATTCTTTACAAACGAAAGGTTCCTGACGGCCAGGCTTATGTATTTTATATGGATATTCGCTCCGGAGGCAAAGGTTATGAAGAATTTGTCCAGCAGGGAATAAAAGAAGAAAATATTCTTTATTTTCGGGGCCAGGTAAGCAAGATATTTGAGGAGGATGACAAAATAGTAGTTTGGGGCGTTGATACCTTAACTAATAGGAAAATAGAAATAGAAGCTGACCTCGTAGTTTTAGCTACGGCTATTGTTCCTCGGGATGATGCAAAAAAGTTAGCAAAACTTCTTAACGTAAGCACGGATGAATTTGGTTTTTATCGCGAGGCCCATGTAAAATTGCGTCCGGTTGAAAGTACTACCCGGGGGATTTTCTTTGCCGGCTGTGCCCAAGGGCCCAAAGATATACCGGATACAATATCTCAGGCTGGCTGTGCAGCGAATAAAATCAATAATTTGTTTTCCCAGGATAAAATCTACAGTGAACCAATGGTTGCTTATGTTAATGAAGAGCTTTGCCGTGGCTGCGGATTATGTGTAACGGCCTGCCCCTATGATGCTAGAGAAATTGATTCCAGAAAAAAAATAGCTAAGGTAACTGAAGCCCTGTGTCAAGGTTGCGGTGCTTGTGTAAGCGCCTGTCCCAATAAAGCCTGCAATTTGAAAAATATGACCATGGAACAAGTTTTCCGCATGATTGATAAATTGGAATGATGAAAAATACAAAAGAAGATAAAACTATTAACGAGAAAGTATTGCCGCTTCAAATCAGAAAAGAAATAAGCGAGGCAATAAAAAAATGTTATGCCTGCAGCAAGTGTACTTCCGGTTGCCCGGTAGCCGGCCAAATGGGTTTTGGACCGGCTCTTTTAGTGCGCTGGCTTCTAGTCGGAGATATAGAAAAAATTATTAAGTCCAAAAGTATCTGGGTCTGTTCATCGTGCCAAAATTGTTATAGCCGTTGCCCTTTTGAAATAAATATTCCTCATATAATCGATTTATTGAAAGAGCAGGCCCAAAGCAAAGGAATCGCCGGCAAGGAGCGCCCAACCAGGTTATTTCATCAAATTTTTCTCTTTAACATTAAACGCTTTGGCCGGATTCACGAAGCTAGTTTTATCGGTATTTGGAAGGCCTTATCGGGAAAATGGTTTAGTGACCTGGGTCTAGGAGCGAAAATGTTCGTTAAAGGCAAGCTTCCCCTTTTTCCCGAGAAAATCAAATACCAGAAAGATGTCGAGAAGTTATTTAAAACTAAAACAAAACCAAGATGACCAAAAATAAATTCGCCTATTATCCCGGGTGCTCGCTTCACGGTACGGCCCGGGAGTACGATTCTTCGGTTAAGGCTGTATGCGCCCAACTTGGTATTGAACTAGCAGAAATTCCGGATTGGAACTGCTGTGGTGCTACCTCAGCTCATAGCTTGGATAAAGATTTAGCTATGCTTCTTCCGGCGCGAAATTTAAAGATTGTTGAAAGCCAGGGGCTGGATGTTATTATTCCCTGCGCGGCCTGTTTTTCAAGAACTAAAATATGCGCCGATGCAATTGAGAACAATGATTCGGTTCGGTCTAAAATTGAAACTGAAATTGGTTTTACATTTAAAAGGAAAACTAAAATTTACCATCTCGCCGAGCTCTTGGTTCAAAAAATAGGCTTAGAGGAAATAAAGAAACATATTAAACAGCCCTTAGAGGGCTT
>JAMXCX010000044.1 GCA_024542985.1 Candidatus Omnitrophota bacterium | reverse complement strand
ATAAAATTGAAGAACTTAAAAAAGTTGTAAAAAAACAACGGTGATTTACCCTTTGGGCTAAACGCAGTAAAGCTTTAGGAAAGGTCCGGTCCTAGATTCTGTCTTTACAAAGTATTCAAAAAATGTATATTATAGGGACAGGATATAAATTAATTGCCTAAGATAGTGTTATGATTGCTGTAGACATAGGAAATACTAGCGTGCATTTTGCCTGGTTTAAGAATAAAAGAGTTGTAAAAACTTTAAAAATTCCTGCTGTTTGCCTAACTGCGAAAGAGGTTAGAAAAGTTTTATCCGGCTGTGGAACTGAAAAGATTTTAGTTTGTTCTGTTGTTCCAAAAATAACTGATATTTTTGATAAGCTAAAGCTGAATATATTTGTAGTCGGCCGCGATATAAAGGTGCCGATTAGGTGCAGCTATAATAAAAAACAGGTGGGGGTAGACCGGCTCATAGCCGCTTATACCGCCAAAAAGCTGTTTAGTGATACAAGGCTAATTTTTGATTTCGGCACGGCGATAACCTTAGATTTTTTATCAAAAACCGGAGCTTATGAAGGGGGGATAATTCTTCCCGGTATAGGGTCTACATTGCGGTCTCTTTCTCAATGTGCATTGTTGCCGGGGGAAGTTAAATTTAAAAAAACCAAAGCGCTAATTCCTAAAAATACAACCGACAGTATCAATAAGGGCCTAGAGGAAGGATTTTCATCAATGGTAAATTCATTAATTAAAAAATATAAGCAAAAATTAAAAGTAAGCCTGAAAAACAAAGTGGTTATAACCGGAGGTGATGTCTTGCCCTTGATGCATAAACTCGATTTTGCTTATCGGTATGAACCGCTTTTGGTTTTAAGAGGCTTGGATTTTTTAGCCACCCAACACTTTTCTGCCTAACAAAAGAATGCCAATTGAGGGATATTCCCCGCCTTTAGGGGCATAAATAGCCAATGAGCCGGCCGAGACTTAATTTTTCTAAAAAATTAAAAAAAGAGCTTGACAAGCTTTTTAACTTGAGTATACTACTTTAGCACTCTAGCCTTAAGATTGCTAATTTAAGCAATAGCTCAAGCTTTATAGCAGTTTTTGGGTTGAGGTGCAGGTTGCAGAAGGCAAGATTATTGGTTTAGAATTTAAAGGAGGTGTCGGATGGACTTTAAACCGTTAGGAGACAGAGTGTTATTGAAACAGCTTGAAGCTAAAGAGCAGACAAAAGGAGGAATAGTTATTCCTGAGACTGCTAAAGAAAAGCCTCAAGAAGGAGAAATCATTGCTGTGGGAACTGGTAAAAAGGGTGATGATGGGAAAGTGATAACTATGTCTCTAAAATCCGGAGATAAAGTGCTTTATGGCAAATATTCTGGTACAGAAATTACCATTGATAGCGAAGAATATCTTATAATTCGCGAGGATGATGTTTTAGGAATTGTAGCATAAAATTATAGCATAAATAAGGAGGTTATTTTATGGCTAAGCAATTAGTGTTTAGTGAAGAAGCAAGAAGGGCAGTGCTGCGAGGCGTTGAGCTTCTTAGCCGGGCAGTTAAAGTTACCTTGGGCCCAAAGGGACGAAACGCCCTTATCGAGAAAAAATTTGGATCTCCTACAATCACTAAAGACGGCGTAACCGTAGCAAAAGAAATTGATTTGGAAGATCCTTATGAAAATATCGGAGCACAATTAGTTAAGGAGGTTGCAGAGAAAACCTCAGATACTGCCGGTGATGGAACAACTACAGCCACAGTTTTAGCAGAGGCAATTTTTAAGGAAGGAATCAAAAATGTTGCTGCCGGTGCCAATCCTATGGCTTTAAAGAGAGGAATTGATAAGGCAGTTGAAGTAACAATCGAAGAGCTTAGAGATTCTTCCAAGCCGGTTAAGGACAAAAAAGAAATTTCCCAAGTTGCCACTATAGCGGCTAATGGTGATGCAAAAATCGGTGAATTAATTGCCGATGCTATGGAAAAAGTAGGCAAGGACGGCGTAATCACTGTTGAAGAAGCAAAATCCATGGCTACGACTTTAGATATTGTTGAGGGTATGCAATTTGATCAAGGATATTTATCGCCTTATTTTGCTACTGATGCTGAAAAGATGGAGACACTCCTGGAAGACCCTTACATTTTAATTTATGAAAAGAAGATTTCTAATCTTAAAGATATGCTTCCGCTTTTAGAAAAAATTGCCCGTTCCGGCAAACCTCTAATGATAATTGCTGAAGATGTCGATGGCGAGGCCTTAGCAACTTTAGTTGTTAATAAAATTCGCGGTACTTTAACTTGTTGCGCAGTAAAGGCTCCGGGTTATGGTGATAGAAGAAAAGCGATGTTAGAAGATATCGCTGTTCTGACCGGAGGAAAGCCGATTACTGAAGAGCTAGGTGTCAAACTGGAAAGCGTTTCTTTAGAAGAGCTAGGACGTGCAAAGAGAATAAGAATAGATAAGGAAAATACAACTATTGTTGAAGGCGCAGGAAAACAAAACGCAATTCAAGGAAGGATTAAACAAATTAAACGTCAAATCGACGAAGGTGATTCTGATTATGATAAAGAAAAGCTCCAAGAGAGATTAGCAAAATTAACCGGTGGTGTTGCTGTAATTAATGTCGGAGCTGCCACTGAGACTGAGATGAAAGAGAAAAAAGCCAGAGTAGAAGATGCCTTACATGCAACTAGAGCTGCTGTTGAAGAAGGAATCATTCCTGGCGGAGAGGTCGGAATATTGCATAGTATACCGGCACTTGATAAAGTCAAGGCTGTGGGAGATGAACAGATTGGCGTAAACATTATAAAGCGCGCTTTAGAAGAACCCTTACGTCAACTTGTTATTAACGCCGGCTTTGAGGGCTCAGTTATCGTTGCCCAGATTAAAAATGAGAAAAGGGAAGTAGGATTTGATGTTGAGAAAAACAAAATAACAAATATGTTTGAAGCAGGAGTAATTGATCCTACTAAAGTTGCAAGAACTGCTTTGCAAAACGCAGCTTCAATTGCATCTCTTTTAGTTACCACTGAGGTAGTAATAGCTGATAAGCCAGAAAAAGATGACAAATCTCCTATGCCGGCTGGAATGCCGGGAATGGGAGGCGGAATGCCTGGAATGGGATACTAAAAAAAAAGAAACTTATAAAAAGCCCCGTTTTATTTTTCAAAACGGGGCTTTTTTATTTTTAAATCCTCACCTTTAAGTAGAAAATTTCCTAACGCATGGTATAATAACTAAATAGAGAACAATTCTATTGGAATTGATAAGCTATTTGTATTTCCTTAACGGCAGCTCTCATTTTAGCATTGGTCCAGTAAACAGACGCTGTCTTTTAGCAGGAGCTTGGCCCAATCTGTTAGGCCTGGGGAATCGAAACGAAGGAAGATAAGATTAATCGAGCTATAAAAATTTTTCTAACATGAAAAATGATTTTTCCCTTAGTATGGTTGCGGCTGATAATTTAGAGTTAGGCCTTTTCCGTTATTGCTTAATTCCCCAAGAAGGATTTCTTGCCGTTAACCCTGCTCTTTGGCAGATGTTTGGTTATCGATATTATAGAAGCGATTTCTTCCAGGAAAAATTTGTTAATTTATTTGTTAACTCTAAAGACAAAGATGTTTTTTTTGAAATGTTAAGTCGTAACGGCAACGTTAAGTTTTTCGAGGCTCTTTTTAGGAAAAAAGACGGTGAAACTGTTTGGGTTGCAATTACAGCATCCTCTATATTTACGAACGGCAATGCAAAATGTATCGAAGGGATAATCCAAAACATATCGTCTTATAAGAATAGGCAAAAAAAACTTTTAATGGAGAAAAAATTTTTTAAAGATTTGCTGGATAATATACCCGACGCTATTTATTTTAAAGACCGCAATAACCGCATTACAAAAGTTAATAAGTTTTATATTAAGGGTACAGGCCTTAGAGAGGAAGAAATAATAGGAAAAACTGACTTTGATTTTTTTCCTTATGAACAAGCAAAAAAGATGTTCGATGATGATAACTATGTTTTGGATACGGGAAATTCCATTATAGGGAAGATCGAGAAGACCCGACTTCCGAACGGGAGCTTGAATCAAGTGATTACAACAAAAATCCCTACTTTCAATACACAAGGCCGGATAGTAGGGATTATGGGGATAACTCGCGATATGACCGTTTATGCTGATTTAGAAAAAGAGCGTTTCAACATGATGGTTAATACTCTTGAGGTGCTAGGAAAGGCCTTGCAAATGCGTGACCCCTATACTTTTACTCATACCCGCAATGTCGCCTGCATTGCTGAGGAAATTGCCAAGGTTTTGGCTTGGAATAAAGACCGGCTCCTGGGTATCAAATTGGCCGGCGAGCTTCATGATTTGGGTAAAATAAGCATACCTTTGGATATTTTAAATAAGCCCGGCGAATTAAGTAAGTTAGAATATAGCCTTATTCAAGAGCATTCAAAAAACTGCTATAATCTTATCGGAAATTTTAAATTTCCCTTTCCTTTAGCCGAAATAATATATCAGCACCACGAGAGATTAGACGGTTCAGGCTATCCTCGCAAATTAAAAGGCGAGGACATACTTCTTGAAGCGCGTATATTAGCAGTTAGCGATGTTTTAGAAGCAATGACTCATCATCGTCCTTACCGGGAAGCCTTAGGCTTATCTCGGGCTTGTAAAGAGTTAAAAAAAGACCGGGGCAGAAAATATGATGCTGAAATTGTAGATATCGCTTTAGGGTTAGTTACGAAAAATAAAGAAAAAGCATTTTGGCTTGATAATTAATTTTTAGTCTTAATTTTTTCCTTTCCATAAATTATTGAAACTTGTGCTCGCGCATCAGCATCAAACCACTTATTTGCGAATATTTATAATATTAAAGTTGTATAATTTAGTTGCATAGTCACTTTTTTTATGCTATAAGATACATCGTTTAAAAACCGGGTAAGATTAAAGGCAGGAGGATAGAAGTGGCAAGAGAACGAATAGCAATGGACGGCAATACTGCCGCTGCTTATGTTGCTCACGCAACCAACGAAGTAATTGCAATATACCCTATTACTCCTTCTTCGGGAGTAGGGGAGATGGCTGACGCCAAATCTGCAGCAGGAAAGACTAATATCTGGGGGCAAATACCCTCAGTAAGTGAATTGCAATCCGAAGCTGGTGCTTGCGGTGCAGTGCACGGAGCTTTAAGCGTAGGCAGCTTAACAACAACTTTTACTGCCTCTCAAGGATTGTTGCTGATGATTCCTAATATGTTTAAAATCGCCGGAGAGCTTACCCCAACCGTATTCCATGTTAGCGCCCGAACAGTTGCCACACATGCGCTTTCAATTTTCTGTGATCACTCTGACGTTATGGCGGCCCGGTCAACTGGTTTTAGTATTCTTTTTTCTTCTAATGTTCAGGAAGTAATGGATATGGCTTTAATTGCCCAGGCCGCAACCTTAAAAGCTCGTATTCCTTTTATGCATGTTTACGATGGTTTTCGTACTTCTCATGAAATTCAGAAAATAGAAGTATTGGCGTTTGATGATATGCGTGGGCTTATAGATGATAATGCGGTGCGCGCTCACAGGTTGAGAGCATTAAATCCCGACAAACCGGCCATAAAGGGAACTTCACAGAATCCGGATGTATACTTTCAGGAGAGAGAAACCGTTAATCCTTTTTATGAAAAAACTGGTCAAATAGTTCAGCAAACAATGGATAGGTTTGCCAAGCAAGTAGGCAGGAAATATAAACTTTTTGACTATGTCGGAGTCCCTGATGCCCAGCGCATTATAGTGCTTATGGGCTCAGGTGCCCAGACTGTTCAGGAAGCAGTTGAGACCTTAAACAAAAACGGAGAAAAGGTCGGTTTAATTAATGTGCGTTTGTATAGACCATTCGTAATAGATGCTTTTATCCAATCCTTACCAAAGACAGCTAAGTTAATAGCTGTGCTCGACCGCACTAAAGAACCTGGGTCAATTGGCGAACCTCTATATCTTGATGTACGTTCAGCCATAGGTGAAGCCATGGAAAAAGGTACGGCACCGTTTAAGTGCTGGCCGCTTATTGTGGGTGGGCGTTTCGGCTTAGGCTCCAAAGAATTTACCCCGGCCATGGTAAAGGCAGTGTTTGATAATCTTAATAATTCCAAACCTAAAAATCACTTCACGGTCGGAATCAAAGATGATGTCACTAATACCAGTTTGGCTCTCGATGATTGTTTTTCTTCAGAAAACTCAGATAATTTCCGGGGAATTTTCTATGGATTAGGGTCAGATGGAACTGTAGGAGCAAATAAAAACTCTATCAAAATTATTGCTGACTTAACTGACAATTATGTTCAGGCATATTTCGTCTATGACTCTAAAAAAGCAGGCGCAATAACTGCATCACATTTACGTTTTGGGAGAAACCCAATTAAAAGCACTTACCTTATACAATCAGCGAATTTTGTTGCTTGTCACAATTTTTCCTTTGTAGAAAAATATGACATTCTTTCAGCTGCCGATAAAGGGTCAACTTTTCTTTTGGCAAGTCCTTACTCAAAAAGTGAAGTATGGGCTAAACTACCTCAAGAAATACAGCAGGAAATCATCGAAAAACAATTAAAATTTTATGTTATTAAAGCCTATGATCTTGCCCAAACCCTGGGCCTTGGTGCGCGTATCAATACTATTATGCAAACAGCATTTTTTGCCATTAGTGATATTCTTGATACTAAAAAGGCAGTTGAGGCAATAAAGGATTCCATTAAGAAGACTTACGGGAAAAAAGGCGAAAGGATAGTTGAGATTAATTGCGCCGCTGTTGATAAAGCCCTCGGTGCTATCGAAGAAGTAACAGTGCCGGATAAAGCGACTAGCACATTGCATCGTTTGGCAGTTGTGCCTCCTGATGCGCCGCAGTTTGTGAAAAATGTTACGGCAAAAATAATTGAAGGCAAAGGCGATGAACTCCCAGTATCTGCTTTCCCAAAAGACGGTACTTGGCCCAGTGCTACTTCTCAATACGAAAAAAGAAATATTGCTATTCAAATACCCCAATGGGATGTGGATGTGTGTATCCAATGCGGGCAGTGCTCATTAGTATGCCCTCACGGTGTTATTCGGATGAAAATATATGAAAAAGATTTAGCCAAAAATGCACCTAAGGAGTTTAAATATACTCAGGCAAAAGGCAAGGGTCTGGAAAATAAGTATTTTACTTTACAGGTTGCTCCCCAAGATTGTACTGGTTGTGCGTCTTGTGTAAATCAGTGCCCGGCATTTAAAAAGGACGCAGAAGGTAAGCCTACCAACAGAAAAGCAATCAATATGATACCTCCGGCGCCTGTTCGTGAGAGTGAAAAGGAAAATTTTGTATTTTTCTTATCTATCCCGGATTTAAAAATTGAAGAATTACCCATTGGGGTCAATACGGTCAAAGGTTCGCAATTATTGCGTCCATTGTTTGAATTTTCAGGAGCTTGTGCTGGTTGCGGAGAAACTCCTTATATCAAGCTGATGACTCAACTCTTCGGGAACAGGTCCTTAATCTCTAATGCGACAGGATGTTCTTCCATTTACGGAGGAAATCTCCCGGCAACTCCTTATTGTGTCGATTATTCAGGCAAAGGCCCTGCCTGGTCAAATTCTCTTTTTGAAGATAACGCAGAATTTGGATTTGGTATGTATCTTGGTGTAGAACAGTTAAGCGACCATGCCCGTACTCTTTTGGGAAAACTTGCCGACAAAGAGTTAAATGGGAATGCGCAGCTTGCAAATGAAATACTGAATGCTAAACAACAGGCCCATATTGACATTGAAGCTCAACGGGCCCGCGTAGGAGAATTAAAAAATATACTCCGGAAAGTAAAAAATAAAGACGCTCAAGAATTATTTGAGATGGCTGATTATCTTGTTAAAAAGTCAATATGGATTCTGGGCGGAGATGGCTGGGCCTATGATATTGGTTATGGCGGTCTCGACCATGTCTTGGCCCAAGGTAAAAATGTAAACGTTTTAGTGCTTGATACCGGTGTATATTCAAATACAGGCGGCCAGATGTCAAAAGCAACTCCTATGGGCGCAATTGCCAAATTTGCAGCTGCAGGAAAGCCTTTACCGCAAAAGGATCTTGCTATGTTAATGATGAGCTATGGCAATGTATATGTTGCCCGGGTAGCTATGGGCGCCAATCCGGCACAAACTATTAAAGCCTTTATCGAGGCAGAAAGCTATGACGGGCCTTCAATTATCATTGCCTATACGCATTGTATCGCCCATGGTATCAATATGACTAAAGGAACCAACGCTCAGAAAAAAGCAGTGGCCAGTGGCGGGTGGATACTGATGAGATTTAACCCCCAACTCGCCAAACAAGGTAAAAACCCCTTACAGCTTGACAGCAAAGCTCCTAGTATATCGTTAGCGGATTATATGTATGATGAAAACAGATTCCGGGCCTTAAAGGCTCAAAATCCTCAACGGGCTAAAGTTTTGCTCGAATTATCTCAAGCTGATGTAAATAGGCGTTATAAGATTTATGAGCATCTGGCTAAATTAGATTATAGTTTAACAGAAGTTCTTGCGGAAAAATAATGAAGATAGGAGGGAAAAAAATGGCAAAGGTTATAGTTGATGAAGCTACTTGCGTTGGTTGCGGTTTATGTGTGAATGCCTGCGCCGATGTTTTTGAGTTAAATTCGGATGGGATAGCAAAAGTAAAATCTCATGAATGCGCAGATTGTGATCTTTCCGACATTGCTTCGCAATGCCCGGTGAATTGCATTCTGGTAGAATAATAGATTTTAAATAATCTCGAAAAATGCCCTCAAGATCAGTAAGAACTGTTTTTGCGGGTTATTTTTTTAAATTGGCTATTGCAAAGTCAGGAGTTTAAGGTTTGACTCTTTTTGGAGCTGGCTTAAGAATTTAACTCTCTCTAAAATCATTTTATTTTGTTTTATCTTGTTTAGGTATACTTGAAGTTTTTCCTCAAAGTCTTCCTCGCTTACCTCAGTTATCTCTGCTAATCGGATAATGCAGATGCCATTAATAAGAGGCAGTATTTGAGGGTGCATTCTTCCTTTCTCCAATGAAAAAATAATCCGGCTTATATTTCTGTCTAGGCCTATTCCGGCAATATAGTCATAAAATTTAAAATAATCAGTCTCTTTAAACTCGACATTTTTCCGGCGGGAAGCGACTTTTTTGAAGTTTTTTAATTTCTTTTTCTTGATTAGGTCTAAGATAGTTTGGGCGTATTTTTTTGCTTTTTCTTTTACACGTTCTTCGATAATCTTTTCTTTGACCTTTTTTGTTGTTTGGCTTAAAGCGACTATAGAGATAGGCTGTTCTTGGAATTTTTCCATTATGATTAGGCCTTTTTCACTTTTTATCAAAGGGCTTAATTCTTTCTCTTTCAATGAGAAGGCGATTTTATTTAACTGCGGCTGCCAGCCTATACCTTCAATAGGGTCACCTAAACCGATAAACCCGGTCATTTTAATTTTCAAGAAAAATTTATCTTTCAACTCATCAAGAGCTTTGATTTGCGATGCAGCCTTTATTATTTCATCTTTATGCTCATTATCGTCCCTTATAAACAGGTAGCGCATATTGACTTTTGCCTCTTGCTGGAAAAGGTTTTTATTATTTTCATAGAATTCTTCAATTTCATTTTTGCTAATTTTCGTATCACCTTTAAATTTTTTATAGGGTATAAATAAGTAATTGATTTTTGCTTTTTGGGTTTCTTTGATATAAAGGTCTCTGGCTTCTTCATCAGTTGCTTCCGCGTTGATGTGCCTTGCGAATAATTTATCAATTTTGATAAACTCGCGTATGTACTCTTCAAAACTTCGTACTGTCAATCCGAGATTGTAGCGGCTCGATATGAAGTTTACGAAATTTGTGTAATCGGTTTGGTTAAACTTCCCTCCCGGGAAGAAATTTATCATTACATATTCAACCACTTCTTTATCGGTTACTTTGATTTTTTCTTTTTTTGCCCGGAGGTTTAAAAGTAAGAAATCTACTCCTAGATTTTCAATATCCTGTTGTTTGAAATTTCTGTCTTCTTGGGAATGGGTAATTAAATACAATTGGGCCATTTTGTGATAGTGATGCAGGGTGGAAGTAGAAATTTTGCGGCCGTTTATTGTAGCGATGAATTCTTTTTGCCGCCCCCTTCTTAATAGACCGCTTCCTCCGGAGAGTATAAATACTACACTTATGACTATGGCTAAGAACCAGAGGGTTTTTTTCATGTGTTTGGTGCGGAATGAAGTAAGCATAAAACCATATTAACTGCTAAGTGAGATTTTTCAAGTAAAATCGCCTATATTGCCTGTTTTTGGCGGTTTTAGTGCAGGGAATCGGCTTCGTTTACGGGGATATAGGCGCTGTTGCATAATAACACCAGCGCCTGATTTCAATGATTAAAAAGAGATTACAAAGATTATTAATCTCTGAAATCTTTCTCTAACCACTGCCTGCCGTGTACAACTTCAGAATTTCGGTAACATTTGATAAAAGACCATGGATATGCATTAACAATTTTTTAGGACCGTCAAAATCCCCTGCGCGGATTTTGACTGGCGCTTCGGCCTTAAAAATCCATCCCTTCGGTCTGGATACCTTGCTTTTAAGGCCTCAGAGCCTCCTTAAAAATTGCTATTGCATATCTTTGCTTTTTTGTTGCCGAAACTGTGAAGAACTACACTATCGGCAGGCAGGCAATCAAGGACTGTTGTATTTTACAACAGTCCCATATATAGCTTGTAAAGAAAGCGAATTTATGCTATTTTTTATATGCAAGATGATTTTAGTTCTTTGTTAACTATGGGGGTGAATTGGTCTCGACTTAAAGACCAGCTAAAGGGTTGCATGCCGCGGGGGTAAGCCGTCTGCGTTAGTGGGGCTTACAAAACACAAAGGCAAATTCGTTTGTCCGAGTAACTCCTGCTTATTCAGTGAATTAAGCAGGGCCCTTGTGTTTGAGCCTCTAAAGGCATAAGGGCACACTATATGAGGCTAGATGCCGGCCTTTAACTTTGAGGGTTTGTATCGAAAAAATATCAAAGTTGCTTCTTGG
>JAMXCX010000043.1 GCA_024542985.1 Candidatus Omnitrophota bacterium | reverse complement strand
AAAAAGAAATCCAATATGACGGCAAGATGAAGGTCTATTACTATCCCTATGATGTAGTAGAGGAGTTAAAGTACCGCCTCGAGTTTCCTTCAACGAGCCTTCTTGTTATTCCCAACGGAAAAGTTAAAATTATTGGTCCGCTTCCTTTTATCTGCGGTAATGTGCGCAATGAGAGCCTAACTGATATTTGGCAAAAGTACCAACAAGCCTGGAAGAACCCGGAAGTTATTGCGTTTACGAAAAGGGTTATTGATGATCCCCAATTGCTGAAAGAAGCAAACACATGGCGAGAGCTTTAGCCAGCCTGCTCAAACTCCTGCGCTATAGATTTTTATTAATAGCCGGATTGTTTCCTTACTGCCTAGGAGCAGCAGTTGCCTTTTACCGGCAAGGGCAATTTGATCTGGGGCTGTTTCTTGTTGGTTTGCTGGGGATTTTTTTTGCTTTGGTAGGCGTTGAAGCATTTAATGAGTTTTTTGACTTCCAGCTTGGCTCAGACCGTGTATTCCAGCTGGACGTAAAAGCTGTAACTCGCAAAACATTCTTTATTGGTATTTTTGCTTTTTTTCTTGCCTTCTGTGTAGCAGTCTTTCTTACCTACAAATTAGGTATTGCCGTAATCATATTTGCATTTTCCGGATTTTTTGCCGCTTTTTTTTATCTGGGCCCGCCCCTAAAACTTACCTATCGCGGTTTTGGAGAAATTATAATTGCCTTAGCTTACGGCCCTTTGATGATGCTAGGCAGTTATTATGTTCAAAGCCAGCGAATTGACACCTTGCCGTTTTTTATATCATTAATTCCGGCCGGGCTTTTATTTTGTGTCTCAATTATGAATGAAGTACCGGATTATTTTCAGGATAAATTAGTAGGTAAACGTAATATTTGCGTACGTATTGGACAAAAAAGGACAGTGAAATTATACGGAAGCATTTTAATTCTTTTTTACTTGAATCTACTTATAGGTTTACTTTTAGGAAAATTTCCCGGATTTGTGGGGTTTATTTTTGTTTTTTTCCCCGTTGGGCTTTTAAGTTATATTATTGGAATGCGAACCTGCGATAATCCCCGGCTATTTCTTCCTGCCATTCGCTACACCATAATTCATTATCTCATTGTTGTGGCAATTTTTATTTTCGGATATATTTTTGCGGCGGCTCGCTAAGAAGATATATCGTCAAGCTGTCGAATTTTAGTGATACCTTTATATTAAGCCAAAAAATATGAAAAAAATCTTGACAAGAATAAGATCTAGAGACATTATAGGTAGGAATAAATAGCATAAGTCGTATAGCTCTATTAACTAATAAAATTGGTAATCTGAAATATGCAAGAAACACTTTTTACTACCCACGAAGTTAGTAGATTCTGCAATGTTTATCCTACCACAGTAATTAAGTGGATTAACGAGGGCATCTTGGCTGCATTTACTACGCCCGGAGGCCATCGCCGGATTAAGAAAAGAGATCTCATCAAACTGATAGATGACAACAATATGCCTATGCCGGATGAACTCACCCGAGGCAGCCAGCCGCGAATTTTAGTTATTGACGACAATATCAGAATTCTTAAAATGATTACCACTGTTCTCCAAGCCGAAAAGGATTGGGATATTGCTTCGGTCAGCAGTTCTTTTAAAGCCGGAGTTGTAGTTTCAGAATGGAAACCAGACCTTATCCTGCTTGATTTTCTTATGCCGGAAATAGATGGTTTTGAAATATGTAAAGGCCTAAAAGCCAATGAGTCAACTAAGAATATACCTGTTATTGCCGTAACTGTTCTGCGGGATGCTCAGGATATAAAAAGAATGTATGCCTGCGGGGTGAGTGATTATTTGGCAAAACCGTTTACTGCTGGGGCTTTAGTAGAAAGAGTAGGAAAATATCTTGCTGTGAAAGTTTAAATTATCCGGACTCACCCAAGAAGGATTTATGAATTTTCAGTCTTTTTTACCTATTGTTAAAGAATTTATCCGGGCTCTGGGCAACCGGCGTACTTATTCTATTCGTAATAATTGTTATTTCATTTTTGGTGTGCTTTGGGGTATTCCCGTGCCTATTGTTACTTCTGGAATGTGCTTATACCATCGCAATCTTGTTTTTTCCTTGAGCAATATTGCTGGGGAGTTTCTAGTCCATCCGATTCAATTTTTCTTTTTACTACATCCGTTACTGTTTGGTATAGTCTTTGGGGCTATGGGTACAGTAAGAGATGAGAAAGAAAAGCAGCGTCTTGATTTTCAAAACAGCCTGGTCATTCTTAATAAAGAGCTTAAAGAAAAAAATAATGCCTTGCAGGAACTTGATAAGTTGAAAGATGATTTTTTAACCATGGTTTCTCACGAGCTATGGTCGCCCCTTACAACTGTTAAAGGGTATGTGAGCCTTCTAAAAGAAAAAAAGGTAGGTGAGCTTACCCAAAAGCAAAAGGATATATTGACAATTACCGAAGAGCAGATCGAACACCTTGACCGTTTAATCGCTGATCTTATTGATATTTCGGAAATCGAAGCTGGTAAACTTAAAATTGTGCCGGAATGCCTGGATGTAAACAAAGTGGTTGAAAAAACAATCGGGTCATTGAGCCAGCGTGCTCTAGAAAAAAACATCACTCTAGAGAACAGACTTTCCCCTCAACTTCCTTATATATGGGCTGATTCTCGCCGGATAACTCAGGTTTTTACTAACATTTTAGGAAATGCTATTAAGTTTACACCTGATAATAGAAAAGTATCTATTGATGCCCGGGTGATGGCGGACTCAATAGAGTTTTCTATTGAAGATAGCGGAATCGGAATTCCCCAAGCTCAGCTGGCTAATATTTTCGAGAAATTTTATCAAGTAGATTCAGCCGCAAAACGCAGGTATGGCGGCTGTGGTTTGGGACTGGGAATAGCAAAAAGTATAATTGAATTGCACCAGGGACGGATATGGATAGAAAGTAAAGTTAACGAGGGAAGTAAATTTTTCTTTGAAATTCGTAAATGCCGTAAAAAAAATATTGAGGGCAAGCAAGATTGCTTGTTATCGTCTTTGACACAAGCTTAGAGGCAACTAAAAAATAGCCCGCAGAAAATAATTTTAGGCTAACTAGAGGAATTAACAATATTCCGCTAATTTGCATAGAATAGATGAGGTACAGGGTTAAGAATGAGAAGAACTAACAAGAGGAGGTGTGGCATGCGGTTTTGGAAATTAAGCTCGTTTTTAGTGCTGGTTTTGGTAGGAGTGTTTGTTATGACTTCTAATGTTTATTCTGACGAAACTAGTGAGGCGATTTTAAAGCTATTAATCAAAAAGGGTATTATTTCGCAAGGGGAAGTTAATCAAATCAAATCAGAAATTAGAAGGGCTAGGCCTTCGGTTTCAAGGAATTTGGAGCAAAGACTGTCTAAGCTTGAGCAAAAGCAAAAAGATACTCCCCAATGGCTTAGCAATTTTAAAATTAAAGGTGATTTACGCTTAAGGAATGAGTACATTGCTAATGACCAGGGTCAAGACAATAACCGTCAAAGATTAAGATTCAGGCTAGGTGCTACTACGAAATTAAATGAGCAGGTTAAACTTGGTTTTGGCTTCGCTACTGGAAGCACTGATACTCCGACCTCAACCAACCAAACTTTAGAAAATGAATTTGACAGCAAAAATATCTGGCTTGATTATGCTTATGCAAAATATCAGCCTTATGAATGGCTTGAGTTCACCGGAGGTAAATTTAAAAGCCCGTTTTTTCACACTGATATGCTTTGGGATTCTGATATCCGTTTTGACGGCTTTGCCGGAAAACTTACCCATAAGCTAGGTGAAAATGGAAACTATCCTACTTCCCTGTATTTAACTAATGGCTATTTTCCCATTGACGACGCCAACACCAGCGAAGGCGATGACGTCTATCTTGTCGCTACGCAAATCGGCAGTGAAACAAAATTTGCCGATGGTTATGCTAAGTTAAAAACCGGCTTAACCTATTACAATTTTAGAAATGTCGGTGGAGCTTTGATCTCAACTTTTAATGAAGAAAGAGGTACCAACACTCTCAATACCGGTGGTACTGCGTTTGCTTATGATTACCGCGTTCTTAGCCCCACAATGAAAGTTTCCTTTGAAGACTTGTTTGGTATAGTTGATGTACCTTGGGGCTTTTTGTATGAATATGCTCATAATTTTGATGACGCCAAAGAGGATAATGCCTGGAGAACAGGTTTCTGGCTAGGTAAATCCAAAGTTAAGAAGAAAAAAGATTGGAAGTTTCTTTGGCAATATTCCCGTCTAGAGGCCGATGCTTTTTTAGATGTTTTCCCCGACGGTGATTTTAATGGTGCCGGCACTGACGCCAAAGGCTGGGAAATAATCTTTGATTATGGTTTAACTGATAATATTATTCTTTCTTTAGATTATTACAACACTGAGAGTCTTTCTAGCGACATCTCTGATCAGCAAATAGTGCAGGCTGACGTGATATTTAAGTTCTAAGTAGTCTTAAAAATTAAAAATTGTTGGAAATTGACCGGGTTGGTTAATTAACACTAAAGAGTATGAGTAAGCCCCGCTAGAGAACGAAGTTCTCTAGCGGGGGTAAACTCTTAAGATGTTTATGCGGAGCAAAAATATAATATTTATCTGCAGTATGATCGTGCTGAGTTTTCTTTTCTTGTCTTGTGTCCTTTGGGCTACTCCTAGCGGTTTAAACAATATTCCTACTGCTGACGTAGTAGCAGAAAAAACACTCGTCTGGCAGGTTTTTTCTGAGATTGGCGAGAGTAATAAGCCTGATTATTTTACCGGCTTTAAGTACGGCCCGATAAAAAATTTAGAGATAGGGCTTGACGGCCGGATTTTCCCCGAAAGTGCTTTGGAAGAAAATGCTGCCTTTCAGGTAAAATATCGTGCCGAATTAAATGACGATTTTTCTTTAGCTTTAGGAGTTTCTAATGTCGGCGACCGGGCAAAGACCGGCTGGGAAAACCCTTATTTGGTAGCAACCTATAATTTGGGATTCTTTCGCGTTCATGCCGGAGGCAGCCTGCAGCGTGATAACGAGGGCGCATTCGGCGGTTTTGATAAAACAATACAGTTGCTAGACAAAGATTTTACCCTGCGTACTGATATAGTGCAGGCCAATGATAGCCATGATGTTACTGCAAGCGTGGGTTTTATCTATGATCTGGGTCGTAATTTTCTTTGGGAGAGCTGGGTGTCTTTTCCTACACAGTCAGGGAAAGAGAATATTGTGACAATAAAATTAAATTATGTTATCAGTTTTTGAAAAACTAATTATATCCCGCCTCGCTAAATATTGGCTGGAATTAAGGAGGTGAAAGCGTGACTGAGTTTAAAATTATCGAGCACATGTCTTACGATTGGATGATTGCTATGTATTTTTTCTTAGGGGGCTTGAGTGCCGGCAGTTACTTTTTTTCTGTAGCTGCTAATTACTGGAAGAAGGAATTTAAACCCCTAGCGAAAACTGCGGCGATAGTAGCGCCGATAGCCCTTGCTGTTGGAATATTGTTTCTCCTGGTTGATCTTGGCCAGCCCTTAAGGGCCTGGCGGCTTTTTACGCATTTTAATCCAAGGTCGGCAATTTCTTGGGGAACCTGGTTTTTGAATATTTTCTTTCTCGTAAGCTCAATATATGCCTGGTTTTTAATCAAGGGTGATGAAAAAAGAGCAAAAAAGTATGCCTATTCAGGATTACCCCTGGCTTTCTTGGTAGCTACCTATACAGCGGTAATTCTAGCTCAGGCTCCGGGAAGAGAGTTATGGAGGCATATCGTAGCAATTATACCCTGGTTATTTCTGGTAGGGGGATTAATTTCTGGTATCGCCTTAGTAATATTGATATCCGCAGGCCGAAGGGATAATGCCCTTTTAGGAAAACTTGGTAAATTTCTCGCCTGTCTAGTCTTATTGGAAGTAGGCATTGTATTTACTGATATAGTTATTCTTTTAAACGGGGGAATTAAGGCGGTAGAGTCAGCTAAATCTTTTTTAATCGGTAACTTTAGTTTTTTATTCTGGGTAGTAGAAATTATCATCGGCTCTTTAATACCGGCTTACATTCTCCATAAACCCAAAGTGTCTGCTAAGGCACTTGCTGTTGCCTCAATGGCAATTCTAATAGGAATGTATACAATGCGTTATATTGTTGTGGTTGGCGCCCAAGTACCGACATTTTAAATAGGAGGGAAATCTATGAAAAAAATAAAAAATAATAAAAATCTAAAACAAAAGGAAAAAAAGATTTCCCGCCGTGACTTTTTTAAATTGAGCGGGATAGGACTAACTGCAGCAGCAGTTGCTGTAGTTTTTCCAAAAACCTCTCAAAGCGCAAGCAGATTAAAAGGTAAAGAATTAGCTATGGTTATAGATTTGCATCGTTGTACCGGCTGCGGAGGATGTTCTATTGCCTGTAAGAACGAAAATAACGTGCAGGAAGGTTTTGCCTGGGCCTGGAGAATTAGCGAAACTGTTGGTAAATTCCCTAATGTCAGGTATGATTACAAACCTACTCTTTGCAACCATTGTAGAAAAGCGCCTTGCGTTCGTATATGTCCCACAGGTGCTATGCATAAAGCTGACGGTGGCATAACTATGCATAACCCAAACAAGTGCATTGGTTGTAAAAGCTGTGTAGCAGCCTGCCCTTTTGTTGTTATCTCTATTAACAAGAAAAAAACTCATAGATTCTGGAAAAGTAATGAAGAGTTGATAAAGGGTTGCACTGAGAGTCCTAAGGAAGTCAGCGAAAAAGTAAAAGGAAAAGTTATTCCCTGGTACAATCCCGACAGAGAAAAAAATCTAAAAGGTTCTGGTTTAAGGCAGAAAGGCATTGTCGAAAAATGCACTTTTTGCGACCATAGGCTTAAGCAAGGCAAACTTCCCTATTGTGTTAAAAGATGCCCGGCTAAAGCAAGAATTTTTGGAGATTTAAACGACCCCAACAGCAAAGTAAATGAAATACTGGGGAAATATTCTCCCTATCGCTTAAGGGAACACCTGGGAACAGAACCTAAAGTTTACTACGTAAGAAGCTTTAACCCCAGTAATTACAAAAAAAGTTTCGGGAGTATATAAAGGAGTATTTATGCTTTGGGAAATAAGAAATTTTTATAAAAGGAGCGTTATAAGATGAATATCAGTAAGACTAAAATTACTCGTAGGAATTTTGTCAAAACAATGGCCGCAACTTCTCTGGCAGCAAGCGCTGCCGGTTTAACTCCTGCCTTGCGTGCCTTTGCAGCCGTAGATAAACCTTCATTTGCAGAATCCGGAAAGTGGAAACCAACTACTTGCCAGGGATGTACTTCCTGGTGTGCTGTTCAAGCCTATGTGGTAGATGGACGAGCCATTAAAGTCAGAGGCAATTCGCATTCTAAAGTCAATGGAGAAGCCGGATGTCCCCGTTCACATATTTCGCTGCAGCAGGTTTATGACCCTGACCGGATAAAGGTCCCCATGAAAAGAACTAATCCTAAAAAAGGTAGAGACCAAGACCCTAAATTTGTACCGATATCTTGGGACGAAGCCCTAAATACCGTAGCAGATAAAATTTTGGATTTAAGAAAAAACAACGAAACTCACAAGTATATGTTGATGCGGGGAAGATACTCCTATATGCGTGATATCATTTATGACCGCATGACTAAAATTATCGGCTCTCCCAATAATATCTCTCATAGCGCAATATGCGCCGAGGCTGAAAAGTTCGGCCCTTATTATACTGAAGGCTTATGGGATTATAGACAGTATGATGTCGAGAACACCCGTTATCTGATTCTCTGGGGTGCTGACCCTATCGCCGCTAATAGACAGGTATCTTATTATTTAAGCGTCTGGGGAGATGTCCTGGATAGAGCTGAGGTAGCAGTTATTGATCCTAGGCTTTCAGCGACAGCTACTAAGGCTGATGAGTGGATGCCTATAAAGCCGGGACAAGACGGAGCCTTGGCTTCGGCTATGGCCCATGTTATTCTTACTGAAGGATTATGGTATAAAGATTTTGTCGGTGATTTCGACGAAAATTCTCCGATTAAAAATTTTCAAGCCGGCAAGGAAATACCCGAAGAGTTTAGCACTGAAGTAAAGGGCCGCAATGTTAGCGGAACTACTTTTAACGAAATCTACACCCATGGATTAGTTAAGTGGTGGAATATTGAACTTAAAGATAAAAGCCCGGAGTGGGCAGCTAAACTAACGGGTTTAAAGGCAGACCAAATAAGAAGAGTAGCCACAAGATTTGCAAAAGCAGCTCCCAATGCTATCTGCTGGGTAGGCGGCGGGCCTACTATGCAGGTCAGAGGAGGATACCTGAGCATGGCTACCCATGCTCTTAACGGACTTGTGGGATCAGTTGATAATGTCGGAGGAACTCTTAAGGCCAACAAAGAATATACGAAAAGTTTTCCTAAGCCTGACAAATTCATCGATAGCATCGCTAAAGCCGGTAAGAAACATAAAAAAATCGACCACCGCGGACGAAAAGAGTTTCCAGCTTTAAAAAAAGGTAAATCCGGCGGAGGTGTTGTCACAAACAATGCCGCTCAAGGCATCTTAGATGAGGACCCCAATGAGATAAAAGTAGCAATCGCCTATATGAACAACTTCACCTTTTCCTGTCCGGGAAGCGAGAGGTGGGAAAAAGCACTATCCAAAATACCTTTCCTTGTGCACATTACCACTAACGCTTCTGAATTCAGCTGGTTTTCTGATATAATTTTGCCTTCTGTGCATCATATGTATGAGAAGTGGGGTTATGTCAAGAGCCATGGACATGGGTATCGTCATGTAACTTTACTTCAGCCGGTTAACCAAAGAGTCTGGGATGTAAAAATAGATGAAAGTGAAATTCCCTGGCTTATTGCCGAAAAATTAGCTGCAAAAGGTTTTGGCAATCTTCTTAGACACTACAAGGAGTATAAAGACCCTGAAACCGGAAACGCTCCTAAGGACGAAAAAGAGTTTGCTCTTTATGCCCTCAAGTATGCTACTCAAAATCTTTGGGATCCCAGTAAGTATCAGGGCGGAGACAGAATAAACGGCTGGAAAGATCTTATTACCAAAGGCGTTTGGAATTCCAGTTCCTATCCTTACAGAAAAAGATGGGGACATATGAAGACCAAAACAAAAAAGTTTGAATTCTATAGTGAAACCTTAAAAGCTGCCCTCGAATCTCATGCTAAAAAGCACAAAACAACAGTTGATGACATACTGCAAGTCTGTAACTATCAGGCTCGGGGAGAAAAAGCATTTGTGCCCCATTATGAAGAACCGTTTAGTTGGGGTAATAAGAAAGAATATCCTTTTCAACTTGTAGATTACAAGTCTCGTTTAAACCGGGAAGGCCGCTCAGCCAATTGTTCCTGGTATCAGGAATTTAAAGATATTGACCCGGGAGATGAAGCTTGGAGTGATGTCGCCAAGATTAATCCTGTAGACGCTAAAAAATTAGGCCTTAAAAACGGGAATAGAGTCCGCTTAACATCCAAAACCGGCCGGATTGAGTGTAATATCAAATTATGGGAAGGAGCAAGACCGGGCACAATTGCGAAATGTTATGGCCAGGGCCATTGGGCTTATGGAAAATTGGCTTCAAAGGAATTCGGCAAAACTCCCAGGGGAGGAAATAATAATGTTATAATTCCTCCTGATTATGATAGATTAAGCGGGTCAACTGCTTTTTACGCGTTAACAAGAGTTAAGATAGAAAAAATATAAATGGTGCCGTTTGAAAACTAAAGAATTTTTGTTATCCCAAAGTAATAAGCCCTTAAGTTATCGGCTTCTTGCAGATTGCTACTATCTTCCTGACGAGAAGCTGTTAGGGAGGCTGCGTGATTCAAAATCGCTGCTAAATGGGCTTCTTTCAAAACTCATCGAGAATACTCCTGCGAATGAAGAGCTAAAATCACTTACCGTTGATTTTTCAATGCTTTTTGTGGGACCGTTTAAGTTATTAGCTCCTCCCTACGGATCTATTTATTTAGATAGTGGAAATGAGGTTATGGGGAACTCGACTATTAGTGTGCGCAAACTCTATGAACAGGAGTACTTGAAAATAGGGCTCAAGGAAATGCCCGACCATATTGCTATAGAATTAGAATTTATGCATTATCTTGCGGTTAAAGAGGCTAACGCCGATAATGGCAACCTTAAAGATGAAGTACTTAACTATCGAAAAAAACAGCTGCTTTTTTTAAGCGAGCATCTCGGAAGCTGGATTGATGAATTTAGCGTCCGGGTAGATAAAAATGCCCAAACACAATTTTACAAAACTTTGGCCAAAGTTAGCCGAGCATTCATTCACGACGATCTCCAATCATTGCGCCTAAAAAATTGTTAATGTGCATCCCCTGTCTTTTATCAAATGTTACCGAAATTCTGAAGTTGTACACTACCGGCAGGCTATTATACAACAGCGCCATAAAAGCGGCTTTTGTATAAATATCGGCTATTAATCAGCAGCTACAATCCATAATTAAAGATATCTCTTTAGCTTCTTAATACTCAACCGTATATATACCGCTATTTTTTTTGTTTTTAAAACTGCTGCTTTTGGCCAAAGATTTTCGTGAAATCACCTATATTCTAAAGAGTTTTTTCAATAATTTAGCTCTTTAAAATTTACCGAATTATGTTAGACTAATATAATATATAATGCTTATTTTATAGGTCTAGAAGGAGGTTACTATGCTGCGATTTGGAATGGGAGAACTGGTTATAATTCTTTTGATTGTTTTGGTTCTTTTTGGTGCTACTCGTCTTCCCGCTATTGCCCGCGCTCTTGGCCGGTCACTTAAAGAATTTAAAAAAGGCACCAAGGAAATTCAAGACGATATCGATGAAGCAACCGGCGAAGATGATAAACCGAAATAATTTATCATAGGTAATCCTGTAGTGATGGAAGATAAAAAAACCAGCTTATCCGAACACCTTGAAGAACTTAGGTCACGGCTGATAAAATCAATTATTTGTGTAATTATTATTTCAGGTTTGCTTTACAACTTTGTTAAGCCTATTCTTGCTAGTTTGGTCAAACCGGTAGGTAAACT
>JAMXCX010000042.1 GCA_024542985.1 Candidatus Omnitrophota bacterium | reverse complement strand
GTGAAGCTTCTTAGAGACAATCTACGTTATCGCGAATTATTTTCAAGCCAGCTAAACTAAGCTATCGAAACAGTATCTAGATAGTTGATTAAAAAATGATATTAGAAAATCATAGGAAGTATTTAGAAAAAGAGCTTAATACAATCGCTAGAAGTACCTGCATTTCTTTGCTGAAAGAATCCAAAGAAGTAGTTTTAAATGCTACTGGAGGCAGCATGTATCCTCTGATAAAGGAGGCAGATAAAATCAAAGTTTCTTCCGTGAAAAAAAGCAGCCTTAAGGTAGGAGATATTGTTGTTTTTGATACCGGCCGTAAAACTCAGTATTGGTTTTTTGCTCACAGAATTATAGAAATTATTAATCATGGCGAGATAAAAACCTATAGAACTAGAGGTGATTCTCAAGAACCCGGCAGTGAACAGTTAATATTTTTTGAGCAAATTGCAGGTAAAGTAATTAGCCTAAAACGCAAAGATGTTTTAACGGTCAGTTTTGAAAAATATTTATGGCCCTACTTAAATCCTTTTATTGGTTATGTTTCGTTTAAATTTTCTGGAAGTTTGGCTTTAGTTGTTTTCTTAGTTAATTTTTTCATCGAGTGGAGATGGTTACCGCAAAAAATAGTACGAATAGTAATTAAAGGTGTAAGATTAAGCAAAAGACCTTGATTATATTTTAGGCTAGATATATCATGTTTATTCAGTTTTTTAAAAATTGCGTATTTTATTCATCCCCAATCCTGCTTGGTAAATAGAATTCATATCAATTTCCTAAAAATTTCATGAATAAGCTAATTTCCTTATATCTAGGTTAGGATGTGTATTAAGGATTAGTTTTGTATTTAGGTAATTTAGAGTTTATAGCTTCTAATTACGTGTATTTCTAATAGGGTTGACAAACTGGCTGATTGCATTGATAATACTCATATTTGTCGTCTAGGTGGGGCATATAAGGTATATTATATATACTATATAAGTGATAGGGCTTTTAGCGATGAAGAATATATACATAGTCGGATTTATGGGTACAGGTAAGACTGTTATTGGTGAGATCCTTGCCCAAAAGTTAGGCAAGGACTTTATTGAAACAGATAAGAAAATCGAGTCTAAACAGGGCAAGAAAATAGTTGATATCTTTTCTCAAGACGGTGAAGAGCATTTTCGAGTTCAGGAAAAAGAAATCATTAGAAAACTTTCTAGCCAAAAAGATTTAGTCATAAGTTGCGGGGGAGGGCTTATTTGCAATAGGGAAAATTTAGAATTGCTTAAAAGTACAGGTTTAGTGTTTTGCCTTAGAGCTTCTGCTGAAACTATCCATGAACGGACGAAAAAAGATAAAAACAGGCCGCTTTTGAATGTCAATAACTCTTTGGACAAGATTAAAAATTTGCTTCAGGAACGTACTTCTTGTTATGCTCAAGCGCATTATGCAATTGACACTGAGGGAATTTCACCGGATGAGATTGTTAGAAAAATTATAAGTATTTTAAACAATGGCTAAAAAAGCATCAATTTTATTAAACCTTCTAAATTTAAGCCCTAATAAGATTCAGGCTATTATGGGAAGTTTTAATGATATCGATAGTATATTGAATGCAAAATATTCTGATTTACGTCAAGTATTACTATTAACCGATAGGGATATTAAAGAAATATTAGATTTAAGGAATTCAGGAGTCCTTGATAAAGAATTGAAGTTAATTGAGAAAGAAAAGATTGATTGTCTGGATTTATTTGATCAGGATTATCCGCCTCTGTTAAAAGAAATAAGCAGCCCGCCTTTAGTCCTCTATATCAATGGCAATCGTAACATCCTGAATAAATTTTTGCTTGCCATAGTAGGTACAAGGATACCTACTATTTATGGGCTATCTACAGCTGAAGATTTGGCTTACAGGCTGTCTTTATTGGGGATTGTTATTGTTTCAGGGCTTGCCAGAGGGATTGATACTGCCGCTCATCGCGGGGCAATAAAAAAGGGGGTGAGTATAGCGGTTTTAGGCAGCGGCTTGCTTAATGTTTATCCAAAAGACAATAAGACGCTCAGCTGCAACATTGCTAAGTCCGGCGCAGTTATATCTGAATTTCCGCTTTTTATGCCGCCATTAAAAGAAAATTTTCCCCGCAGAAACAGAATCGTTAGCGGGCTATCAAAAGGAGTTTTAATTGTGGAGGCTGCTTTAAGGAGTGGGGCGCTTATAACAGCTCGTCTTTCTTGCGAGCAGAACCGTGATGTTTTCGCTATTCCCGGAAATATTGATTCTCCTTTAAGTAGAGGTACCCACAAGCTCATAAAAGAAGGCGCAATACTGGTTGATTCTTTAGAAGATATACTTAAGGAGTTCAACATAGACTTTGAATTTCCGGGAGAAACTCCCGATTTTAAGCTCAACTCATATGAAGAAAAAATTTTTCAGGCAATTGATACCAGGCAAGGAGTTTTTCTGGAAGAGATACTGGTGAAGAGTGATTTAGGAGTAGCACTTCTCAATAAAACAATTCTTGATTTACAACTCAAGGGAATCATAAAGGAAGTCAGGCCGAGTTGTTTTGTCCGGACATAGGCTGCTAGTTTGCAGCTATAAACATATTAAGGCGTAAAATAACGTTTTATGGCTAAGTATTTAGTAATAGTTGAATCACCCGCAAAGGCGAGGACAATTTCTTCGATATTAGGCAAGAACTATGAGGTGATTTCTTCGATGGGGCACATAGTAGATTTACCGGCTAATAAGCTTTCTGTTGATACCGAAAATGGGTTTAAGCCAGTTTATTCTATTTTGCCGGGAAAAGAAAAGATAATTGCTGAATTAAAAAAGAAGGCTAAGGGCAAAAAGATTATTTACTTGGCTACAGACCAGGATAGAGAGGGTGAGTCAATCAGCTGGCATATAAAAGAGGAATTATCCGGAAAAGGACTAGAGTTTCGGCGTGTTGTTTTTCATGAGATTACCGAAGAAGCCTTAAAAAAAGCCTTCAAAAAAACCGGTAGTTTGGATATGGATAAGGTGAACGCTCAAATTGCAAGAAGGGTTTTAGATAGGGTTGTCGGATATAAGCTATCACCAATTTTATGGAAGAAGATTGTAAGAGGCTTGTCTGCCGGAAGAGTGCAATCTGTTGCTTTAAGATTTGTTGTGGAAAGGGAAAAAGATATTTTGAAATTTAAGCCGAAAACTACCTTTTCTATAGAAGCAAAGCTTAAAACAGAAAGCAGTTCTTTTATTGCTAAGCTGGTTAAATATAAAGGCAAGAAGGCAATTTTTGACAATAAAGAAGAAGCTTTAAGGTGCAGCGAAGAGATTAAGAGTGAGATTTTTGCTGTAAAAAAGATAGACAAGAAAAAAACCAAAAGTAAGCCACCATCACCGCATATTACATCTTTGCTGCAACAGGATGCTTTTAACCGCTTGAGGTTCTCAGCCCGTAAAACTATGCTCCTTGCGCAAAAATTATATGAAGGAGTGCAAATCAAAAATAAGAGTATAGGTCTTATTACGTATATGCGTACAGATTCGTTTCGAGTATCTTCTAAGGCAAAAAAGGAAGTCAAGAAATTAATAGTTTCTGATTTTGGAAATGCTTTCTTGTCCCAGCGGGAATATAGCTACAAGAAGAAGAAAGGTGCTCAAGAGGCTCATGAAGCAATAAGGCCCACTAGCGTTTATCGAAAACCCCAAGAAGTATATGATGTTGTGCCTGAAGAAGAAGCTAGGTTGTATGAGATGATTTGGAAAAGGTTCGTGGCTGCTTTCATGAAAGAAGCTCTGTATGAAAATACAAAAGCGTCTATAATATCAAAAGATGCTTTGCTCGAGGTTTCAGGCCGGAGAATCCTGTTTGAAGGTTATCTCAAAGTCTTAGGTTACGAGCGTGACCAAAATTTATTGCCTCAATTACAAATAGGCCAAGAGGCTTCCCTGGAAGGTTTAGAAATTATAGAGCACACCACAAAACCGCCTCCTAGATATAATGATGCTTCCTTAGTCAAATTACTTGAAGAGAAAGGAATAGGGCGCCCTTCTACTTACGCTCCTACTATCTACACCCTGATTTTACGTAATTACGCTAAAAGAGAAAAGCGGGTATTTATTCCTACTGGTTTAGGGATAAAGGTTAGTGATCTTCTTGTGGAATTTTTTCCACAAATTATGGATGAAAATTTTACTGCGCATATCGAAGAAAAGTTAGATGAAGTCGAACATGGTTTGGTTGAATGGAATGAAATTTTGGAAAACTTTTATCCTGATTTCAACAAGCGGGTAGAAAAGACTTTAAAAGTAGTAAAAAAGGAAATCGAGTTTTCTGATAAAATATGTCCAAACTGTAAAGGGAGGATGGTGTTTAAATGGTCCCGGAGAGGAAGATTTTTAAGCTGTGAGAAATTCCCCAAGTGCCGGTATGCCGAAAGCATTACAACCGGCGTATCTTGTCCGGGGTGTAAAGAAGGTCAGTTAATAGAGAGGCGCAATAAGCGAGGGCAAAATTTTTATGGCTGCAGCCGATTTCCAAAATGCACGTACACTTCCCGGATTCTTCCGGAAGGCAACAACTCAGAAGGGCCGGAAAATGATAAAAATAGTTTATCAGACAGTGCAAAATAAGGATTATAAATTCACCCCGTTAGAGAATTTTTTCTCTAACGGGGTTTACTTACAGCTTACAACTTTAAACTTATAGCTGAACAATGATTCCTTTTTCATATTACATTGATAAGTTCCTAAATTATCTTACCATTGAGAAAAATTACTCTTCGTGTACTACTGCGAATTACAAGACGGATCTTTGTGATTTTGATGTATTCTTGAATTCACGCGGCGGGAAAGATATAAAAGACATAGACTATTTTTTGCTTCGAAAATTCTTAAGTGTCCTTAGTGAGAAAAAATTGAACAAACGGACTGTTTCCCGGAAAATATCAACTTTTAAGAGTTTTTTCAAATTTATCTCAAGGGAAGGTATATCCAGCAGTAATCCAGCTCAAAGTCTAATTTACCCTCGCTTAGATAAACCGTTGCCTAAATTCCTGACCGAAAAAGAAGTTATTAAGCTCATAGAGTCACCGAAATTAAAGGATCTATTTGGCTTGCGCGATAGGGCTATTTTTGAATTTCTTTATTCTACAGGAGCCCGAGTATCCGAGATGGTTGCCTTAAAAATAGAAGATATTGATCTCATCGGAGGCATGGTTAAAGTGAAGGGCAAGGGGAGAAAAGAACGCCTGCTCGTTTTAGGTGAGCCGGCAGTAATCAGTATAAAGAATTATCTTGATAGGCGTCACGATACCAACCAGGCCTTATTTATCAATAAACGAGGCGGGATTTTGACGGATCGGGGCGTAAGGTTTCTCCTGTATAAGCATATAAAGAAAACAGCCATTTCCCTGAGCGTTTCTCCGCATACCTTTCGCCATTCTTTTGCTACGCATTTGCTTAACAGAGGCGCAGACCTTCGCAGCGTGCAGGAATTCCTGGGGCATTCCAGCATAGCTACAACCCAAATTTATACCCATCTAACGATAGATTCACTAAAAAAAGTTTATCAAAAAGCACACCCACGGGCGAAATGAATACTTTGTATTTAATTTATGATTTTGTTTTTATTCTAGGATTTATAATTTATTTACCGGTATATATTCTGCGCAGGAAGATAACTTTTAGAGCACTTAAAGAAAAATTAGGTTTTATTACTCGAGTTAATAATCCAGAAGGAGTTATTTGGATACAGGTAGTAAGCGTAGGAGAAACCAACCTAATAGGCAATCTAATAAGAAAATTAAAAGAGCAATCTAATCTTCCCCTTGTGATATCTACGACTACTTTAACCGGAAATAAAATAGCGAGAAAAAATTATTCTCAATTTGCTAAGATAATATTTTTCCCTTTTGATGTATCTTTCATCGTCGAAAAAGTCATAAAAATAATTAAACCGAAGTTGTTTGTTGCTGTTGAAACTGAAATCTGGCCTCATCTTTTCCGCTGTCTGCATAAAAGCGGTATACCTATAATTATTATTAACGGAAGAATCTCTAAAGGTGCTTTTAGCCGTTATAAGCTTATAAGGCCGCTCGTAAAAAAAGTTTTAAGTAAATGCCGCTATATCGGTGTTCAGAATGAGGAGTATAAACAGAAGTTTATTTTTTTGGGAGCGGAAAATAAAAAAGTTATCCTTACGGGTAATATGAAATTTGAGGGCATTTCAGTTGACAAAAATATCCTTTTAAAAGTGCAAGAAAAATATAGTCGCAGCTTGAAAAAACAAGATAAGATTATATTAATAGCTGCCAGTACGCATTCCCCGGAAGAGGAAATTATCCTTTCAGTGTATAAGGATATTATTAAATCTGTAAAAAATGTTGTTTTATTTGTTGCTCCGCGTCACCCGGAACGGGTACATTTAATTGAAAAAATAATTCAGGCAGAAGGTTTTGAACCTATAAGAATCAGTCAAATGAACGGATACGCCTATCAGACTAAGCATGTGCTTCTTGTTGATACCATCGGCGAGCTGCTGTATCTATATGATATTGCTGATGTTTGTTTTGTGGGAGGAACTTTATCAAATGATGGCGGTCACAATATATTAGAGCCGATATATTTTTCTAAGCCGACAGTATTCGGTCCGAGTATGGATAATTTTTTAGACATACAAGAAGTTGTTTTAAAGAAAGGTGCCGGCATCAAAGTTGCAACAAAAAACGAATTACTACAGGTTTTATCCATGTTAGTTAATGATCGGTCTCTAAGGGAGAATTTGCAAAATAGATGCCGGGATGTTTTTGAGGACGAAAAGGAAAGTTTAGAAAATAATTTGCAGTTAATATTTAAGTGTCTGTGATAATATTTTAGTTTTTATATTTTAAGTGAAATTTTGGATGTTGAAATGGGATATAAAATAAAAAAATGGTATTTGGCCTTATTAGAGAAGGAGAAAAAAAATTTATTTGAAAACGCATTCTATTGTTTTTTATGCTTTCTTTCGTTTATCTATGCCGGTCTTGTTAGTTTACGTAATGTTCTTTATTCCTTAAAGGCAATTCCTTCGTATGATGTCGATGCAAAAATTGTTAGTGTGGGAAATATTTCCTGGTCGGGTTCAGGAAAAACTCCTTTGAGCATTTGGCTCCATGAGAAATTTTCATCTAAATTTAAAGTAGCGGTATTGCGGCGGGGCTACGGTGAAGATGAAGGTAGCCTGCTTAAAGAAAGGCTAGGAGATGTGTTTTCATCGCCGGATAGATACAAATTAGCTAAAAAATTGCAATCATCATTCGGCATGTTTGTCCTTGATGATGGTTTCCAATATCGAAGATTAAAAAGGGATGTTAATATTGTTATAATGGGCGCGCGCGAATTTAGGAAAAAACATCGGTTGATTCCGGCTGACTTTTTTCGTGAACCAATTTCGGCATTAAAAAGGGCAGATATAGTGGTTTTAAACCACTCTCAAGAAATGAAAGAACCTCTCGAAACTAAAGATTTTATCATGAGATTGGTACCTGATGTCAAGGTGTATCTTTCTAATTATAAATTCAAGAAATTTTTGGATTTAAACGGGGAAGAAATTGACCGTGATTTCTTTAAAGGTAAAAGAATCGCTGCCTTAGCTGGTATAGGATATCCTCAAGGTTTCTTTCGTAAGCTAAAAGAGACAGGCTTAGATATTATCCGAGAAATAATTTATCCTGACCATTACGAATTGGGAGAATCAGAATTCGCTGTCCTTGAAGACGACCTCATTAAGGAAGGTATAGATGTTTTGATGATCACTCAAAAAGACAAATACCATTTGCCTTGTAAAGAGTCTAGAATTAGAATTTATATTATGGAAATAGATATTTGGTTTGATAATGAAAATGATTTTATCAAAGAAATAAATACGAAATTAACCTGATTAATTAAAACTATGTATTTTTTAGCTAAGTTTGTGCGAGCGATGTTGTTGAAGCTGCCGTTGTGGATGATATTAGTTTTTGGGAAAGCCATAGGTTTGTTTATGTACCTGAGTGCAAAGAAACAGAGGGTTGCATTCAAGAATATAAAATCTGCTTTTCCTACAAAAAACCGCAAAGAAGTGCTTTTAATTCTGCGAAGGAGTTTTGATGGATTTGGTTTAGCTATCCTTGAAGGGTTAATATATCCCCGCATACATAAAAACATTGAAGTCAGGGGCGATGAAAATATAGGTCTGGATGGAGGTATATTTGTCGGCATACATTCTGGGAATTGGGAGGTTGCTATATCCGCCTTTGCACACAGGCATAAGTTGGCAGTTTTTGTACAAGAGCAGAAACATAAAACGCTTGATAAATTTTTAAATGAAATGCGTCAGGAAGGAAAAATTAAGATATGCTTTTCTTTAAAAGAGCTTATTAAACGTATAAAACAAAATTATTTTATTGGTGTTGTTATTGACCATGGGGTACGAGATGATGCTGTCATAGTTGATTTTTTCTCACACCAGGTTCCAACACCTAAAGGGGCAGTATATCTGGCTAAGAAATTCAACAAGAAACTCTATCCTACTTTTTGTTACCGAAAGGGGAATTTTTCTCATCTATTAGAGATAGGTAAGCCCATTGACCCTAAAGGTCAAGACGATAAGGACGTGTTAAGGAGCTTGAACGAAGCTTACGAGGATTATATCACCAAGAATCCCTGGGAATACTTTTGGTATTACAAGCGTTTTAAGCGAAAAATTAACCGAGATGTTTTAATCCTAAGCGACGGGAGAACAGGCCATTTTAAACAATCCCGGGCTCTTTTGGCTTTATTGTCTGAAAGAGGCTACGTAATCAAAAGCGAAATGATCGAGATGAGGTATAAAAGTAAATTAGTGCGTGTTATTGCGAATATTTTCGCCTTTTTCGCCGGACATAATTGCCTTTGGTGCGGCTGGGTTTTACCTTTTTTAATCGATAAAAATACCTGGAAGCGGTTAAATAAGATTTATGCAGATATTGTTATAAGCACCGGTAGTTATGTTGCACCGGTCAACAAATTGTTCTCTTCATACATAGGCGCAAAATCGGCAGTAATTTTACGTTCCAATATACCTTTAGGAAGGTTTGACCTGGCAATAGTTCCTGAGCATGACCGCATACAGACTGATAAGGCTATAATTATAAAAGGCGCTTTATTTGATAGTAGTTCTTTAGATGAGCGAAGAAAAAAATGCAAAGATTTCTTTAACCTAAGCGGTAAAAATAAAATTTCTCTTTTTATAGGAGGTCCGTTAACCGACAGGCGTGAATTTATGCATAATCTAAAATTATTTATACCTAAGTTAAAAGAGTTTGTTGCTCAAAATGACCAAGGGCTTCTGGTTAGCACTTCTCGGCGTACTCCCCAGGAAGCCGAAAGTTATTTAGAAAGCGAGTTAAGGGATTTTAAAAATACAGAGGCCTTGGTTGTAGCTAACAAGCGTAATTATGATTTTGTCTTTGAAGGTTTTTGCGTTCTAGCAGATATTATATTCGTAAGCAATGAAAGTATCTCTATGGTTTCTGAAGTGGTCTCTATGCAAAAATCCTGTGTGTGTGTTTCACTCGAGACTGAAGATGATAAACGGAAAGTATTTTTAGAATCCATAGAAAGTGAGGTTGGATTTTTTAATCCCCCCTATAAGGGTATAGAGTTAATAAAACCAAAAGCATCATCTATTTTTACTAAAAATAAAAAGTCTGTTAAAAAAGCCATAGGAAAGTTATTGTGATTCTTTAGAAACTAAAAAGTGTGAAGGTGTATTTGAATGAAAGTAATGCAGATTATCCCTCGAATGGATCTCGGTGGCACAGAGAGAGGTGTTTTAGACCTGGTTAAGTTTTTCAACAAGAAGAAGCATCCCAGTGACGGCCAAGTAATTACAAATATTGTTGTTTCAGGAGGCGGCAGGTTGATTGATGAGCTTAAAAAAGAGGGGATAACCCATTATCAATTGCCGGTATATAAAAAGTCTCTAGAAGCGTTGTTCCTTATTCCTAGACTGCGTAAGATAATAGACCAAGAAAAGGTGGATATCGTCCATGCTCGTAGTCGCGTTCCTGGATGGTTATCGTTTTTTGCTTCCCGCAGGAGCAGAGCCTGTTTTATCACCACTGCGCACGGCGTTTATAAGAAGCGTATTTTTAGTGAAGTTATGGGTTGGGGCAAAAAAGTTATAGCTCCATCGAGAGTTGTAGCGCGCCACATGAAGAATAACTTTGGCGTACCGGAAGAAAAAATTGTTCTTATAAACCGGTGGGTAGATCTAGATAAATTTAGGTTTACTGATTATCCAAATCGTAAAAAAAGTAATGTTGTTGTAAGCATAGGACGGATTTCTCCCAGTAAAGGCTATGAATATCTTATAGAAGCGTTTAAAAGGCTAGCAAGATTTAATCCTTATCTTAAATTAAAGATAGTTGGTTCTGCGGATAAGTCAAAAGTAAAATATCTTAACCACTTAAAGACTTTGGTGAGGCGTTTCTCTCTAGATTACAATGTTGAGTTTGTCGGCTTAAAAGAAGATGTCGAGAGCGTCCTGGCCGATGCTTGTGTTTTGGTTGCGCCTTCCGTCATTGAAGAGTCCTTTGGAAGAGTCGTGATTGAATCTTTTGCCTGTGGTGTTCCGGTTGTTGCAACAAATGTTGGCGGATTTAAAGAGATAATAAACGATGGCATTGACGGGGTTTTGGTTGAACCGGCTAACAGTGCGCAAATAGCAGAGGGTATCATAAAAATATTAGATGATTATAGCTATGCCGAAAAGTTAGTGCGTCGGGCCCGAGAGAAAGTCGAAAAAAAATATACCCTAGGAAAGTGCCTTGCCCAGACAAAAGAAGTCTATAAACAGACAAACAATGTTTTAAAAATTCTAGTAATCAAAATTTCTTCTTTAGGAGACCTTATATTATCTTTACCTTCTTTAAAAGAGATGCGTGCTAAATTTCATAATGCTGAAATTTCTCTTTTGACACTGAAGAAATATCATCCTTTTTTCTATGACTGCCCATATATAGACGAAGTTATTACTCTGGAAGATAAGTATAAAAGATTCAGGAACATATTAGACAGCTCAAAGGTCTTGCGTCGTAAATCCTTTGATTACATAGTCGATTTACAGAATAATCACTCTTCCCATCTTATTAGTTTTTTTAGTTTTCCTCGATATTCTTTCGGCTACTCATTGCGTTGGGGATTTTTGCTTACAAAAAAAATAAAGTACGATAAGTCTTTAAGTCCTCTTGATTCACAGGAAAGGGTATTACGGCTCTTAGGTGTTAAGCTTGAAGATAAAAAATTAATCTTTTGGCCAAAAAACACTAAACCTTCGCTTGAGCTTCCTTCAGGTAATCTTATCGGTATAAATGTGTCAGCTTCATCAAGATGGCAATCAAAAAATTGGCCATTTAAGAACCTGATTAAGTTGATTGAGTTGATTTATAAGAATTTGCC
>JAMXCX010000041.1 GCA_024542985.1 Candidatus Omnitrophota bacterium | reverse complement strand
CGTAAAAAAAAATAAAAGATGCCAAGAGTTATTCAGGAAGAAAAAAATTTGAGTTTTTTTGAAAAATACCTTACTGTATGGGTTGTAGGGTGTATCGCTTTAGGCGTTTTGCTTGGGAAACTATTCCCGCAGGTTGCTGTTAGTCTGGATAAAATTTCCATTTACCAAGTATCTATCCCCATAGCGATATGTCTTTTTTTCATGATGTATCCGATTATGGTAAAAATCGATTTTGCCGAAATCATAAAAGCAGGCAAAACTCCCAAACCGGTTTTACTCACTCTTTTTATAAATTGGTGTATCAAGCCGTTTACAATGCTTGCGATATCTAGTTTATTTTTGGGAGTTTTTTTTAAAGGGTTGCTTCCCGGATTTGAAATCATTAAGGGTGGGGCGAGAGTAGAATTGTACAGGTCTTATATTTCCGGCTGCATATTATTGGGTATTGCTCCCTGCACCGCGATGGTGCTTGTGTGGGGTCATCTATCAAAAGGCAATGACGGCCATACTTTGGTTATGGTGGCTATTAATTCATTAACAATGTTATTTTTATATGCACCTTTAGGGGGATGGCTGCTAGGAATCAATAAGATGCCCATTCCCTGGCAGACAATTGTTTTATCAGTTGTTATTTATGTTGGCTTACCGCTTATTCTAGGCTATTATTCACGGAAACTGGTTATTGCCAAAAAAGGTTTTAAGTGGTTTGAGGATAAATTTCTTCATTATTTAACCCCTGTTTCCATCGGGGCGCTGCTTGTTACGCTAGTTCTTTTATTTTCGCTAAAAGGAGAACTTATCATTAAGCGGCCGCAGGTGATATTTTTAATAGCTGTGCCGCTTTTTATCCAAACCTGCCTGATTTTTGCTTTAGCCTACATAGCAGCTAAATGGTTAAAATTACCGTACAGAGATGCTGCTCCTTCTGCCTTAATCGGCGCAAGCAATCATTTTGAGGTTGCTATTGCTACCTCTGCAATGCTTTTCGGCCTTTCTTCAGGAGCTTCGCTAGCAACAGTCGTCGGAGTATTGATTGAAGTGCCGGTTATGCTTATGCTGGTAAGAATTTGTTTAAAAACTAAACATTTATTTCGCTAAGGCCTTTATTGTTATTGCCTATTAACCGGTTATAAAGTCTACCCAAGAAAGCAAGGTCTAAATAGAGTATCCCTTTCGTTTCGAAAGGGATTTTGTATATTTTGCTGCTTTATCTTCTTTGGCAGCAGGTAGTTAGGCCTACTTTGCTTTATTCTATATTTTATTGTATACTTTTGTCAGGGAAGTAAGGTAAATAAGAATGAAAAAAAAGATAAAAATTGCAAAAAAGAAACCTCAAAAAACAAAAGAAATACCAACGGGAACCTTGCGGATAAAAACAGCTGATAGGTTGGTTTATGAAAGGAAAAATCATTCCTGGCAAAAAACTGTCTGGATAATCCCGGAGGCAGAGTTGGCAATTGAGCTTTACAGAGTGAATAACAATTTCGATGCTCTTATTGATAAAAAAGACCCTATATTTTTAAAGGGACAGCTCCTGCCGGACGGAAAAACTCAAGGTGCTAGAATCAATATTTTGCCCTGCGGAGAAGAGCTGAGCAAGGCTTTTTCATTGTTTGCCCCGCAGTTGATGATTCATGATGAAAGGTCAAACTATCACTGGGATGTAATATACAGGAATCTTGGCGGTACTTTTTCTTATCTTTATACTACGGCAAAGAAACGCATGTTCACGATTAAAAAATATAAACTTGTAAAGGAGTTTGAGAAGTACTGTATAAAGCTTTATAGAAACGCTTATAAAGCTTTAAGCGATGAGAATGATTTCATGGCTGTGCCTATGTATACTTTGTTAAAAACATGCATGAGGGTGGGAAGCGAGACTTATTATAAGATCAGCCACCATCAGGGATTAACGACATTGAAAAAAGAAGATATTTTGATTAGGGAAAACCGTGTCCTTTTTAATTACATAGCAAAGGATGGCGTTCCCATAAATATTGAATCGGAATTTCCCGATATTTATATAAAAAGGTTGGAAAAAATATTACAAAATACTAAAGACGGTTCGTTCGTTTTTATAAATCATGCGGTAAATCACGCCATTAACGATACTCATTTTAAGGATGCATTTAAAAAATATTGCGGCAAAGAATTTTATCCTCATATTATAAGGTCTTACTATGCGACTCTCCAGGCAAAGAAGTTTCTAAAAACCCATAAGTCCGCAACAAAGGAAGATGTCCAGAAATTATTTATTGCTATCGCCGAAAAGTTGGGCCATAAGAGATTTGCAAAGAAAGACGGTATCTGGAAAGAAAATTATACCGTGACGATTAACCACTATATCCAGCCGGAGTTGGTTAGAAATATAAAAGCATGCATTGTTAAAAGAACCAAGAAAAAATAAATTGCCTAACTAAAAGCTTATTTTTGACAAATCTTACTATAGAGTGTATAGTTTTCTACTATGAATTATCTTGATGTTGCAATTTCTGCTGCTAATGAGGCAGGCAAAATTCATTTAAAATATTTTCAAACCGATATCCAAATCGAAACAAAAACTACGCCTTTTGATTTAGTTACTATTGCCGATACCGAATCCGAGCAGATAATCGTAGGCGCCATTAGAAAATATTTCCCCGAACATAACTTTCTGGCTGAAGAGAATAACTACGAGAAGACAAATTCTGAATTTACCTGGATAATTGACCCTCTTGACGGAACAAATAATTTTGCCTCCGGCCTACCAATTTTTTGTACATCAATTGCTTTGGCAAAAAAGGACGAACTGATACTTGGGGTTATCTATGATGCAACAAGAGATGAATTATTTTGGGCAGAAAAAGATAAGGGTTCATTTTTAAACGGAAAACCAATTCGGGTAACTTCTCAGGAAAGTTTACAGGATTCAATACTTATTACTGGTTTTTATTATGATAGAGGAGAGTACATGGAAAGGACTCTTGATAATATCCGGAATTTTTTTACAAAACGCATCAGAGGCCTGCGCCGTTTAGGTGCGGCAGCTCTTGACCTCTGTTATATCGCCTCGGGCAGAGCTTCAGGATTTTGGGAGTTTCGTTTAAGTCCCTGGGATTTCGCTGCCGGGAAACTGCTTGTTGAAGAGGCCGGCGGAAAGGTAACTAACCAAAAGGGGGAAGAAGTAAACCCTAACAATCCTTCCTATATAGTTGCTTCTAATGCTAAAATACACCAAGCAATGCTATCTGTGTTAAGGTGATTTACTGCGGTAAGTGAACCCGTTATATTTTTTATATAACTTTGATATTTTTGGCAATGTTTGAATTAGATTGATTTTTAGCAGGCGCAACTCGGATTAAGCCCGGTTTTTTCTTTTAAAAGGGGCTAGGACCGGTCTGGCTTTAAGCCTCTAGGGCTTAGGATAGGCAGAGGAGGTATCAACGATAGTTAAATAGGCTTTCAAGTTTCGGCTGGTATTTTTTTATTACGTTGATTTCTTCTCGCGATAGATTTCCTAATTTGTAAAACTCAAACTGCTGGGTTGAAACTTTACTTTTTTCTATTTGTACGGCAGATATGCCGATTACTATTTTTTGCATAAATTGAGCAAATTCTGCCGGAGATATATCATATCTGTTTAGTAATTCTTTAGTTTCTTTAAGGTAATTCCGGGATATAGACACTGTATCTTCTAGCTTAGCAATTTTACTGTATTTTCTATTCAGGGCTTGGTATTGGGGAAATAGCTCTAAGAATATCCTGACGTTTTTTTCATTTAGGCTTTCAAAGTCACCGGCCAGAGCTAGAAAACCTAAAGTCAGGATTGTTAGCATTATGGTTAAGATTTTCATTGGCTACCTCCTTGAATTATATTTTTTACTATCTTAAAGTTAACCTTTTCGTAAATATATAATAATATATCATTGAAAACATTATTGTTAAAGAAGGATTTGTTGTTTTTAGGGTGGTAATTAATCCTGTTGATTTAAAATAAAACACTGCTAAAATATATGGGATTATGAGGATTACCCGAGTACCTACTAAGAGTTGTAAAGCAAGGAGGAATTATGGGCACTAGGAGCCTAAGCAAAAAAGATGTTTTAAAATTAGTTGATGAAAATGCGGTAAAATTCATCCGTTTTTGGTTTTGTGATATCAACGGCCAGATGAAAGGTTTTGCAATAACCAAAGAAGAGTTAAAAACCGCCCTCGATGAAGGGATGGGCTTTGACGGTTCATCTATTAAGGGTTTTGCCCGTATTGATGAATCTGATATGATTGCTATGCCGGACCCGTCAACATTTGTTTTATTACCCTATCGGCCGAAAGAAAAAGCTGTTGCCGGAATGTTCTGCGATATTTTGAATCCTGACCGGAGTCCTTACCAGGGAGATCCCAGGCATATATTGAGAAAGACTTTGGAGAAAGCAAAGAATCAGGGGATGACCTTTTATGTTGGCCCGGAGCTAGAGTTTTTCATCTTTAAGAATTCAAAATCAACTGAGGTATTAGATGAAGGCGGCTATTTTGATATGACTACACTTGATGCCGCTACTGAAGTCAGGCGGGAAGTCATTTTAACTCTTGAGAAGATGGGAGTTGATGTAGAGTATTCTCACCATGAAGTTGCGCCTTCTCAACATGAGATAGACTTGCGTTATACTGAAGCCCTTAGAATGGCAGATATTGTCATGCTTTACAGGATGGTAGTAAAAGAAATAGCCCAGAAACAGGGCTTGTATGCTACTTTTATGCCTAAGCCTATATTTGGGCAAAATGGAAGCGGAATGCATACCCATCAGTCGCTTTTTAAAGGCGATAGCAATGTTTTTTTCAATTCTAATGACAAATATCACCTTTCTCCTCAAGGAAAGGCTTATATCGCCGGGATACTCAAACATGCCCAGGAAATAACCTTAGTCTGTAACCAGTGGGTAAATTCTTATAAAAGGTTAGTTCCCGGCTATGAAGCTCCGGTATATGTATGCTGGGCAAGGCGGAATAGAAGCGCTTTAGTAAGGGTACCTATGTATAAGCCCGGCAAGGAAAAAGCAACAAGAATGGAATTTCGTTCTCCGGATCCGGCTTGCAACCCTTACCTTGCTTTTGCCTGCATGCTTTCAGCTGGTTTAAAGGGAATTGAAGAAAAATACTTTATAGCTGAGCCTATGGAAAGAGATGTATACCATTTAAACGATGAGGAAATGAAGGAGCATAAAATTACTTGCCTGCCAGGCAGTTTGATTGAAGCAATTGAAATTTCTGAAAAAAGCACCTTTTTAAAACAGACCTTAGGAGAACATATATTTAATAACCTTATTTTTGGGAAAAAAGTCGAGTGGGATGAGTATCGTAAAAGAGTCCATGGTTATGAGATAGATACTTATTTGCCGATATTATAAAACGGGTTACGGGGCCTTAAGGATACGGGAAATATTTTATAATTCGTTATCCGTGCCCAGAAACCCGTTAGCCGTAATCCGTTATTCGTATTTTATGCCTAAATCACCATACAAAGAATATATAAATACTTTAAGCAAGATAAGCGAAGCTATAACCAGCGATCTCTACATTGAGGACGTTTTAAAGTTGATTGTTACTTTGACGGCAAACGTAATGAAGGCGAAAATATGCTCTTTGTGGCTTCTAGGCAAAGACGCCAAAGAATTAAAGATACGGGCAACTCAGGCTATGAGTAGTGAGTATTTAAAAGAAAGAAGCATCAAGCTGGGTGAGGGAATTGTGGGCTTGGTGGCAAAGGAAAAGAAACCGGTTATTATCGAGAGAGTTTTAGATGATAAAAAGTACAAAGAGAAAGAACTTGCCAAGAAGGAGAATTTAATTTCGATGCTAAGTGTTCCGATGATGGTAAAGAAAAAAGTGATAGGAGTAATTAATTGCTATACTACTTCTTTCTATAAATTTACGAAAAGCGACATAGCTCTTTTAAGCTCTGTAGCAAACCAAGCTGCGGTTGCTATTGAGAATACTGAGCTCATAGTTAAAACTAAAATAATTCAAGAAGAGCTGGAAACGCGTAAAAAGGTAGAGAAAGCAAAAGGCATACTCATGAAAGAGCGAGCTTTGGGCGAAGAACAAGCTTACAATTTAATAAGAAGGTCCAGCATGGATAAGCGCGTTCCCATGAAAAATATCGCCGAGGCAATTATACTTGCCTCGGATATAAAACGGCTTTAGGAATTAACAATTCCAGAACACCTTGGGAGGCTTTATGGAAAGAGTGCATTTGACTAGAGAAGGCTATGAAAAGATGATAGAGGAATTAGAGAGCTTAAAGCATATAAAGAGAAGAGAAATTTCTAAGGCTATTGAGCAGGCGCGTTCTTTAGGTGATTTGAAGGAAAATGCCGAGTATCATGCAGCAAAGGAAGCAATGGCTTACAATGAAAAACGGATTGCTGAACTGGAGGATAAATTGAGTCGTACTGAAATTATTGACAGTAGTAAAATGCCTGCGGGTAAGGCCTATATAGGAGCTAAGGTAAAGCTTATAGATTTAGATAATTCAGAAGAGCTGGAATATACTTTAGTCAGTCAGGATGAAGCAGACGCTGTCAAGGGTTTGATCTCCATAACTTCTCCCGTAGGTAAAGCCATCCTGGGACACAAGATAGATGATATTATTAAAATCGAAGTCCCGGCCGGCGCTTTGAGTTACAGAATAGTTGATATATCCCGATAATATCAAATATAAATTCGAAATACTGAATAAATCCTGAGCACGAAATCCGAAACACGAAACAAATAAAGTATATCAAGGTATCAGTATATCAGTAGGTAGAGTATCAGGTTATCAGAATATCAGATAAAACCTGATATCCTGATTTTCTGATATCCTTCCCACTGGTATCCTGATGTCCTGAGAGGCTTATATTGCTTTCGATATTCGGATTTTGAGCCTAATGCCTGACACAGAAAATCCAAATTTACCTACCATTTTGTGATGAAAAATAATATTAAAAAGCCAGAGTTAGTTTCTCCAGCCGGAGATTGGAGTTCTCTGCGCAGCGCTATAAGTTCCGGAGCAGATAGCGTTTATTTCGGCGTAAAGGGAATTAATATGCGTAATTTAGCTTCTAATTTTGATATTCTAGAGATAAAAAAAGTGATGGATGTTTTACATAGAAACAAACGGCGGGGATACTTAGCTTTGAATGTAATCGTCTATGATAGGGAGATAAATAAAATCACAAAAATTTTGAAAGAAGCAAAAATAAGCAAAGTAGACGCTGTCATAGCCTGGGATATGGCGGTTTTTTTTCTAGCAAAAAAGCTAGGTTTAAAAATACATTTATCAACCCAGGCAAGCATTTCTAATTTTTTGGCTTTAAAGCAATATTACGCTTTAGGAGCCAGGCGGATTGTGTTGGCAAGAGAGAACAGGCTTTGCGATATTAAAAATATTATTCAAGCGATAAAGAAAGAAAAAATTAATTGCGAGATAGAAACTTTTATCCATGGCGCAATGTGTATAAGTATATCCGGGCGTTGTTTTTTATCAGAGCATTCTTTTACTAAGTCAGCTAACCGGGGAGAATGCTTACAGCCTTGCCGCAGAGAATTTACAATAACAGACGTTGAAGGGGATTCTCAATACATATTAGGCCGGGACTATTTATTGAGTCCAAAAGATTTATGCACCATTGATTTTTTAGATAATTTGATAAAAGCGGGTATTAATGCTTTTAAAATAGAAGGAAGAAACCGTTCTCCCGAATATGTTAAGGTGGTAACTGCTGTATATCGAAGAGCGATAGATTGTTTTTTTAGCGGTAAATTAGATAATGAACTAAAAGCAAGGTTAAAGAAAGAGCTAAAAACTGTTTATACCCGGGGATTTTCCAGCGGATTTTATTGGGGAGAACCTAAGGATTCGAACAGCCGGGTGTTGGAAAATACCTACGAAAAAGTTTACGCAGGCGAAGTGATAAAATTCTACAAGAAAATAAATGTTGCAGAAATCAGAGTAAGAAATGAATCCTTGAAAAAGGGAGCGCAGATTTTATGTATAGGGAAAAATACCCCGGCTTCTTTTGCTGAAATTAGCGATATCCAAATCAACCACGAATTTGTGGAAGAGCTAACCAAAGGCCAGACCGGCGGAGTAAAGCTTCCCTTTGGTGTGAGACGCAACGATAAGGTTTTTATCTGGAGAAAAAAAATAGAATCCGGTTGATTGTGGCATGAGACTTTAGTCTTTTCTTTTCTTTACGTTAGGCCATTGACAGGGGACTTCCAGCTGTTAAAATAAATTAAAAGAATTCATTTCTAAGTATTTTTTATTAAAAAGTACCATTTTAATCGGCACAGCCGATTAAAAAAAGAAGGAGGTGGAGGTATGGATGCAAAGCAAGAGAATACAATGGCTATGCTGTGCCATTTGCTCGGGCTCATTGGATTTATCGGGCCGCTGATTATCTGGTTAATTAAGAAAGACGAATCAGCTTTAGTGGACAAAAACGGCAAAGAATCTCTTAACTTTCAGATATCTCTTTGCATTTATTATTTTGCTGCCGGTATACTTGCAGTGGTCCTGATCGGCTTTTTGCTTGGGGCTCTGGTAGGTATATTCCATATCGTTATGGTAGTAATGGCGGCAATTAAAACAAGTAACGGCCAAGACTATCGATATCCTTTATGCATAAGGCTGATTAAATAACATCTAACCTTTTTTTTCAAAGTATCTGCTAAGGCGGATTTTTTAACAGCTAACAAAGGGGATATATTACTAAATAAGCGGATAGCTTTTTTAAATTAAAGTACTGTAAAGTATTTTCGCTAAAGAAAATAAAATATGGAGCAGGAGCAGAAAAAGCAAACCTCAAAAATAGCCGTTGCGAGTCTGGTTTTGGGTTGTTTGTTCATAGTTCCTTTCCTGGGAGTAATATTCGGTTTAGCGGCTATTATTCTGGGTTTATTTTCTTTAGTTACTCTCCATAGGAAAAAGGAATTTTTTAAAGGGAAAGGCCTAGCAATTGCCGGTATAATTTTAGGACTGGTAGGGGCAGTTATTATACCTGCGATAGCCTTTCTTGCGGCAGTAACTATTCCAAACTTTATGAAGGCTCGTGTTTCTACTAAGGAGGCGGTTGCCATAGCTAATTTAGACTTAATTGCTATTGCTCAAATTCAATACCGGGCAGTTAATTCCGATTGCGCTACCTTAGCTCAACTTGGTTCTGCCAGCCCTCCCTATATAGATTCTCTTTTAGCGTCAGGAACTAAGGATAGCTATAAGTATTCTGTGACCGTAACTTCTAATACAAGTTTTTACGCTACGGCATTGCCTGATAATGTAGCTTGGGCTCATACCTTTTATCTTGATGAAGATGCAATTTTGTGCCGGTCTAATATGGAAGAAGCACCGGCCCCGCTTTTTCACGTCGATATAGGCTGTCCGCCAAACTTTTCAGAAGTTTTAGAATAGCTCTGCCGACCTTTCATAAGAGCAGAGGATTGGCTGTCCGAAATACCACTAATTGTCACAAATTCTCGCATAAAAAATAATTAAAATATTTGACAAGAAAAAAACTAAACCTATAATAGTATACCAAGTAGGTGCACTATGTTTAATTTTACTACCACGCTTAGCTATGGTTTGAGGTTATTGCTTAATTTGCATTTTACCGGCAGTTCTCCAAAACAGTTAAAAAGAATAGCTCAGGAGGAGAATATCTCATTGTCGTATTTGAGAAAGCTAATACCTCCCTTAGAAAAGGCTGATATTATAAAAAGCTTAAAAGGTCCCGGGGGAGGGTTTTTGCTTAAGCGCAAGCCTGACCAAGTTTCGCTTCTTGAGATAGTGAATATTTTTAGCAGGAGTAAAGTGATAGATTGCGTTAGGGGGCCATCAGATTGCCGGCGTTATGCAAATTGTGCGGTTAAAGATTTATTAGAGGAAATTTACAATAAAACCCAGTTAGTTTTGGAAAACAAGACCTTAGCTACCTTAATAAAAAAATGATTTATTTAGACTACAATGCCACAACGCCTTTAGATGAGCGAGTTTTACAGAAAATGATTCCTTATCTTAAGGATATTTATAGCAATCCTTCTTCTGTATACCGTTTCGCCCAAGAATCAAAAAGAGCAGTTGAAGATGCAAGAGCCCAGGTAGCGGATTTGATTTCAGCAAACCCAACAGAGGTATTTTTTACTTCCGGCGGAACCGAATCTGATAATACTGCTATAAAAGGTATTTGCTCTCAGCATCAGAATAGGGGCAAGCATATAATTATATCTAAAATAGAACATCATGCTATTTTGCATCCGGTTGAATTCTTGGAAAAGAATGGTTTTAAGGCCACATATTTGGATGTTGATGAGTTTGGTATTATAGATTTAAAACAGTTATCAGAAAGCATAACCAAGAATACTGTTTTAGTTTCGGTAATGTATGGCAACAATGAGGTGGGCACAATTCAGCCCATTAAAAAAATAGCTGCTTTTTGCCGAAGTAAGGAAGTGTATTTTCATACTGATGCGGTTCAAGCAGTAGGAAAGTTAAAACTAAACGTGAAAGAATTAGGAGTGGATTTACTTTCTATTTCTGCGCATAAATTTTACGGGCCAAAAGGGGTTGGAGCTTTATATGTGAAAAAGGGTGTAAAACTTTGGCCTTTGCTGCATGGAGGGGGCCATGAGAGAGGCCTGCGTTCCGGCACTGAAAATGTTGCCGGTATTGCCGGCTTGGGTGAAGCAGCCAGGTTAGCTAAGATAGAACTCCCTGAAGAGGAAGTAAGAATAAAGAAACTCAGAGATAGGTTACAGAAGGGGATTTTAAAAAGCATATCTGAAGTAAAACTGAACGGGCATCCGGAACAAAGGCTAGCTAATACATTAAATATTTGCATAAAATACATTGAAGGTGAAAGCATCTTAATAAATTTAGACTTTGAAGGAATTTGCGCTTCCAGCGGTTCTGCTTGCACTTCCGGTTCTTTAGAACCGTCTCATGTTCTTTTAGCCATGGGAATGCCGCATGAAATTGCCCATGGTTCATTGCGTTTTAGCCTGGGAAAGTATACTAGTGATAAAGATATTGACAAGGTTTTAGAGGTTTTACCTCCTATAGTTGAACGCTTAAGAAAAATATCTCCGTTTTGGCAGAAAAAGAAATGATTAAAGCAAAAACTGACGTGAATGACTTACAGAGAAAAATTTTAGATTTAAAGAAAAAGCAGAATACTGCCCTCCTGGTCCATAATTACCAGATTCCTCAAATCCAGGATATAGGTGATTTTTTAGGAGATTCTCTGGGCTTAGCAAAGACATCCCGCCAATTAAAAGTAAAGGCAATAATTCTTTGCGGGGTAAAGTTTATGGCTGAGACTGTAAAAATTCTTTCTCCGGACAAGAAGATTCTCTTGCCGGTGAGAGAAGCCGGTTGTCCTTTAGCTGATATGATTGAACCGGATGAGTTAATGAAGTTAAAGAGTAAGCATCCTGACGCCTGGGTAGTAAGCTATGTCAACACATCAGCCGAAATCAAAGCTTTAAGCGATGTTTGCTGTACATCTGCCAATGCCATTACAGTTGTAAGAAACGTTCCGGTTAAAAAGATAATTTTTGTCCCGGATAGAAATCTAGGAGAATGGGTTAAAATGAATGTTCCCCAAAAGGAAATAATTCTTTGGGACGGATTTTGTATAGTCCACGAATACTTTTCATTAAAGGATTTAGAGGGCGCACGTAAAATACATCCTGATGCTGAGTTGATAGTGCATCCTGAATGCCGCAAGGAGATTTTAGAGGGAGCTGATTCTGTACTTTCTACCTCCGGGATATTAAAAAGAGCAAAAGAATCTTCTGCTAAAAAATTTATTATTGGAACAGAGGAAGGAATAATTCACCGTCTTAAAAAAGATAATCCGCAGAAAGAATTTTATTCTCTGGGTAATGCCAAAATTTGCATAAACATGAAAAAGATTACCTTAGAGGATGTGTATGCCTCATTAAAGGAGCAGAAATATAATATAGAGCTTAATGTTGATATGATGAATAAGGCCAGGGTAGCTTTAGAAAGGATGGTTAAGTATGTCTAATGACTATACAAATAAGGTAATAGATTATTTCCGTAATCCCCACAATATGGGAAAAATGGAAAATCCTAACGGGATAGGTAAGGTTGGAAACACAGTATGCGGCGATGTCATGTGGATTTACATTAAGGTGAAAGATGAGGTTATTACCGATTGCAGTTTTGAAACTTTCGGATGCGTAGCCGCAATTGCTACGTCTTCGGCTTTAACTGATCTTGTCAAAGGCAAATCAATAGAAGAGGCTTTGAAAGTTACCAATAAGGATGTTGCTAATGAACTAGGGGGCTTACCTTCGATGAAAATGCATTGTTCGTTGTTAGCCGAACAAGGATTAAAAGCTGCCGTAGATGATTACCGCAAAAAATCCTCTGACGGTAAGAGTTAAGGAAATAACCAAGATACAAGAAACAATAACCCTGCCTGCCTGTTGGCAGGCAATCAATGACCAATAACCAACTCTTCTTGTTTGGTCATTGATTATTG
>JAMXCX010000040.1 GCA_024542985.1 Candidatus Omnitrophota bacterium | reverse complement strand
TCCATCTTACCTCCTCTAATAATCCTGCCAAAAGCGGGAAACTTCCTGCCTCTACCTACCAATAGGCAGGTGCCGACAGAGATACCGCACCCTAAAAGGGATGGATATCATATTTAAGTTATACTTGCCAACTGTATTAATTCTATCTAAAAATCATAAAAAAGCAAATAATTTATTTATTTATTTATTTTCACTCCACGGTTATTTTTCCCCGCATCTCCATATGCCTATCTGAACACCAGACAGTACACATAAAGGGAAATGTTCCGCGCTTATCCGGCCTAAAGCTGAGGGCTTTTACCTCCCCGGCCTTTATCTCGCTAACAGCAACACCTAAGTCCGGAATCGCAAAGCCATGGGTAACTGTTTCTATATTACGGATAAGTAGTTTTACTTCCTTGCCATAGCTGACGGTAAACTCCTGAGGATACCAATTACCGTGCTCAGGGGCCCGGGCAATGAGCTGGAGGGTATAAAATTTACTCAGACGAAATTTCTCAATGGCAAATACCCCAAAAATAGTTCCTAAAGTTGCCAAAATAATAAGTATTACTGCGACTATTTCGTTTCTGCTCATCTTTACTCTCTCTATAATTCAGTTGTTAATAAACGGCCTCTTAATATTCAATTAAAAATCCTAAAAAATTAGCCTATAAACAGCCAAAGAAAAATCAGGGTTATTAAAGTTAAAAAAACAAGTATTGGTATCCAGCCTCGCTGAGCTTGAGATTTCTCGGGATAAATCTGTTTTGATATTCGAAAGCCTAAAGCTAAAGAAAACAAATAAAATACTATAAGAGTTGCACCTTGCAAATAGCCTAAGAGGCCGGTAAAAACCGGTGTCCAAGGAAAATTTGCCGTTCCCAAAACGTTCCAACCCCAAGCAAAGGGATCCGAAATAATGTGTAAGATGTAGCTGCCGTTAGGAAGAATTATTCCAAAGCTAAACCCAATCCAAACTCCTAAACCTAGAGGAATTAAGGTATAGGAAAAACTAACGAATATTTTTTTCAAAGGAACATCTTTATTGCCGCTAAAAATTCTCGAAAGCCAGGAAAAAAGAAGAAAAATACCGGGAAGAATTACCAGACTAAAAAGAGCATGCGCAGAGATATAGGTTAAGTATCCTTTCATAGTCGTCGCCCGCACCATATCTTTAAGAACTCCCCAAGGCCCCTGGAAAACAGAATAAAACATAAGCGCGATACCCAGCATAATGAATGCTTTATAAGCTTCATCGATTCTGCGCGGCTCTCGCTTAGTATCCTGTAAAATATCAACTCCCGGCGGCCTTAAAAAAAACCCCATATTATCATGAGGGCAAGTTTTAAAACACTCTAGGCACATCCCGCAATAGGTATTCTTCTCAAAAGAAAAGGGCAAAAGCAGCCAAGGACAACCATATCCCTTCTCATTGCCTAGATAACAGGTTTTAAGAGTATGTTTTCGGCAAATTTCCGGATCTTTCCTCCTAATCTCAGAAGCCGCAAATTGAGAATATAAACCTTGAAAGCCTGACACCGGACAAACATAAAGACAAAAACTTCTTTTTTCAAATATTAAACCTAAGACAAAAGCAAGCAAAATTATTCCGCCTAAAAGAATAAAGGTAGCTAAGGGCCTGACTGTAAAAAACCCGGAAAAGAAAGTGGTGATTAAAAACCCAATATTCATTATCCACATATTCTTTAAAAATTTCGGCCATTTCAAGTTCAAGCCTGCTAGTTTACCCTGGGTTACACCGAATAAGCGCCTTCTCTGAAACCAGTCCCCAAAAATTGGAAAAGGACACATCATACACCAGGTCCGGGAAAATACCGGTACCAATACCAACATCAGAAGCACCCACCAGAGTATCCAGACAAGCATTATGCCAAAATTATAATTGCCGGCAGAATAGCCACCCAAAAAAGCAGACAACAAAATAACTACAAAAATAAAAAGGTTAAAAAGAATAAGCAGCAAAGGAAACCAGCGGGATTTAAATAATACCCGTATTAGCTTAAATTTAGTAAGCTCAAATCTCCAATCAAGATCGATTAAACCAAATAATTTATCTTTACCCATAATTCACCGTATCTCTAACGGGATTCACTCTTTGCTTTTACGAAATATCACTACGCCGCTGCCCACACCTATAGCCAAAATCATCAAGACATAAACATAAAACCTATAGTTTGGCCCAACAATTAAATTTCCCACCATATAAGGATGAAATTCGCCGCAAGTAACCGAGCAGCGGAAAGTAAATTTGCCGGTTTTTCCAGCAACAAAAGTAATACTGCCGTCTTGTCCGGGATGAGCTTTGGTCTCCAATCCATAACCATCTATATATAAACCATGGGTTACATCCTCACTTACCAGGCGAAGGGTTACTTTATCGCCTTTATTCACGATAATCTTATGAGGCGTATAGGAAAATTTCTTAGCTTTAATTTCAAAAAACTTCTCTTCCTGGGCATAACAGTAACTAGCAAATAACCCTCCCGATAAAACCATAGCAACAATCAAACAAATTTGTAATTTTAATCTCAAAAATATAACATTCATTATCTTATCCTTAAGTCCACCCAGTTAGAGATTGATTTTCTCCCTCCCCGGTCTCCTTTAGAACCGTTCCAAATAGCGAAAGCACAGAGTTTCTTGCCGAAAGCAAATTCTGCATCCACTTCTGCGTCTTCGGCCTTAAGAGTTCGTTTAAAAACCACTCTCCAAATCCCCTTGTTATATGTACCCCTGCCTTTTATATTTTGGATAGGTTTCCGGGTAATAGTCCCTACCCGTATAGCCACAAGGTCATTTACTGCCGAATCAAATTTTTCTTTGGAAACAGCAAACAACTCCTGCTCCTCAAAAGGATAATAAAAGTCGACATAAACTTTAGCCTCTGTGCTTTTCCCTAACCAGTATTCTCTATCCTGGTTGGCTTTCCAATGCCAAATGTTAGCCTTACCTAGAAAACCCATCATCAAACTCTGAGTCACAACCTTTTTGCCCAAGGGAAACATTACTGCCCCGGCATCAGAAAAATTCTTTATGTCAGCGCCGCTATCCTGAGTATCATCAGGCCACTCCAAGTAAAAATATATATCCTCTTTGTTATGAAAAGATTTTACCTTTACATAAGGAACACTTGCCTTGGGCCAGGGAATAACCATTAGCTGGTATATAAGTTCAATTTTCGTTGCCGGCCTCATATCCCAAAACTGACGGCCGATACCACTGCTTAAGTCAATATGGTTGTTAACAAACGGAACTTCTACAATAGGCATTTTTTTTTCTTTGACCACTGTAGGAATACCTCGAGCCTGTTTAACACCTTTGTAAACAAGCAGGGAAAAAGAAAGTACTGCAATTACAATCAAAGAAATTATAAAAATTTTCTTCATACTATTTTCAGCTTAGTGTCGGTTATAATACTTTTTGCGCAGGGCTGGAGAGTTTTGCGAAAAATTTGTTTTCTTCCTCTAAAAAGATAAGCATCTCCCTGGCAATATCTCCGTAAACACTTTTTCTATTTTGAAAAAGTATTTTCTCGGCAATTGCCTTTGCCCCCGGATACAAATATTCACTAAAAAATTTGCCTTGCACATCCAAACATAGTGATACTTTCTCTTGATAGCATTTTATTTTTTTCTCCCCCGCATATATTTGTTTAAAAATTAGAAAATGCATAAATTCAAATTCTGTCCCGAGAGAATCCGGACGATCCTTATCAACATTCAGTCCAAAAGCCTTATAGAACCCCGCGATATCGCAAAGGTGCTGCGCTGCCTGAAATGTACCTTTAGAAGTATATTCTGTGGTATACAACCAGAGTCCTTTGTTGCGGAACAACAGGTCATACTCAGCAATTATCTTTTCTCGCTGATTGCTTAAATTAGGAAAATATTTAAAAAAAGAATCATCGGGATAAGAGAAACCGGCAGAAAATATTTTATAATCCAGCATCCTCTCCCTATCATAAGTTATCGAATTTGTTGAATTTTTTTCCATAAAATATATCAACTAGGTTATGCTAATCCGCCGAACATCTCTTTGCTTATCATGCTGCTTCCTAATTATTATCGGTTCCTTTAATGGGACTTTGATGATTTCTCTTCCCTTTTCATCGTAACCATAGGCAAATCCCCGGGCCAAATCACCTTTTACTTTAAAGCTATGAATTATTTTATCTGTACAACCCATTAGCATTAAGATGCCAATTAATTTTTTATCCTTTGCGGCCCGGCCATACATCTGGACCGCTCGCCTAGCTCCGGGACCAAACAACTGCTTATTAAAATTTTCCGGAACGTTAACCGGTGGAATATAATAAACATTTGGCTCAAGCCCAAACTGCGGATATAGCGGCAAAGCTATTTTTGCGATATGCACCAAATAATCGATAGGATTATCTGCCCGGGGACTACGCCATTTACTCTTATAGCCAAACAAACGAATTTTTCCAATACAATTCTGAACACATTGGGTCTGCTTACCTTTTTCTACAGCCGGGTAACAAGAAATACATTTTTCTGATTTTTTAGTACTGGCCCGGAAAAAAGATTTCTTATAAGGGCAACCCTTTACACACTCTTGATATCCCCGGCATCTCTTTTGATCAATAAGAACTATTCCGTCTTCTTTGCGTTTATAAATCGATTTACGGGGACAAGAGCCTAGGCAGGCCGGATAAGTACAATGATTGCAAATGCGCTGGAGATAAAACATCCAAGGCTGATGCGGTACTTTTATATATTCCCCTTTTTTAACCGCTACCGACCCTTCGTCTTCACCGATATTGGGATACATATAATCATCATCATCCGGTATAAACCCCAGGGTTTCTTCTCCGTATCCGGGAGTTTCGAAAATAGTATCACCTTTATAAGTATCACCTCTCCATTTTTGAGCCCCTAATTTTTCAAGAATGCGTACGTCCCAGCCTAAAGGATAAAATCCCCAAGGCTTAGTTTCCACGTTATTCCACCACATATATTCTTGCCCCTTACCCGAAGTCCAGGCATTTTTACAGGCAAAAGTACAGGTTTGACAAGCAATACATTTATTAGTATCAAAAACCCAGGCTACCTGCCTTTGGGGACGCACCTGAGGATACTTATACTTCATCTTGCGTTTAAGCTGCCAATTATACACTTTATGACTCATGTAATATAACCTCCCTGGAGAAATGCCTTCATGACTTTATTGGTATAGGTTGGTCTCAATCCCAATCGAGCCGGGCGCCATATTTTTTCATTGTTATAGCCACCATCCTCGGCCTTAGTGAACTTAACAAAACTTTCCCGGGGCGCACCATTGGGACAATTAACATCGGGAGCAAAACCTGTGGAAATAACTTGCCCAATAGTATCCTTACGCACTAAGCTATCAGTCATCAAGGTTGGACGCAGCCAACTTCGAGTTGCACTTTGGTGAGAACCAAAACGATACATTGCCTGATAGCCAGTCCGGGGATTCCGGGCTAAACCGTCTTTGTTTGTAAGATGTCCTTCTACCGAGCCGTAGGTCGCCCCGTACATATGAAACCAGGAACGGCTGACTGTAGAAGGAATCCCCCAGTAATACCGTGCCCGTAACATCAAACGAGAAAGTTGGTATTCTTTACTTCCTTTTATTTTTTTACCCCGGTAAGGTCTATCTTCGGGATCAGCATCAACCCAAACATAATCGCCGTCTTCAATGCCCAGTTTTTTTGCATCATAAGGATTTATATCAACATATCCTTCACCGACCCAAGGCATACGTTTATCTTTACGGTAAGGATCCCCGAAAGGCCCAAACCATACGGCAATAATATCAACATCTACCGGCATAGTATGAGAGGCATGACGATACTTGGGAGTTAAATAAATATGGGTAAAACCCTTGCTCATAAGAGGATGTTGTGATTGCATCAACTGCTTAGGGGTTAAAACAATATTTCTTACTTGCCGCACTTCACCGGAGAGATCATCGCGCGCCAGACCGTATTTTTCCGGAGGATAAGGCCGGATTGCGGCATGTTTTTTAGCCACAATAACATTAGGCTCGTAAAAAGTCGCGTCAATAGCTTCACGAAATACGGGCAAATTTTCTCCGTACTCGATAAATTCGTCCTCATCCCGATAAAATTCCAGTCGTCCTGTCTTACCATACCATTGCTTATCTTCATGAGCCTGCTCCCAGCCTACTATCTTAGGATAAGTACGGCTCATTAATAATGCCGGCACTCCCTTCTTGCATTTCTCCTCCAATTCATTTACATTGTACCCTTTAGCCATAGAAGTATGGTCGAAAATTCTCTGTAAATACACATCTACTCTTTTTTCTCTGACAAATTTCCAGTAATCTCGAAATCGCCGATCATTAAGATTTTTAGCAAAGGCTTCACCAACTCCGGCGAAAACTTCAATATCGCCCTTGGTATCATGCAGCCTTTTGAGAGGCGAGCGCGGAAACATCTGCAAAAAGGGATTAGTTACCGAGGCAGTGGCATCGGGATAATTAAATTCACCCCAGGAATCAACAGCAAAAACAACATCGGCATATTCACAGCTGGCAGTCCACCACCATTCGCTTACACCGATAAATTCTATTTTAGGTAATACATTTATTACAACATCATAATGCCCTTTTATATTGCCGAGAATTGAATTGGCGTTACAAAACATCAAAGACTTAGTGGGCGTAGGCATATGGGTTTTTCCGGTAAAGTTTTTGTTACCTACACGTAAGGGCTTTGAATCATGGTTATAGTAGTGGGCAGACTCAAACTTAAAATACCCTTTTATTTTTACCGGTTTTTTCTCATCAAGTTGGATGTTAAACGGGTCTTCCTTTATATAGTGAGCCATTCCATCAAAATAGGCTGCCCGGTAATTACCGGCATAACTGCCGATATTACCGCTATGAGTACCGATATTACGGGTAAAGGCGCAGACAAGAAACAGGGCCCGGTCTTTAAGGTCTCCGTTGAAAAATTGATTTGGCCCCATGCCCACGGCAATGAGAGTTTTTCCTTTATTGGCAGCAATTTGACGGGCTAAGCTTAGGATCGCTTCTTTAGGCGCCCAGGTAATTTCTGAGACAGTATCAGGGTCAAAATTATCCAAGATATATTCGGATGTAAGATTAAAAACTGTTCGAACCCGGACTTTTTTGCCCTTGATTTCTATTTCTTGTTCAGCGAAAAGATCCGGGTCTATTCCTTTGGCGTTAAAATATTTACCGGTATCATCGCGGGTTACGGCAGCAAAAGAATTTTTATTTTTATCCCAAACTACAAAGCTCCCCCACTCTTCTAATAATTTTTGAGATATGCATTGTTTTCCGCCGGCACCAATAGGCGAAGGAGCCTTTTGGCCGTGTTTAATCACTACGGTATCTCTTCGGGTTTGGGGCGGCCTAAAGCCCTCGATAACATCCTCGGCCCTTAAAAGCTTAAGATTATCCATCCTCACTAAAAAAGGAAGGTCAGTCCGGCTCTTTACATATTCGTCATCGTATAATTTTTCTTTAATCATCACGTGAGCTAAACCTAAGGCAAAAGCAGTATCAGTTGCCGGCCGAATAATAATGACTTCGTCCGATTTTGAAGCTACTGATGAATATTCAACTGTTACCGATATAATTTTTGAGCCTTTAACTTTGCTTTCAGTTAGCCAATGAGCATCCGGCATTTTTGTAGATATCCAATTCATTCCCCAGGGAATAATCAAAGCCGCATTTTCAGCAGTTACTAAATCAAAATCGACAGTCTGTTGTCCGGTCACCATAGGATGACCGGGAGGAAGGTCGGTATGAAAAGTATAATTATCAAATCCTCTGGCACCTAAGGCTTTATCGGCACTGACACCGCGGACATGGGTATCTAGCAAAGCTAAAGAATTTGCTAATCGATACATACCGAAAACCCGGGTAATGCCTAAGAGCGGCATACCGCCTCTAAATTTAAGCACTTGGGTTCCTGCCCCTTGAGTTGCAGTAATTGTATCGGGGTCATAGCCTTGAAGCCTTAGTAAATGCTGCCCCTTATCTGCGCTATAAGTTGCGGCAATATTTTCTAAAACTTTGGCAGTAATATTAAAAGCCTCCTCCCAGGATACTTTTATGAAATTTTCTTTACCACGTTGAAAATATTTCTCATGAGGACGGCCGTTACTTGCTCGGGGAAATCCCGCCTCAACCCATTTTTTAAAGCCAGCTCTAACCATAGGGTATTTTACCCGGCGCGGCCCATAAATTCTGCGATTTAAAACCAAGCCCTTATTGCAAACCCGCGGCTCCCAGCGATGAGAAGCTTGATTGCCGTAAAGATCTTTGGCTTTACCGTATCCGTAGCTGGGGCCAATCCTGGTAATAACATCATTCTTAACATAGGCCTTAAGCAGACAATTATGGGTATCATTAGGGGCGCATAAAAAATGGTAGGTATAATCGTATTTAAATTGATCGCGGTATATTTTTTCCCATCCCCGGTCAGGATAAAATTGAAGAGGATTGTCTATTTCAGGGACAAATTTTAGGGCTGCCAGGAGCGGTTCGCTTATCAAGAGCCCGGCGAAAGAAGTAAGGGAAACCTTTAAGAAACGCCGGCGAGTCAAATTTAAACCTTTAGGCTGATTATTTACTTTATCTCTATCGGCTCCGCACATAGGCTTAATCGCTCTTTTAGGTAGAGTATATATTTAAATAACTTTTACAAAATGCCTTAAATTTTAAGCAGCTGCAATTGCTCAACAGGATTTTTTTTAGGTATATGTGCTTGACAATCAAGTTGTAAATCCCAAGGTGCCTTTGATTGATTTAACAATTTACAATGATGCAAATTAGGCTCTTGGGAATGGAAATTAGGTAAAAAATTCCCACAGTTAATGCATGTCCGGGCAGCGCTTATAATTCCGGCCTCTTGCAAAAGAGTAATAAATTCAATTAAAAAGACAAATGTGTTTTCCTTAGCTAAATTGTTGAATTTAGCCAATTGTTTCTTAATGTCGCTGCTCCAAGAAGATAGTTCAACAATCAACGCTTTCGCAGAAGGGGTTAAAAATATAATTTGTTTGCGCCTATCATTCCGGTCAATATTACGCAAAACTAGTTTTTTCTTAGTCAAAGTTTTTATAACGCTGCTCACTGTGGCTTTGGTAAGACCGAATTCTTGGGAAATTTTAGTTACGCTGGAAGAACTAGCGTAAGATAAAGAAAGGTAATCAAGAATTTGGATTTGCAAGGGGGTTAGGCCGTATTTTTTTCCGACTTCCCAAAGTAAAAATCGCCAGGCCCGGGATAATTTTTCAATGGCTGAAATTATTTTCTGTTCCATAGGACTAACGTTGTTGCGCTTCTCAACGCTCAAGAAAGTCAGTACATTGTTGATATTTGCAGAATAAAGTAATTGCAAACACGGTCCTGTGCCGGTATTTTTTCAATCGGAACTCGTTAGGATTACTAACTATTATAGGTAGGTTTATTTTTCTGTCAATATAATCTTATAAAATATTCACAACCATCCTTGCAAAGAGATATTCAATTCTTTGTTTCATAAAAAGCTCTGTTTCTTCAGCGATAATCTCTTTGCAATGAGAAATCTTTTTCTCTCTCTTTTTCATATTCTCTTCTGCGGTTCTCTTTAAAGAGTCAACATTATAAAGATGCACAGTTGGAATTTTACTTATTGCAGGATCAATATCACGGGGAACGGCTAAATCTATTAAGAATATCGGCCGGTTATTCCGCTTTGCCATAATTCTTTTCACCATATCGGAATGCAATATGCAATGGGGAGCAGAAGTAGCGCTTATCACAACATCCGTATCTACTATAAAATCATCTATTTCTTCGAGTCTTACCGCCACTCCCTTAAATTCTTCTGCTAAAATTTTTGCTTTCTCGTAACTTCGGCTGGAAACGAATATAGTACTTGCTCCCCTGTCCCGTAACGATTTAAGGGTAAGCCTTCCTATTTTCCCTGTTCCAACCAGTAAAACCTTTTTTTCTGAAAAATCTTCTAAAACCTCTTCGGCTAACTGGCAGGCAATAGAACTTATAGATACATTGCCCTCGCTAATTTTTGTTAAGACACGTACTTTCTTGCTCACGGCGAATGCCCGCTGAAAAGCCATATTAAGCACCTTTCCTGTAATTCCTAACCCAAGAGCCTGCTGGTAACTCTTTTTCATCTGGCCTAAAACTTGAGTTTCACCAATAACTAGAGAATCAATCCCTACTGCAACTTCAAAAAGGTGACTTATCGCTTCATCTGCAGCATAGGTATAAATAAAGGGAGAAACTTGCTTCCGAGAAATGTTATGATAAGACGCTAATAAAAATATGATTCTTGCTATATCTATTTCTTCCTGCCTGCTTCCGATATATATCTCTACTCTATTGCAGGTTGATAATATTACGAACTCCCCAAAAGGATAAAAAGTTTTTAATTTTTTCAAGAAACCTTCTCTTTGAGAAATAGTAAATGAAACGGTTTCTCGTACCTCGATAGGAGATGTTTTATGATTCAAGCCAATAACAGCAATATTATATTCCACAGAAATACCTTTACCCCGTTATAAATATATCCTTAAAAGTTCAACAGTAACGGTTACCATCGACACCCTATTTCTAACGGGATTCGTTTCTTACTTTATATAACTATGCAATCCCGGCAATAAATAATTCACTCCTATATAAGTAAAGATGACTGCTAAAAATCCCAATATGGCCACCCATGCTCCTTTGACTTCTTTCCATCCTTTAAGCATACGCATGTGCAGATAAAAGGCGTAAATAAACCAGGTAATCAAGGCCCAAGTCTCCTTGGGATCCCATCCCCAATACCGTCCCCAAGCCCGGTTAGCCCATACTGCTCCGGTTATAATACCTAAGGTCAAAAATAAAAACCCAAAGGTAATAGTTTTATAGGTAATCGTATCGAGACTGGTATTTAACGGCCGCCCGCCGGGCTCAAATGCTTCTCTTTTATATAAAATTAAATACATAATACTCGAGACAAAGGAAATGGCAAAGGCAGCATACCCAATAAAACAGACAAGCACATGAATAACTAGCCAGTTGCTCTGTAAAGCAGGCATTAACGGTTTGATGCTACTATCCAGCCCGGATGCAGATGCCAAGATTAATAAGGCAAGGATAGAAACAAAAATGCCAAGTATCCTGATCCTGTAGATAATCTCTACGATAAGATAAATAAGTATCAGTGCCCAAGAAAAAATAATCAGCGATTCGTACATATTGCTGAATGGTGGACGCCCAGCAGCAACCCAGCGCACAAAAATTGCCGCCGTATGATTAAATAAACCCAGAATTAATATACCTCGGGCAAATAAACCTAAACCTTCCTTTTTAAAGATTGCGCAAACGGCATAAAAAATAAGAGCCAGCATATAAGAGACCAGGGTAATATTAAAAAGCAGCGTATTCATTTTTTTACCTTCCTTTTTTATTTAAGAACGGCTTACCATAAAAAGTAAACAATAGCCCGAGAATAAAAGTACAAAAACCTGCATAGACTAAAGGAACACCGGGGTCTTTTACTACCTGAATACCGGTCCAGGTGAGGTCATCTGGGTTATAATCTGCCTGATAAAACGTATATCCTTTATACTGAAGAGGGTCATTGACCTCTATGGTCTTGGTCTTAACTATTTCGCCATTATCAAAAATAACTAGCTTACTTTTGAAATCAATGATATTTGTAGATAATGTTTGATGGACGTATGTCAATTTTAGGTTCGTACTAGCCTTGTTACCCATATTTATCCCCGGGAACTTAGCAAATACCCACTGACGGCCTTCTCCTGCAGGACTGACAACCTCAACCTCAATAGCGGGATTATGGGGTTGATCAGATTTACTAAATACCTCCTTTGTAGTGATATCCATAGAAAAGTCAGGAATGTATCTTAAAATCTTAAGCTGATAGCTTGAATCTTCGATATTGTATTCTTTATTTAGGTTGATAGGAAAATCTACGGTAATATCTCTATCTTGAAATTCAACAATTAGTTTATCTCTGTAAAAAGAATTTTCTTCTTCCAAAATAAAATCTTTTAGGTAGAGTTTAAATCCCAATTTCTTCTGTGTATGCCCGATAGAAAATGTGTCTTTGCTTTCGCCTTCTCTTAAGCCCATTAAACCTCTTTCTGAACCTATCGCACTTACCGCTGCTCCAGCAAGGATAATAACTATGCCAAAATGGATAAAAGTCGAACCTATTCTGTTTAAGCTTAAAGAAAATTTCTTTAACGCGCAGGTGAAAATATTAAAAGCTAAGAGAAAAAGCAAAGCTATAAACCACCAAGCTCTATAGATATCTGTCAACTTAAACGATTTAAACAGCTCGTAGGTTGCTTTACCGTACTTTGCCAGATAGTGATTTGGCGGAGCATTCTGTAGGATGACAGTTCCAAGAACTAAAGCAAGAGTTATAATAACACATAAAAATATAAATAACTTTACAGAACTGATAAATTTGAATAGGGGCGAATTGATAATTTTATGTTTCACCTATTTTTTTCTCCTTTTTCCTCCCCGAAGGCTTTGAGAAGTGTCTCCACGGCTTTGTCGTGAAGTTCTGGTGTGAGAGCCTTGCCCTCATCCTCTTTGCTGACATTTTTGCCTTCTTCTTTCAAAGCCTCTTTTAGTTTCTCTCGAATGCGCTCCCACATATCGGTATCGTAGTGCTGATGACAGGATAGGCAGAGGCCTTCTCGTTCCAGCTTGTTTCTTTCATCAGAATCAAGAGGACGATCTCCAAGATGAGGCATATTTTGTATCTGCTTACCGCTTCGGGTTACAAGCTGGTCGAGTGAATAAGGAAATTCAGAAATTTTTGGTACCTGCCATTTGGCTGTCTTTGAGCCGGGGATATCTCCGTAAAACCCATCGGCCAGGTTCGTAAACAGAGGCTTGTCAGGATCGTCTTCATTCCCTTCGTTG